>NZ_JBJQJP010000002.1:0-517575 GCF_046487365.1 Escherichia sp. WS1451
GCGGATCAACACCGGACTGGTACGAAAAAGTAAGCAGGGCGTTTATTACGCCAAATTTAACGCCGGGGCGTTACTGCGCGGGGATATGAAGTCCCGTTTTGAAGCCTACGCCACCGGGATCAACTGGGGAATTTACTCTCCCAATGACTGCCGCGACCTGGAAGATATGAATCCGCGTCCCGGTGGGGATGTCTATCTCACACCGATGAACATGACCACGAAACCATCCGATGGCAGTAAAGCCGGTAAGCAGAAGGATAACGCCAATGCAGACGAAACAACGTCTTGATGTACCGCTGAGTCTGAAATCTGTCAGTGACTCCGGTGAGTTTGAAGGGTATGGCTCCGTCTTTGGTGTAAAGGACAGCCACGATGATGTGGTGATGTCCGGGGCATTTGCTGCTTCACTGCGGGCGTGGAGTGACAGAAAAGCGTTACCTGCGCTGCTCTGGCAGCACCGCATGGATGAACCCATCGGTGTTTACACCGAAATGAAGGAAGACGATGTCGGGCTTTACGTCAGGGGACGGTTGCTTATTGATGATGATCCCCTCGCAAAACGCGCACATGCACACATGAAGGCCGGTTCGTTAACCGGCCTTTCTATTGGGTACGTCCTGAAAGACTGGGAATACGACCGGAGCAAAGAAGCCTTTCTGCTGAAAGAAATCGACCTCTGGGAAGTCAGCCTGGTGACGTTCCCGTCTAACGACGAGGCGCGGATCAGCGACGTCAAGAACGCACTGGCCCGCGGGGAAATCCCCGAACAGAAAAAAATCGAAAGAGTCCTGCGTGATGTCGGACTCTCCCGTACCCAGGCCAAAGCATTCATGGCCGGGGGCTATGGCGCACTGTCCCTGCGCGACGCTGAGGATGTGGGCTCTGCACTGAATGCACTGAAAAATCTAAACTTCTAATCAGGAGAAATACGATGGCGGTTGATATTAAAGATGTCGAACAGGTCGCGCAGGAGCTGCAGCAGAAGTTTGACGACTTCAAAGCAAAGAACGACAAGCGCGTGGATGCGATTGAGCAGGAAAAAGGCAAACTTGCCGGGCAGGTGGAAACCCTGAACGGGAAACTCAGCGAGCTGGAAAACCTCAAAAGCGATCTTGAAAAAGAGCTGCTTGAGCTGAAACGTCCGGCAGGTGGTGCGCAAAATAAACTGGCCACCGAGCATAAAGAAGCGTTTGTGGGCTTCCTGCGTAAAGGCCGTGAAGATGGTCTGCGCGATCTGGAGCGCAAGGCATTACAGGTGGGCACCGATGAAGACGGCGGCTATGCCGTGCCGGAAGCACTGGATCGCAACATTCTCACCCTGCTGAAAGATGAAGTGGTGATGCGCCAGGAAGCCACGGTGATCAGCGTTGGTGGTTCCGACTACAAAAAACTGGTGAATCTGGGCGGCACGGCTTCCGGATGGGTTGGCGAGACTGACGCGCGCTCCCAGACTGCCACCTCAAAACTGGGCCTGATTGAACCTTTCATGGGGGAAATCTACGGTAACCCGCAGGCCACCCAGAAAATGCTGGATGATGCCTTTTTCAACGTGGAAGCATGGATCAACAGCGAGCTGGCAACCGAATTTGCCGAACAGGAAGAAATTGCCTTTACCACCGGCGATGGTACCAAGAAGCCGAAAGGGTTCCTGGCGTATGAGTCCACGGATGAAACAGACAAGGTCCGGGCGTTCGGCAAACTTCAGCATATTGTATCCGGCGAAGCGACGGCGGTGACCGCAGATGCCATTATCAAACTGATTTACACGCTGCGTAAGGCACACCGCACTGGCGCGAAGTTCATGATGAACAACAACAGTCTGTTTGCCATCCGTCTGCTGAAAGACAGTGAGGGTAACTATCTGTGGCGTCCGGGGCTGGAGCTGGGGCAGCCGTCCTCTCTGGCGGGTTACGCTATCGCTGAAAACGAACAGATGCCGGATATTGCCGCTGATGCGAAAGCCATTGCATTTGGTAACTTCAAACGGGGTTACACCATCGTTGACCGTATCGGTACCCGCATTCTGCGTGACCCGTACACCAATAAACCGTTTGTCGGTTTTTATACCACCAAGCGCACCGGCGGCATGCTGGTCGATTCGCAGGCCATCAAACTGCTGAAGATTGCAGCGGCGTAATCATTCAGGGGGCGCAGAAGTGCGCCCCCTGTTCTGACAGGTGAAAGAATCATGATCCTGAAACAAGATCTGAAATGGTCACCGGACGGTATGCGTGTTGAGATTATTCGGGCCGGTGAGTATGAAGATAAAGAATTACCCGAACGGGTACGCGAAATTGCCACTGCAGCTGGGATTGTCTCTGATAAGAGAACACCTGTTGCGCGGGGGGCTGATAAGTCTAAAAAACAGCATTCATAGAGGTTGCCCAAATGATGCCCACTCTGGAAGAGCTTCGTGTTCAGTGCCGGATTGATGATGACAATGAACAGGAGAATTCTCTTCTTATGATGTATCTGGCTGCTGCCAGGGAAGAGGCTGAAAAGTTTTTAAACCGGACGCTTTACGATGAAACTGTTTCTGAGCAGGATACGACCGGGCTTGTAATAACACCTCTGATAAAACTGCGTCTTATGCAACTGGTTGGCTACTGGTACGAGAACAGGGAAATGCAGGATGCAGTGCCTGATTTTTTCTATACCGGACTGCGGATGTATCGATTTCATCCCGGAACATAGGAGGATTCATGCAGGCAGGAAGATTACGTGATCGTGTGGTTATTCTGAATGTCACCACCGCCCGCTCTCCGTCAGGGCATCCGGTGGAGACGGTGACGGAGGGAGCTACCGTATGGGCAGAAGTTAAGGGTATCAGCGGGAGGGAGATAATCTCAGGCGGAGCAGAAACCGCTCAGGCTACGGTCAGAGTCTGGATGAGATTCCGGCGCGATGTGACAGCGACTTCACGTCTGAAAGTGCTGACCGGTGCATTTAAAGGGGCCATTCTGGGTATAGAAGGTCCACCAATACCGGATGCACGCGCTACCCGGCTTGAAATACTCTGCAGCCTGAAGGGGAATGTGTGATGGATTTCAGTCTTGATTTTTCCGGCCTGGCGGATATTGCACGGGATTTGGAGACGCTCAGCAGGGCAGAAAACAATAAGGTTCTGCGCGATGCCACCCGTGCCGGTGCTGAAGTTATGCGGGATGCAGTTGTTGAACGTGCGCCGGAGCGAACCGGGAAACTGAAGAAAAATGTGGTTGTTCTCACTCAGCGTTCAAAGCGTCGGGGGGAAATTATCTCGGGTGTCCACATTCGTGGACGGAACCTGCGAACCGGAAACAGTGATAACAGCATGAAAGCCAGTGATCCCCGAAATGCGTTTTACTGGCGCTTTGTGGAGCTGGGAACGATAAACATGCCCGCGCATCCGTTCATTCGCCCGGCTTTCGATACGACAGAGGAACTGGCAGCACAGATTGCCATACAGCGAATGAATCAGGCTATTGATGAGGTCTTAAGTAAATGAGAGAGACCACACTGTATTCCCTGCTGTCTCAACTGGCCGGAGGACAGGTTTATCCTTATGTGGTCCCGCTGACGGAGGGAAAGCCTGCGGTATCTCCGCCATGGCTGGTATTTTCTGTGGTGTCTGACACTGCGTCTGATGTGCTTGATGGTCAGGCTGAATCCAGAATTACCGTGCAGATCGATGTCTGGGCAACAGTACCTGATGACGCAGATGATATCCGTGAGCAGGCGCTTGATGCGGTAAGGCAACTTGCACCCTCCGTTATTTCTAAAACTCAGGGTTATGATCCTGATTCCCGTCTGAGCAGAGCCACGCTTGAATTTCAGGTAATAGCCTGAGGTCGTTAATGATTTTACCCACCCGCCGCTGGCGGGTTTTTTATTTTCAGGAGACGAGTATGTCCTCTAATTTTGAGCGTTCGCAACTGACGAAAATTATGATTTCGTCTGCACCGGTAACAGCAGAAACCCTGGATTCTGCCAGCTATCTTGGCCTGAGCTGTACAATCAAAGAGGTGCAGTTTACCGCAGGACAAAAGCAGGATATTGATGTCACCACGCTGTGTTCTGTTGAGCAGGAAAATATTAACGGCCTTGGTGCCGCGTCAGAGATTTCCATGTCAGGCAACTTTTACCTCAATGCTGCCCAGAACGCGTTGCGCAGTGCCTATGACAATGACACCACGTATGGCTTTAAAGTTATTTTTCCGTCAGGCAACGGATTTACCTTTATGGCAGAGGTGCGTCAGCATACCTGGTCTGCAGGAACTAATGGTGTTGTGGCTGCAACGTTTTCCCTGCGCCTGAAAGGTAAACCTGTGCTGACGACAGAGCCGCTGAAAGTGAAGGTCGATTTAAACAGCACGCTGCAGGTTTCTGCCGGAGCGAAACTCGAAATGGTGGTTGAGGCTGCCGGTGGTGTGCCGCCTTATTCTTATGTCTGGAAGAAAGGTAGTTCTCCTGTTTCCGGACAGACGGCGGCAACATTCAGTAAGGCATCAGCAGCATCAGGTGATGCCGGTGCGTATACCTGCGAGATTTCTGATTCAGCAAGCCCTGTTAACAAGGTGACCTCCACTTCCTGCACTGTTACCGTCAGTTAATGAGGATAGATGTGATGACTAAAAATATCCGCAATCTGGCACTGGCAACGATGTCGGGGTTTCGCCATAAAACTGTTGATGTGCCTGAATGGGAAGGGGCAACGGTTGTATTACGGGAACCTTCTGCAGAAGCCTGGTTGCGCTGGCAGGAGATCGTTAAAGCAAAAGATGATGAGACACCGTTATCCGTTGCGGAGCGCGCCCGCCGAAATCTGGAAGCGGATGTTGAACTGTTCATCGATGTTCTGTGTGATACCGGACTGCAACCTGTATTTTCAGAGGATGATCGTGAACAGGTGATTGCCGTGTATGGCCCGGTGCATGCGCGGCTTCTTCGGCAGTCTCTGGAACTAATCAGTGATGCCGGCGAGGTTAAAAAAAAGTAGCGCTTCCGGGGATGCGTTTTCTGATGATGCTGGCGCTCAGGATGGGGCGCACATTGTCAGAGTTACGCCGGGAAATGTCCGCATCAGAAATCATGATGTGGGCAGAATTTGACAGGTTCAGCCCGCTGGGGGACGAACGGGCTGATATCCGGGCTGCCCAGATTGTTTCAGCTGTTTACGGTGCGCAGGGGGTCAAAGTGCCACTGAATGATGCGCTTCTTCAGTGGGAGAAGGAGCAGACAGAAGGCGTATCAGATCCATTTGCTGGACTGGAAAACGCGCTTTTAATAGTGTCTCAGTGAGTCAACATAACCGCTTCGGCGGTTTTTTTTCGTCCGGAGAATGAGTGTGGCGACATTACGTGAACTGATTATTAAAATCTCGGCAAATTCCCGGTCATTCCAGTCAGAGATCTCCCGGGCTTCGCGTATGGGGCAGGATTACTACCGTACCATGCAGAACGGAGGCCGACAGTCCGCTGCTGCATCCCGTGAAATGCGGCGTGCACTGGCAGAAGTGACGGATCAGATAAATACAGCTAAATCTTCGGCACTGAACATGGCGGGGGCATTTGCCGGGGCTTTTGCTACCGGTCATCTTATTTCTCTCGCCGATGAGTGGAATTCAGTAAATGCCCGTCTGAAGCAGGCCTCACAGTCCAGTGATGATTTTCAGTCATCACAGCGTGAATTAATGGCGATCAGCCAGAGAACGGGGACGGCGTTTTCTGATAACGCCAGCCTTTTTGCCCGTTCTGCAGCTTCCATGCGGGAGTATGGTTACAGTTCTGAGGAGGTACTGAAAGTCACCGAGGCGATCTCCACGGGCCTGAAATTATCCGGTGCCAGTACAGCAGAAGCCAGTTCGGTGATCACGCAGTTCAGTCAGGCACTGGCGCAGGGAGTGCTGCGCGGTGAAGAGTTTAACTCGGTGAATGAGAACGGCGATCGTGTTATTCGTGCGCTGGCTGCGGGAATGGGGGTTGCCCGTAAGGATCTGAAGGCCATGGCGGATAACGGAAAACTGACCGCCGATAAGGTTGTTCCTGCACTGATTAGTCAGCTTGGGGCGTTGCGTGATGAATATGCAGCAATGCCTGATACGGTTTCATCCTCTGCAACCAAAGTTGAAAACGCCTTTATGGCCTGGGTTGGTGGTGCGAACGAGGCAAGCGGAGTGACGAAGACGCTCTCCGGTGTGCTGAATGGTATTGCAGGCAATATTGACACCGTGGCAACCGCTGCTGGTGCTCTGGTTGCCGTCGGGGTAGCCCGATATTTTGGCAATATGGCGTCGTCTGCTGGATCTGCAACTGCCGGATTAATTACTGCAGCCAGAAACGAAGTGGCTCTTGCTGAAGTGCAACTTCGGGGGACACAGATAGCAACCGCCAGGGCGCGTGCGGCGGTTTATCGTGCGCAACAGGCGGTTGTTGCTGCTCGCGGTACCGAAAGGCAGGCCGCAGCAGAAGCGAAGCTGACAGCTGCCCAGGCGTCACTTACCCGTAATATTGCGGCCAGAACAGCGGCACAGACAACGCTGAATACTGTCACGTCAGTGGGGAGTCGTCTGTTAAGTGGTGCGCTGGGGTTGGTTGGTGGTGTGCCGGGACTCGTCATGCTGGGGGCGACGGCCTGGTACACGATGTATCAGAATCAGGAGCAGGCCAGAGAATCTGCACGCCAGTATGCCGCAACAATCGACGAAATTCGCCAGAAAACGTCGGCAATGTCGCTTCCTGAAGCGTCAGATAATGAGGAAAAGACGCGGCAGGCACTTGATGAGCAAAACAGGTTAATTGACGAGCAGAAAAGTAAGATTAAATCCTTACAGGAAAAAATTGCTGGCTATCAGTATGTGCTGGCAAACCCGGGCTGGACAACCGATAACGGTTTTATGATTAACCACATGACGTCGGTAAAAACTGTCACAGAAGGGCTTGCAGAAGCAACAAATCAACTGGCAGTTGAACAGTCCCGTCTCACACAAATGCAGGGCAAAGCGCAATCCATTCAGGATGTGCTTGCCGGGCTGGAGGAGCGACGGGTGGCGTTGATCCGTCAACAGGCCGCGGAACAAAACAAAGCGTATCAGTCCCTGTTGATCATGAATGGGCAGCATACCGAGTTTAATCGCCTTCTCGGGCTCGGTAATGAATTACTTCAGCAGCGACAGGGGCTGGTGAATGTACCGTTACGGCTACCACAGGCAACCCTGGATGATAAACAGCAGACCGCACTGAATAACAGTGAGCGCGAACTGGCTCTGTCCCGCCTGAAGGGGGAAGCCCGTGAGCGTGCCCGCCTGGGTTATGCTGCGGATGATCTCGGCTTTGTGGGAGAGGCGTATCAGACAGCCAGACAGAATTATATCAATAACTCACTGGATGCCTGGCGAAATAACCAGGCAAATAAACCCAAAGCGCATAAAAAGACCGAAGCGGAAAAAACAGAAGATATTTATAAACGGCTGATTAAACAGCAAAAAGAACAAATAGCACTGGCAGGGCAGAATACTGAACTGGCTAAGATGAAATATCAGGTCAGTCAGGGCGAATTATCAACCCTGTCAGAAGCGCAGAAAAAAACGCTTTTGCAGAATGCAGCACTCATCGACCAGAAAAAGATTCGTGAGCAGCTTGCTGCGTATGAGAGCAGTCTGGCGGACAGTAATGCCAGTGCCCGGGCATCTGACGAAGCGCAGTTGCTGGGATATGGTGAAGGCTCACGGATGCGTGAACGACTCCAGGAAATGTGGAGTATCCGGCAGGCGTTTGAGCAGAAAAATAACGAGTTGCTGAGACAGTATCAGGCCGGAGAAATTGAAGAAGCTCTGTGGAAACAGGAGAAAGAACTGAATAAAAAATATCTGGAAGAGCGTCTCAGCGATCAGCAGGATTATTATGCAAAGGCCGATGCTTTACGTAATAACTGGAATGCCGGACTCCAGGAGGGACTGACCAACTGGGCAGACAGTGCCACCGATTATGCTTCACAGGCGGCAGATGCTGTCGTTTCCACGATGGACGGGCTGGTATCAAATATTTCCGATGCACTGGCCGGGAATGTTGTGGACTGGAGGAACTGGGGGAGTTCAGTTCTCCGGGAAGTTTCAAAAATTCTGATGAATGCAGCCATTGTTAACGGACTGAAATCACTCTCCGGTGCCGGAGGGTGGCTTGGTACGGTCGGCGGATGGATTTCGGGGGCAGTGGCAAACGCAAAAGGTGGTGTTTACACATCGGCAAATCTGAGTGCTTACAGTAACACTATTGTGGATACACCGACGTATTTTGCTTTTGCGAAAGGTGCCGGGTTGATGGGCGAGGCCGGGCCTGAAGCAATCATGCCACTGACACGGGCAGCGGACGGCTCTCTTGGGGTCAGGGCCATTGGAAATGTGAATGGTGGCGGTGGATTTGTTTACTCTCCCGTGTATCACATCAGCATTCAGAATCAAGGGAGCAATGGCGAGATAGATGCGCGCTCAGCCAGGGGACTGGTGGATCTGATCGACAGCAGGGTTGTGTCAATTATGCAGTCATCGCGTCGGGATGGAGGATTGTACAGTGCCTGAGCCTGAAGTTTTTAACTGGATCCCCCGTGAGGGGATGGAGACGACACGAAAGCCATCAGTTATTACGGTAAAGTTTGGTGACGGATATGAACAGCGACGGGCTGGTGGTCTGAATGCGGATCTGAAAACGTTTAAACCGGTATTTCGTGTCACAGATGAATATTCCCGTGCCGCGCTGGACAGTTTTTTATCCCGTCATGCCGGGATTCGTGCTTTTTTGTGGCGTCCGCCAAAACACAACAGGACTGTCCGGGTTGTCTGCAGGGAGTGGAGCATTTCGGATAATACCATGTATACCGATTTTAACTGTACCTTTGAAGAGGTCACTCACTGATGCAGGATATACAGCAGGAAACACTCAATGAGTGCACTAAAACGGAGCAATCCGCGCTGGTCGTGCTCTGGGAAATTGATCTGACAGAAGTCGGCGGAGATCGTTATTTCTTCTGTAATGAGCAGAACGAAAAAGGTGAACCAGTCACCTGGCAGGGGCGGCAGTATCAGGCTTATCCCATTCAGGGAAGCGGATTTGAGATGAACGGCAAAGGAGCCAGTGCAAGGCCAACGCTTAAAGTCTCTAATCTGTACGGCATGGTCACCGGGATGGCGGAAGATCTGCAGAGTCTGGTCGGCGGAACGGTGGTCCGGCGTAAGGTTTACGCCCGTTTTCTGGATGCGGTGAACTTCGTCAACGGAAACAGTGACGCCGATCCGGAGCAGGAGGTGATCAGCCGCTGGCGCATCGAACAGTGCAGCGAACTGAGCGCGGTCAGTGCCTCTTTTGTGCTGTCCACACCGACGGAAACGGATGGTGCTGTTTTTCCGGGGCGCATCATGCTGGCCAACACCTGCACCTGGATCTACCGCGGCGATGAGTGCGGTTATGATGGCCCGGCGGTCGCGGATGAATATGACCAGCCAACGTCCGATATCACGAAGGATAAATGCAGCAAATGCCTGAGTGGTTGCAAGTTCCGCAATAACGTCGGCAATTTTGGCGGCTACCTTTCCATTAACAAACTTTCGCAGTAAACCCATGACAGAGACAGAATCAGCGATTCTGGCGCACGCCCGGCGATGTGCGCCAGCGGAGTCGTGCGGCTTCGTGGTGAGAACGCCGGAGGGGGACAGATATTTTCCCTGCGTGAATATCTCCGGTGAGCCGGAGGCGTATTTCCGGATGTCGCCGGAGGACTGGCTGCAGGCAGAGATGCAGGGGGAGGTTGTGGCACTGGTCCACAGCCACCCCGGTGGTCTGCCCTGGCTGAGTGAGGTCGACAGGCGGCTGCAGGTGCAGAGTGATTTGCCGTGGTGGCTGGTCTGCCGGGGGGCGATTCACAAGTTCCGCTGTGTGCCACATCTTACCGGGCGGCGCTTTGAGCACGGGGTGACGGACTGTTACACGCTGTTCCGGGATGCATACCATCTGGCGGAAATTGAGATGCCGGATTTTTATCGCGGGGATGACTGGTGGCGTAACGGCCAGAATCTCTATCTTGACAATATGGAGGCGACTGGTTTTTACCGTGTCGCACTGACAGAGGCGCAGCCGGGCGATGTGCTGCTGTGCTGTTTTGGTTCATCGGTGCCGAATCATGCCGCCATTTACTGCGGCGACGGCGAGCTGCTGCACCATATTCCTGAACAACTGAGCAAACGAGAGAGGTATACCGACAAATGGCAGCGACGCACACACTCCCTCTGGCGTCACCGGGCATGGCACGCATCTGCCTTTACGGGAATTTACAACGATTTGGCCGCCGCATCGACCTTCGTGTGAAAACGGGGGCCGAAGCCATCCGGGCGCTGGCCATGCAGATCCCGGCGTTTCGTCAGAAACTGAGTGACGGCTGGTATCAGGTACGGATTGCCGGGCGTGATGCAGGTGAAACCGAATTGTCTGCCCGTCTTAATGAGCCGCTGGCAAATGGTGCCGTGATCCACATCGTTCCGCGTCTGGAGGGGGCCAAAAGTGGCGGTGTGTTTCAGGCGGTGCTGGGTGCGGCGCTGATTGCGGTGGCATGGTGGAACCCTGTGGGCTGGCTGGGGGCCGCGGCTGTATCGGGTATGTATGCAGCAGGGGCCAGTATGATCCTGGGTGGTGTGGCGCAGATGCTGGCACCGAAAGCCAGGACGCCCACGGCAGCCAGTACAGATAACGGCAAACAGAACACGTATTTCTCGTCACTGGATAACATGGTTGCCCAGGGCAATGTTCTGCCCGTTCTGTACGGTGAAATGCGTGTGGGGTCGCGGGTGGTATCTCAGGAGATCAGCACGGCAGATGAAGGTGATGGTGGTCAGGTTGTGGTGATTGGTCGCTGATGAAAAATGTTTTATGTGAAACCGCCTCCGGGCGGTTTTGTCGTTTATGGAGCGTGAGGAATGGGTAAAGGCAGCAGTAAGGGGCATACCCCGCGCGAAGCGAAGGACAACCTGAAGTCCACGCAGTTGCTGAGTGTGATTGATGCCATCAGCGAAGGTCCGGTTGAAGGTCCGGTGGATGGATTAAAAAGCGTGCTGCTGAACAGTACGCCGGTGCTGGACAGTGAGGGGAATACCAACATCGCCGGTGTCACGGTGGTGTTCCGGGCTGGTGAGCAGGAGCAGACTCCGCCGGAGGGATTTGAATCCTCCGGCTCCGAGACGGTGCTGGGTACGGAAGTGAAATACGACACGCCGATCACCCGCACCATCACGTCGGCAAACATCGACCGACTGCGCTTTACCTTCGGTGTGCAGGCACTGGTGGAAACCACCTCAAAGGGGGACCGGAATCCGTCGGAAGTTCGCCTGCTGGTTCAGATACAGCGTAATGGTGGCTGGGTGACGGAAAAAGACATCACCATTAAGGGCAAAACCACCTCGCAGTATCTGGCCTCGGTGGTGGTGGATAACCTGCCGCCGCGCCCGTTTAATATCCGGATGCGCAGGATGACGCCGGACAGCACCACAGACCAGCTGCAGAACAAAACGCTCTGGTCGTCATACACCGAAATCATCGATGTGAAACAGTGCTACCCGAACACGGCACTGGTCGGCGTGCAGGTGGACTCGGAGCAGTTCGGCAGCCAGCAGGTGAGCCGTAATTATCATCTTCGCGGGCGCATTCTGCAGGTGCCGTCGAACTATAACCCGCAGACGCGGCAATACAGTGGTATCTGGGACGGAACGTTAAAACCGGCATACAGCAACAACATGGCCTGGTGTCTGTGGGATATGCTGACCCATCCGCGCTACGGCATGGGGAAACGTCTTGGTGCGGCAGATGTGGACAAATGGACGCTGTACGTTATCGGCCAGTACTGCGACCAGTTGGTACCGAATGGTTTTGGCGGCACGGAGCCGCGCATCACCTGTAATGCCTGGCTGACCACACAGCGTAAGGCGTGGGATGTGCTCAGTGATTTCTGCTCGGCGATGCGCTGTATGCCGGTATGGAACGGGCAGACGCTGACGTTCGTGCAGGACCGACCATCAGATAAGGTATGGACCTATAACCGCAGTAATGTGGTGATGCCGGATGATGGCGCGCCGTTCCGCTACAGCTTCAGCGCCCTGAAGGACCGCCATAATGCCGTTGAGGTGAACTGGATTGACCCGAACAACGGCTGGGAGACGGCGACAGAGCTTGTTGAAGATACGCAGGCCATTGCCCGTTACGGTCGTAATGTCACGAAGATGGATGCCTTTGGCTGTACCAGCCGGGGGCAGGCACACCGCGCCGGGCTGTGGCTGATTAAAACGGAGCTGCTGGAAACGCAGACCGTGGACTTCAGCGTGGGTGCTGAAGGGCTTCGCCATGTACCGGGCGATGTCATTGAAATCTGCGATGATGACTATGCCGGTATCAGCACCGGCGGGCGCGTGCTGGCGGTGAACCACCAGACCCGGACGCTGACGCTCGACCGTGAAATCACGCTGCCATCCTTCGGTACCACGCTGATAAGCCTGGTTGACGGAAGTGGCAATCCGGTAAGCGTGGAGGTTCAGTCCGTCACCGACGGCGTGAAGGTGAAAGTGAGCCGTGTTCCTGACGGCGTTGCTGAATACAGCGTATGGGGGCTGAAGCTGCCGACGTTGCGCCAGCGCCTGTTCCGCTGCGTGAGTATCCGTGAGAACGACGACGGCACGTATGCCATCACCGCCGTGCAGCATGTACCGGAAAAAGAGGCCATCGTGGATAACGGGGCGCACTTTGACGGCGACCAGAGCGGCACGGTAAATGGTGTCACGCCGCCAGCGGTGCAGCACCTGACCGCAGAAGTCACCGCAGACAGCGGGGAATATCAGGTGCTGGCGCGCTGGGACACACCGAAGGTGGTGAAGGGGGTGAGCTTCCTGCTTCGCCTGACCGTGGCAGCGGATGACGGCAGTGAGCGGCTGGTCAGCACGGCCCGGACGACGGAAACCACATACCGCTTCACGCAACTGGCGCTGGGGCGGTACACGCTGACAGTCCGGGCGGTAAATGCGTGGGGACAGCAGGGCGATCCGGCGTCGGTATCGTTCCGGATTGCCGCCCCGGCAGCGCCGTCGCGGATTGAGCTGACGCCGGGCTATTTTCAGATAACCGCCACGCCGCATCTTGCCGTTTATGACCCGACGGTACAGTTTGAGTTCTGGTTCTCGGAAAAGCGGATTACCGATATCAGGCAGGTTGAAACCACAGCCCGCTATCTTGGTACGGCGCTGTACTGGATAGCCGCCAGTATCAATATCAAACCGGGCCATGATTATTACTTTTATATCCGCAGTGTGAACACCGTTGGCAAATCGGCATTTGTGGAGGCCGTCGGTCGGGCGAGCGATGATGCGGAAGGTTACCTGGATTTTTTCAAAGGCCAGATAACCGAATCCCATCTCGGCAAGGAGCTGCTGGAAAAAGTCGACCTGACGGAGGATAACGCCAGCAGACTGGAGGAGTTTTCGAAAGAGTGGAAAGACGCCAACGATAAATGGAATGCCATGTGGGGCGTCAAAATTGAGCAGACCGAAGACGGTAAGCATTATGTCGCGGGGCTTGGCCTCAGCATGGAGGATACAGAGGAAGGCAAACTGAGCCAGTTTCTGGTTGCTGCTAACCGTATCGCGTTTATTGACCCGGCAAACGGGAATGAAACGCCGATGTTTGTGGCGCAGGGCAACCAGATATTCATGAACGACGTGTTCCTGAAACGCCTGACGGCCCCCACCATTACCAGCGGTGGCAGTCCTCCGGTATTTTCCCTGACATCAGACGGAAAGCTGACCGCTAAAAATGCGGATATCAGTGGCAGTGTGAATGCGAACTCCGGGACGCTCAACAACGTCACGATAAATGAAAACTGTACGATTAAGGGCATGCTGGAGGCGAATCAGGTCAGAGGTGATTTTGTTAAAACAGTATCCAAATCATTCCCGAAAAAGGCTGGTACGTGGGGTAACACGGAAACACCAGACGGGACGGTTACAGTCACCATCAGCGATGATCATAACTTTGACCGTCAAATCATTATTCCGCCCATTATCTTTAACGGTATAGCGTATGATGATCCGGGAAGTGGTGATAACCCGGGAGGTACAAGGTACACGGGGTATGGTTTTGAAGTTCGCAAAAACGGCGTATTAATCGCATCCAGAGAAACTAAAGGGGCCATTCCCGGTAGTTACAGTGCGGTTATTGATATGCCGAGTGGCAGGGGAAGCGTCACTCTGGAGTTTAAGATTTTCCAGAAAGGCAATCAGGGGGCAGGCAATATCACCGACTGTACGGTGATTGTGACCAAAAAGGCTGCTTCCGGCATCAGTATTCGTTGAAATTGTTATAACCCCAATAAAGGGCGTCAGGAATGACGCCTTTTTTATTGCAGAAAAGCGAGAGGTAATTATGCGTAAAGTTTGTGCAGCCATTTTGTCCGCAGCCATCTGTCTGGTCGTATCCGGTGCGCCTGCATGGGCGTCTGAACATCAGTCCACGCTGAGCGCGGGGTATCTTCATGCCTCGACGAACGTTCCCGGCAGCGATGATCTTAACGGGATTAACGTGAAATACCGCTATGAGTTTACGGACACGCTGGGGATGGTGACGTCATTCAGCTATGCAGAAGACAAGAATCGCCAGCTGACTCATTACAGCGATACCCGCTGGCATGAAGATTCCGTGCGTAACCGCTGGTTCAGCGTGATGGCGGGGCCGTCTGTGCGCGTGAATGAATGGTTCAGCGCGTATGCGATGGCGGGTGTGGCTTACAGCCGTGTTTCGACTTTCTCCGGGGATTATCTCCGCGTAACTGACAACAAGGGGAAAACGCACGAAGTGCTGACCGGAAGTGATGACGGTCGCCGCAGCAACACGTCTCTGGCGTGGGGGGCTGGCGTGCAGTTTAACCCGACCGAATCCGTGGCCATTGATATTGCTTATGAAGGCTCCGGCAGTGGTGACTGGCGCACTGACGGTTTCATCGTGGGTGTCGGTTATAAATTCTGATTAGCCAGGTAACACAGTGTTATGACAGCCCGCCGGTTCAGGCGGGCTTTTTTGTGGGGTGAATATGGCAGTAAAGATTTCAGGTGTACTGAAAGACGGTGCAGGTAAACCGGTACAGAACTGCACAATCCAGCTGAAAGCAAAACGTAACAGCACCACGGTGGTGGTGAACACGGTGGCCTCAGAAAATCCGGATGAAGCCGGGCGTTACAGCATGGACGTTGAGTACGGTCAGTACAGCGTTATTCTGATGGTGGAAGGCTTCCCGCCATCGCATGCCGGGACCATCACCGTGTATGAAGACTCACAACCGGGTACGCTGAATGATTTTCTCGGTGCCATGACGGAGGATGATGCCCGTCCGGAGGCACTGCGCCGCTTTGAACTGATGGTGGAAGAGGTGGCGCGTAACGCGTCCGCAGTGGCACAGAACACGGCAGCCGCGAAGAAGTCAGCCAGCGATGCCGGCACATCAGCCCGTGAGGCGGCAACCCATGCGACTGATGCTGCAGGCTCAGCACGTGCAGCCAGCACATCAGCCGGGCAGGCCGCGACGTCGGCTCAGTCAGCGTCTTCCAGCGCAGGAACGGCATCAACAAAGGCTACTGAAGCATCAAAAAGTGCTGCCGCTGCAGAGTCCTCAAAAAGCGCGGCGGCTACCAGTGCCGGTGCGGCGAAAACGTCAGAAACGAATGCTGCAGCGTCACAAAAATCTGCAGCCACTTCTGCATCCACCGCGACCACGAAAGCGTCAGAAGCTGCCACCTCAGCCCGGGATGCGGCGGCCTCAAAAGAGGCAGCGAAATCATCAGAAACGAGCGCAGCCTCGAGCGCCAGTAGTGCAGCCTCTTCGGCAACGGCGGCAGGAAATTCCGCGAAGGCCGCAAAAACGTCTGAGACGAATGCGGATAACAGCGCACAGGCGGCAGCGGCCTCACAAACTGCATCGGCAAACTCCGCGACAGCAGCCAAAAAATCAGAAACCAACGCGAAAAATAGCGAGGCAGCAGCAAAGAGCAGCGAAACTAATGCTAAATCCAGTGAAACAAACGCGGCGAAATCTGCAGCGGACGCACTTAATTATCGCAACCAGGCACAATCCGTTGTTGGTAACAATATTGGTCTTGGTGAAGTTGCTATGACCTGCACTGATATCTCTGTTGAGCCATCAGGTTATATTGGATTTATCAGGATTTACATCTCAGCGAAAGGTTATCCATCAGTAGCGTCTAGTGCCGGGGATAATCTTATTTCTGGTTATATAGTTAGATCAGAAGTGTCAACAAAAAGATATTCCGGTCTATTTGTTGGTTCAGATACAAAATCATTGTATTCGTACATTTACAGCCAAAGTTCTGGCCCGCAATGGATACGTCATACCCGCAGAGATGAATTAAGCCGCTTTGGTCAAAATGAATCAACAACTCGTATGTATGGTCCAACTGGTGATCGTTTCTTTGAAATCCATACTAACGGGAGTTGGGGGGTTTATGATTCTTCTTCTGGACAATGGTCTCCGTTAGGTTTAGCCCAGGGTGGTACTGGTGGAAGAACTATCGAGCAAGCACGTGCGAACTTGCGGGTAATGTATGAGCAAAAAGCTGGCCTTGCTAATACTGACCTAAACACCCTTACCGGTGAATATTCTGGTTTCTATCAACAACCAACGAGCGCTTACGCAACAGAAGAATTAAATTACCCAATCGGTCTGGCGGGCGCTTTAATAGTGCTCCAAACGAGAGCCAACACTGCTTCTTCCTGCGTTCAGGTGTACCACCCTTATAATAATCCGGGAATTACTTATAGACGAATATATGAAGGAGGTAGCGGTACCTGGTCTGAATGGAAGAGAGATGTATCAACAGAAAGGGTTGAAGAGGGAAAAGAAACAACTTACGTATATTCTACGTATTCTTCAGGCGCACCACGCTTACAGGTTTCCAAATCTGGTTTGTGGGGTTGTCATAATGGCACTGGCTGGTTGCCATTAGCTGTTGGGCAAGGAGGTACAGGTGCGACAACAGTAGAAGATGCGCGAAACAACTTAAGTCTTGGCGAAAGTAGCGCAGTTAAATTTAAAAACCTTACTTTAACCGAAGCGCTCGACACGACATTAGGACTGCTTACAAAAACAGGACGAGACTGGAACACGCAGCATACTGATAACATTAATAAATTTATACCAATTGCAGGCAGTACAAACGGCCCGGCAGGCTCTATGGTTCTTGGCGGCATTCATGTTCAATTTAGTAAAAATTATGCTGTGCAGTTCGGAGGCCGCAATTCCGGTTTTTGGGGAAGAACAATTGAAAATGGAACGACGCAGGAATGGAAGAAATTACTAACAGTAGACGATCTCAATTCATCTACCGATCTTGCTGTCAGGTCATTAACCACATCTAACCCGGTAAAATCTGGCGGAGGGCGAATTGATGTCCTTGGAAGCACGTCAGACTATAGCAAAATGGATTGCTTTGTACGTGGGTTTGATAGCACCGGTAATTCTCTCGCGTGGGCGTTGGGTTCATCAGTCGGCGTAAGTAAGATGCTGTCGCTAAAAAATTTCTTTAGCGGAGCTGAGATACTGCTAAATGGTAATGACGGCGCGGTTCAACTCAAAACAGGTGCTGTTAACGGGGCTAAAGCGCAGGCGCTCACTATCAACAAGGATGAGGTTAATTCAACTGTTGATTTAACTCTTACAAAACAAACAGGGACTGGCAATCGTTTTGTTTTACAGAACTTAGGTAATACAGAACTATCATTTGCCGCAAAAGTATGGGGATCAAGTGATCGACAAAACGTTTTTGAGGTTGGAACGTCTGCCGGATACCTGTTTTATGCGCAAAAAACGTCAGCAGGCCAGTTGTTTGATGTAAATGGCGCTATTAATTGCACAACGCTGAATCAGTCATCGGATCGCGACCTTAAAGACGATATTCGTGTTATCAGTGACGCAACAGAAGCTATCCGTAAAATGAACGGGTACACCTACACGCTTAAAGAAAACGGTATGCCTTACGCTGGTGTTATTGCACAGGAGGCAATGGAGGCAATACCGGAAGCGGTAGGCTCATTCACTCATTACGGTGAAGAGTTGCAGGGACCAACGGTTGACGGCAATGAATTACGTGAAGAAACACGTTATCTGAATGTTGACTACGCCGCCGTGACTGGCTTACTTGTTCAGGTCGCCCGTGAAACAGATGATCGCGTTACCGCGCTGGAAGAGGAAAACACAACGCTACGTGAAAATCTGGCAACAGCAGACACCCGGATCACCACTCTGGAAAATCAGGTAAGCGAACTGGTTGCACTTGTCCGGCAGTTAACAGGAAGCGAACATTGATATCCTTCAAGCCCTGAAGGAGGCTGTTCCTGGTACGTTCAGACTGTTGTTGAGCTGGAAATCGCAACGGAGGAAGAAACTTCGTTGCTGGAAGTCTGGAAAAAGTATTGGGTGTTGCTGAACCGTGTTAATACATCAGTAGTACCGGATATTGAATAGCCAGTAGCACCTATAGGGTAAATTCGTAATGATTACCTAAATACGTTATTCTTTTGTTCAAAAAGTGATTTTGCTATAGGTAGGGAGTATGTTCTTGGATTAAGAATAAAAAATCGCCATGAAAGAGCTTCATGGCGAGTACATAAACGTACAAAATGTGATGAAAGTAGAGTGGCGTAAGCCACTATATTAAGATATGACAATAGCGAACAAAAGTAAATAACATTTTATGGACGTTTAATTGTTAATTATAAAAACTAGAGTGCCCGATATTGTTTATCTTGCTTTAAAATAATGTACTCAAACCAAATTTTTGAGCTAAAAGCTCAAATAATATAAATGCAATGATAATGTTTAATAAGACAATTAGCTTGCTTTGTATTTTCATTTCGGAATACTGTTAAGTAACTTTGATGACCCTAACAATAGATCGGAATTTTCTTAGAGTCAATGGTCACTGTTTTTGTTTGCAAAGCAAATGTTTTGGTGGTTATAAGTTGTCTTAATATAGTCACGCATGCAACTTGTTCCATGCGGAGATTAAAGATTGGAATATAACGCGAAGATGGAATTAAATTACATTTGCAATAATCAATTTATTATTACTCAATAATTACCGATATTATTATTGTAAATTAATCATTAGAGTGCAAAAAGAAATGTAACGGCAAAATAAGAGGACGATAGCTGAGAAAAAAGCGTGCTTTCCCAATCTGGGGCAAATCACGTCTGAATGACACCTGAAAACAGGTAGTAGCCTCAAGAAGGCTTGGAATATTCTTCTTTAATGTTATGTAATTCATTGATTTTTCGTGTACGATTTTAAGACATTTATTCCAAGAAAAATTTTTAACTCTTTGATTTTTCGACTCTGTATCATCGGTCTCGAAAACCGGAGTAGGGGCAACTCTACCGGGGGTTCAAATCCCCCTCTCTCCGCCACTTTATCAATGACTTATCTCCCGACTTCCCGCCTTGCTTTTCCTAAACAGAACAATCGTAGAATATTCTTGAAGGGGTAGATCGTCACTGTTTTCTGTTCGATACTGTGACATTCAGCACTTGATTCGCTATGGATCTGACAGGAAGGTTTCGAGCGAAAATCTGCAATTATTCAGTCGTTTTCTTATCGGTCACCATTATTCTTTTAGACATTGATCCTACAAAGCTGCCGCAAAGTTGGTGGTGGGAACTGAAGTTGCGTAGAGAAGGGGTCAATAATTGAGCAAAAAAAGGAACGCGGCCGTCAGATTAAAGCCGCGGGACAAAGTCCATAATTTCCAAGAGTTGTTGAATTTCCCAGCTTTTTTGAAAGCCCTTGTATCATACTAACAAGTAAAAAAGGTTTAAATACCAAAATTAACCTATATTTCTGGTTAGCTTTACCATGACAGATGACTTGCTCCTGGAGACATTGGCGCTGCCAGTCTGTATTGGTGAGTTGTGTATTTATTGTTCGCCGTTTTCTCGGTTTTTTTCTACAGACATAATAAAAAAGACACGTCTCAAGCATGAGCGTGTCTGAGTTTGTTTTATTTATTTGTCTTGGTAAATTATTGTCGTTACTACCAGGCACTGTTCTGTTAAATAATTGAAGTCAGCGCAAAAAAATCAATGAGACATCATTTCCTCGACCACTTCTTCGCTACTCAACTGATAGGGATAATACGTTGGCCAGTTTTCCATTTCATTTAATAAAGATTGCTGTGAATCATTACCCATAAAAATGTGAAAATGAGATGATTTTCGTGGTGCAATTATATGATCGCTAAATTGAATATATTTAGGGGCTTTGCTTTCAGGATCTTTACATTCGAATAAGTAACGAACGCCTTTCTTGCCTGATTTATAGGTGAGTATTTTGTATCCATCGTAATCATATTTACAGGATGTTGTTGAATTATTTCTATGGAATTCAACAATGCCGTCCTCAATGCCAATCATCTCGATATCTGTCGCATAACCTTTGTGATAATAATCTTTAATTTCAGCAAATGTTTTAGTTTTATCTGCATCCGCTTTCTTCTGAAAGACGGGGTCAAGTTTGCCACTTTGCAGTAAAGGATAAACGGATTGCCAGACTCCATCCCAGTCACTGAGCGTTCGATTTTGTACATTGGCATCATCAAAAACACCATTAGCAGCTTTTTGTTCGATCTCTGTTAAAGGTTTGCCGTGTGAGTGATGACCATGCGAAAAGGCAGGAGCGCTAACAATAAAGACGCCTAAAGCAACAGCCAGTTTATGAAGACGAATCGCCAAAACAGTTTCCTCCAGAGTTATTGTATATTACGTGTAATGTTATATTGTAACACATGGCGAAATGCAATAACTCTTAGGAAACGAGAGCATAGTTTTCTCAGGTGTATTTTCCTATCTTATTGAAATAAAATAAATTATGTCGATGATTTGAGGTTGATGACAAACGAAACATAACTTGATGCGATCTGTGTGGGCCGGATAGGGCGCTCACGCCGCATCCGGCAGGGATAACGCGTACTTTGTTGGCAATATGAAGTTATAGAGATAATTTGTTGTGAACCTGCTTGCGTAACCGGTTGAAAAGGGAAAGCAACTTCTTATACCGTAAGGCTAAAAGCAGTACAGCCAGCCCAGCGTAGATGAGTGGCTGCGGTGAAATAATCTTCACTGACCACAGATAATGTATTGGGGCCAGGATCGCGACAAGATAGACGAAGTTATGCAACTGTTGCCAGTGTTTGCCGAGTTTTCGCTGCATCGCCTGGGTTGAAGTGAACGCTAACGCAAGCAAAATTACCCAGCTGATAATACCTAACGTTAAATAAGGCCGGGTAATTAACTCCTTACCTAATAACGCCAGATTATTCACGCCCAGCTCCAGCAATGCGTAACTGGTTAAATGCAGTGTCGCCCAGGCAAAGCACCATAATCCTAACAGGCGGCGAGTGCGTATCAATAACGGCTGTTTTGCGTAGCGTGCAAGAGGTGTGATTAACAAGGTCGCCAGCAAAAATTTCAGTGCAGTGCGACCAGTAAAATGCTGAATATCTTTCACCGGATCGGCACCCAGTCCACCGTGATTGATCGCCCAGGCCAGCCAGAGAAACGGCAACAATCCGGCAAGATGCAGGCTAACTTTCAGCCATGTCACCTGTTTTGCTGTCAGACGCATTCAGAAATTCTCCCGCAAATCCAGGCCACGATACAGCGATGCCACCTGGTCGGCGTAACCATTAAACAGTAGTGTTGGCTGGCGCTGAACATCGAGAATGCCGCCTGAACCAATAAATCGTTCGGTAGCCTGTGACCAGCGCGGGTGATCAACATGCGGATTAACGTTGGCGTAAAAACCGTATTCGTCAGGCGCTGCCAGATTCCAGGTGGTTGGCGGACGCTCGCGGGTCAGCTTAATACTGACGATCGATTTAATCCCTTTAAAGCCATATTTCCACGGCACAATCAGTCGCACCGGCGCGCCATTTTGCGGTGGTAACGCCTTGCCATAAACACCTACGGTCATCAGTGTGAGCGGATGCATTGCTTCGTCGAGACGCAATCCTTCGACATAAGGATATTTCAGCCCGCCGCCGATAAAGCGGTCCTGCTGGCCTGGCATCTGTTCCGGCGCATAAATCGTTTCGAAAGCGACATACTTCGCATTGCTGGTGGGTTCGGCAAGCGCCAGCAATTTGTGTAGCGGAAAACCAATCCACGGCACCACCATCGACCACGCTTCCACGCAGCGCATACGATAAATACGCTCTTCCAGCGGGAAGCGACGGGTTAAATCATCGTGATCGAGGGTCAATGGTTTTGCCACTTCGCCGCTGATTTTCAGTGTCCATGGATCGGTTTTCAGGCTACCAGCATTAGCGGCGGGATCGGCTTTATCCAGCCCGAATTCATAGAAGTTGTTATAACCGGAAACTTTATCTGCTGGCGTCAGTGGCAGGTTATTTTGCCAGGTGGCAGGCTTGCTGAACTCCAGCGGTTTTCCGGCGGGGGCGGGCGGACGATCGTTCCCTTTAAACCAGCTAAGCAGATCGGCATGCGCAGCGTGAGGCAAAGAAAATGCAGCTGCGCTGATGCCCAGTGCTTTTAACACCTGCCGACGCTTCATAAAGAATACCGACTCGGCCGTAACATCTGATTCTTTTAAAAATTGATTCTTTTTCATAAGCCATCACACTTTTTTGTCGTTAGCCAGCAAGAGCCGTTTACTGTTAATCTGTCAGGGAGTGTCCTCCCTAACAGTAGCAGAGATCTGCTTTTACATATTTATGCATTAACTGCCACGATAGGTTGAATACCCATATTGGCTGAGTAACAAAGGCACATGATAATGCTCGTTCACTTTATTAATATGAAATTCAACGGGGATCTCAGGGAAGAAACTTTCAAGATTTTGTTTCTTGAAATAGTCCCCGGTTTTAAATACGACACGGTAATCGCCAGTAGTCGCAGTTTGCTCGGGCCACAGTGCCTTAATTCGTCCATCCTTATCTGTTTTGGCGGTATTAAGTTGTAACCAGCCGTTATCCGCTTTCTTTTCAAGAGTGACTGTCACGTCGGCAGCGGGTTTTCCTGTTTGCTGGTTCAAAATATGCACGCTAAGAATGTTTTGTTGTGCAGCATAGACCAAAGAAGGTAATGAAAATGCAGCCGTTACTACGGAGAGTACTAAATAACGCTTTAACATGTTTATATCCTTGTCATGTGAATGAGTTTTGAGGATAGCGAAAAAACGTCCAGGGTAACCTTACAGCAGCATTACAATTTTGTAATGAACCAGGCTGTTTCTATAACATATGATTTATGGCATATTATTTTCATGAAGATTCTACTTATTGAAGATAATCAAAGGACCCAGGAATGGGTAACGCAGGGGCTTTCCGAAGCGGGTTATGTCATTGATGCCGTTTCAGATGGCAGAGATGGGCTTTATCTTGCGCTGAAGGATGATTATGCATTGATCATTCTGGATATTATGCTTCCGGGTATGGATGGCTGGCAGATCTTACAAACGTTAAGAACAGCAAAGCAAACCCCTGTTATTTGCCTTACTGCAAGGGATTCTGTCGATGACAGAGTCAGAGGGCTGGACAGTGGAGCAAATGATTATCTGGTAAAACCTTTTTCATTTTCTGAGTTGCTGGCAAGGGTTCGGGCACAATTAAGGCAACATCACGCTCTGAATTCATCATTAGAAATCAGCGGCTTAAGAATGGACTCTGTTAGTCAAAGTGTGAGCAGGGACAATATCAGTATTACACTGACGCGCAAGGAGTTTCAGTTACTTTGGCTACTGGCCTCCAGAGCTGGCGAGATTATCCCCAGAACGGTTATTGCGAGTGAAATTTGGGGAATCAACTTTGATAGTGATACCAATACGGTGGACGTCGCCATTCGCAGGCTCCGCGCAAAAGTTGATGATCCTTTTCCTGAAAAGCTAATCGCCACAATCCGGGGGATGGGCTATTCATTCGTAGCGGTAAAAAAATAATGAAAAGATTATCTATAACCGTCCGTTTAACCTTGCTTTTTATATTGCTGCTGTCTGTTGCTGGCGCTGGAATTGTCTGGACTCTCTATAATGGCCTGGCAAGTGAGTTGAAATGGCGCGATGATACAACACTCATTAACCGGACAGCGCAGATCAAGCAGTTGTTAATTGATGGGGTAAATCCAGATACGTTACCTGTGTACTTTAACCGGATGATGGATGTTAGTCAGGATATCTTGCTCATTCATGGTGATGGCATCAATAAAATTGTTAACCGGACAAATGTCAGTGATGGCATGTTAAATAACATACCTGCTAGTGAGACAATCAGCGCAGCTGGCATTTACAGAAGCATTATTAATGACACAGAGATAGATGCTTTACGAATTAATATTGATGAAGTTTCGCCATCATTAACGGTTACTGTGGCTAAATTGGCTTCAGCCAGACATAACATGCTTGAACAGTATAAAATTAATAGCATTATAATTTGCATTGTTGCCATTATACTGTGCTCAGTATTAAGTCCGTTGTTAATCAGAACGGGGTTACGAGAGATCAAAAAGTTGAGTGGTGTAACGGAAGCGCTGAATTATAACGATAACCGGGAGCCTGTTGAGGTTAGCGCATTACCGAGAGAACTAAAACCTCTTGGGCAGGCGTTGAATAAAATGCATCATGCTTTAGTCAAAGATTTTGAGCGTCTAAGTCAGTTTGCTGACGATCTCGCTCATGAACTTAGAACACCAATTAATGCATTACTGGGTCAGAATCAGGTTACGCTCAGTCAAACCAGAAGTATCGCTGAATATCAAAAAACAATTGCCGGAAACATTGAAGAGCTGGAAAATATTTCGCGGTTAACAGAGAACATACTGTTTCTTGCCAGGGCAGATAAAAATAATGTTTTGGTGAAACTGGACTCGCTTTCTCTCAATAAGGAAGTCGAAAATTTGTTGGACTATCTTGAATACCTTTCAGACGAGAAAGAGATTTGCTTTAAGGTCGAGTGCAATCAGCAAATCTTTGCGGATAAAATTTTACTACAACGAATGTTATCGAATCTTATTGTTAACGCTATTCGATATTCGCCAGAAAAATCGCGTATTCAGATAACCAGTTTTCTTGATACCAACGGTTCTCTTAATATTGATATCGCCAGTCCTGGAACGAAAATTCATGAGCCTGAAAAACTCTTCCGTAGATTTTGGCGGGGAGATAATTCGCGTCATTCCGTAGGTCAGGGACTTGGTCTTTCTTTAGTCAAAGCGATTGCCGAATTGCATGGGGGAAGTGCTACTTATCACTATCTCAATAAGCATAATGTGTTCCGGATTACGTTACCGCAAAGAAATTAACATAGGGCTTCAGTACGCCATAAATTAACCATGAAAAAACGCAGCCTCGTCGTGAGTATTAACGTGGCTGCGATTGATTATGCGCTTACATTACAATGTAACAGGGATTAACTCGAGTAAGCGGCCAGCATTTCCTGCGCCGCCAGTTTACCCAACGCATTCGCTGCGAAAGGACTGTCGCCGGTGAGAAGTTTACGGTCCTTATGTACTCGCCCGGTGATGTCGTCATTAATGATGTTCATGCCCATTTTCTTCAGTTCTTCGCCGAAGTACCAGGTGAGATGACCCGGCATATAGCCTATCTCTGGCGTTTGTTTGTCTGCGGCGTCCGGGAATGCGCAAATGGAATAACCATTCAGTGGGTTATCGCCGTGGCGAAGCGCCAGAAAAGCCGCCGGGCCGTGGCAAAGGGAGATAACAAAACGGTCATTTTCAATAGCCCACTGCAGAGCGGCGGCTACGTCTTCACTTTCTGGCAAACCGATGAGTGCACCATGACCACCGGGAACAAAGATCGCTGCATATTCGCTGTCTGCGTTCAGGCTGGCGACAACATCCGCTAATTTCTTCGGATTGCGGAACAACGATTTATGCTGCTCAAAGAATGGCATTACTTTTTCATCTTTGTGCGGCATAGCCCAGTATTCAAACTTGGTCATCAGACCGGAAATGGTCGCCACTTCGAATTCGAAACCTGCAGCATGGAGATGATACAACGGCAGCAACGTTTCAATCGGATGATTGCCCGTTGAGAAGAGTTTGCCGTTATCAGTCGGCAAATAGCGTTCATCAGCGGCGATCACCAGAATTTTATGTTTACCGCGATACGGTTTTGGATAGTCCACGCCATCAAGATCAGAGACGGGACTCGTATATTGGCTAAGCGAATATTCTGAAGGGAAGAATGCATTATCTTCAGCAATATCGACCTGTGGATTTTTACTTTTTTGAACAGTCATAGTGTATTCCTTATTGTTGCTTAGTTAGGGTAGTCACTATATTTGCGACTGAGCTGGCCGCTATTTTTAACCAGGCTGGAAAATTGAGTCAATATATCGAAAGCGGTAGTCGGCGGGCGTAAGTATGTAATGATGATGCTGCACTGGTGTTGAATATTATTCACGCCAAATTTTCCTTATTGAGCAACGCCGTCGCAATTGGCCTCAATGATTTTAGACCATTATCAGAGGTACGGGCGGCAGGGAGAGATTTAGTTATGTGGAATATTATGGTGCTGATGAATATTTATATCCCGGATTGGCAGAGAAAAAGCTTTTTTCATGCACTATTTTTGCAAATATTTCTATATGGACGGCGGTTTTGTTGCGGATTAATTCATAAAGAAATGCATTTGGGTGTTGGCTGGAAGAGACGCTGGTAGATTTTATTGAGCCAGGAAGGGCGGGGTAATGTGCTGTATCGATATGCTTTGGCAATTGCGTGTGCCACAGATGGAGATGAAATGCCAATAAAAAAGCCTGAGTTCGATGAGGGACGAACTCAGGCTATTGTTAAGTTTTACAGTAACACGCCGCGGCGCGTTGGCTGATTAGAACTGGTAGACTAAGCCCACAGCTACGATATCATCGGTAGCGATGCCGTTTTCTTTGTAGAAGTCGTCGTCGTTGTCCAGCAGGTTGATTTTGTAATCAACATAGGTGGACATATTTTTGTTGAAGTAGTAGGTAGCGCCAATATCAACGTATTTAACCAGACTTTTGTTGGCGTAATGATGATTACCCTTGCTATCGTAGTTATCACTACTTACACCGCCTAAATCCTTACCTTTAGATTGCAGGTAAGCGATGGACGGGCGCAGACCAAAGTCGAACTGGTACTGTGCAACAACTTCAAAGTTCTGAGTTTTGTTAGCAATAGCATCAGCATCACCGTAACCAGTCATGTTACGAGTTTCAGCATACATGGTTGCTAAGTAAACGTTATTAGCGTCGTATTTAGCACCAACGGTCCATGCTTCAGCCGTTTCACCGCCAGCAGTTGCATCGAAGCGGTCGCCATAACGAGTATTATGGGTACCTTTATGAACCTGGTTATCGGTACGGTCTGAGTTAGAATAAGCTGCACCCAGACTTAAACCGAAGTCAAAGTCGTAGGAAGTGGACATACCGAAGCCGTCGCCATTTTCTTTGGTAATGCCACGTCCTTTACCATTACCAGAACCTTCCTGGCCGAATGGACCACTGCTTTCATTGTTACCCTGATATTGCAGAGCGAAGTTCAGACCATCAACCTGACCAAAGAAACCATTGTTACGATAGGTAGCAACGTTGTTAGCACGACCATTCATGAAATTGTCGGCGCCAGCGTAGGTATCACCACCAAATTCTGGCAGCATATCGGTCCAGGCTTCAACGTCATAAACGACACCGTAGTTACGACCATAGTCGAAGGTACCGTTTTGACCAAAACCTAAACCCGCAAATGCGAGACGAGTAGCAGTATTGCCCTTATCACTTTCAGGGCCGTTTGCACCAATGTTGAATTCCCACTGACCGTAACCCGTAAACTGGTCAGCGATTTGGGTTTCGCCTTTGAAACCAATACGAGCATATGACATGTCGCCATCGCTACTAGAATCATCAGAGAAGTAGTGCAGACCATCTACTTTTCCGTACAAATCCAGTTTATTACCATCTTTATTATAGACTTCAGCCGCATTTGCTGCGCCAGCAACTAATAACGCCGGGACCAGCATTGCCAGAACTTTTCTTTTCATTATGTATTCCCTTGTGATTATAATCTTCATGAATATATCAATAAGTGCTGTTATCCAAAAAAAGCACATTTGGATACTATTCTATGAAGTTCATTTTATTTTAAAGATTACATGTAACAAGTGTATTTAAAAGATTTCAAAATGTTTCCAATCTATTTGATATAATTCAGAATTATGAATTCTAAATATAAATATTCATGAAAATTATAAATGTATATCAATATGTTATGAGTTGAGCGGAAACATGGGGGGTATCAATGATTGTTGCGCTAAACGGCTGGCGTGATCTCGCGCACATTAATGAAGGCATAAAAAAAGCCGGCATCATGCCGGCCCAAAAAATATAAACAAGACGATAAAAGGCTAATAACGGAAGCATCATGACACAGAATAATAAAAAGGTATAATTGTAATCAGTGCTAATATATTGATTAAATGAATTAATAAAGCCGATATCAAAGATAAATAAAATCGCTCAAAACGATTTTTCCTGTATTCACTGCCGTTGCGCAAAATTTATCTATTTGTTCAAAAAATGATTGAGTCTTGACTGGCTCATCCAATGTGGAAAAATGTGATTTTTATCACATAATAGTTCTAAGTCTGAATTTTCCGGGTTATCTCAAAATGGAATACGGTTCGACAAAGATGGAAGAGAGACTCTCTCGCAGCCCTGGCGGCAAATTGGCTTTGTGGGCTTTCTATACATGGTGTGGCTATTTCGTCTGGGCAATGGCGCGATACATCTGGGTGATGAGCCGGATCCCCGATGCCCCCGTGTCGGGATTTGAAAGTGATTTAGGATCTACCGCGGGGAAGTGGTTAGGAGCACTGGTCGGATTTCTGTTTATGGCCCTGGTTGGTGCCTTGTTAGGCGGCATTGCATGGTACACCCGACCTCGTCCCGCACGCAGCAGACGCTATGAATAAAAACTGCTAAGGTTGCGACCCTTGGCAACGGAGCGCGTATGGACTTACAACACTGGCAGACACAGTTCGAAAACTGGTTGAAAAACCATCATCAGCACCAGGACGCGGCCCATGACGTGTGTCATTTTCGCCGCGTCTGGGCTACGGCACAGAAGCTGGCGGCAGATGACGATGTCGATATGCTGGTGATTTTAACCGCCTGTTATTTTCACGATATCGTGAGCCTGGCGAAAAATCATCCGCAACGGCAGCGTTCTTCAATCCTGGCGGCAGAAGAGACGCGTCGCCTGCTCCGTGAAGAGTTCGTGCAATTTCCGGCGGAGAAAATCGAGGCCGTTTGTCATGCCATTGCCGCTCACAGTTTCAGCGCGCAAATCGCCCCCTTAACAACGGAAGCTAAAATCGTCCAGGATGCGGATCGGCTGGAAGCCCTGGGGGCGATTGGCCTGGCGCGCGTGTTTGCCGTTTCAGGGGCATTGAGCGTGGCGCTGTTTGATGGTGAAGATCCGTTCGCACAGCATCGCCCGCTTGATGATAAACGCTACGCGCTGGATCATTTCCAGACTAAGTTGCTGAAGCTACCGCAAACCATGCAAACCGCAAGAGGCAAGCAGCTGGCGCAGCACAACGCGCAATTTTTAGTCGAGTTTATGGCGAAGCTCAGTGCCGAACTGGCGGGGGAGAATGAAGGTGTCGATCACAAGGTGATAGATGCGTTTTCACCCGCGGGCTGAGCGCGTGGCCCTAAATGGCTGTAATTATGTTAACCTGTCGGCCATCTCAGATGGCCGGTTAAATCTATGCAGGAAAATATATCAGTAACCGATTCATACAGCACCGGGAATGCCGTTCAGGCAATGCTGGAGAAACTGCTGCAAATTTATGATGTTAAAACGCTGGTGGCGCAGCTTAATGGTGTGGGTGAGAATCACTGGAGCGCGGCAATTTTAAAACGTGCACTGGCGAATGACTCGGCATGGCACCGTTTAAGTGAGAAAGAGTTCGCCCATCTGCAAACGTTGTTACCCAAACCACCGGCACATCATCCGCATTATGCGTTTCGCTTTATCGATCTATTTGCCGGAATTGGCGGCATCCGTCGCGGTTTTGAATCGATTGGCGGACAGTGCGTGTTTACCAGCGAATGGAACAAACATGCGGTACGCACTTATAAAGCCAATCATTATTGCGACCCGGTGACGCATCATTTTAATGAAGATATCCGCGACATCACCCTCAGCCATAAAGAAGGCGTGAGTGATGAGGCGGCGGCGGAACATATTCGTCAACACATTCCTGAACACGATGTATTACTGGCGGGTTTTCCTTGTCAGCCATTTTCGCTGGCTGGCGTATCGAAAAAGAACTCGCTCGGGCGGGCGCACGGTTTTGCCTGCGATACCCAGGGCACGCTGTTCTTTGATGTGGTGCGCATTATCGACGCGCGTCGTCCGGCGATGTTTGTGCTCGAAAACGTCAAAAACCTGAAAAGTCACGACCAGGGTAAAACGTTCCGCATCATCATGCAGACGCTGGACGAACTGGGCTATGACGTGGCTGATGCAGAAGATAAAGGGCCGGACGATCCGAAAATCATCGATGGCAAACATTTCCTGCCGCAGCACCGTGAACGCATCGTGCTGGTGGGTTTTCGTCGCGATCTGAATCTGAAAGCCGATTTTACCCTGCGTGATATCAGCAAATGTTTCCCTGCGCAGCGAGTGACGCTGGCCCAGCTGCTGGACCCGATGGTCGAGGCGAAATATATCCTGACGCCGGTGCTGTGGAAGTACCTCTATCGTTATGCGAAAAAACATCAGGCGCGTGGTAATGGCTTCGGTTATGGAATGGTTTATCCGAACAATCCGCAAAGCGTCACGCGTACGTTGTCTGCGCGTTATTACAAAGATGGCGCGGAAATTTTAATCGATCGCGGCTGGGATATGGCCACGGGTGAAAAAGACTTTGACGATCCGCTGAATCAGCAACATCGTCCACGTCGGTTAACGCCTCGTGAATGCGCGCGCTTAATGGGTTTTGAAGCGCCGGGAGAAGCGAAATTCCGCATTCCGGTTTCGGACACTCAGGCTTATCGCCAGTTTGGTAACTCGGTGGTCGTGCCGGTCTTTGCCGCGGTGGCAAAACTGCTTGAGCCAAAAATCAAACAGGCGGTGGCGTTGCGTCAGCAAGAGGCACAACATGGTCGACGTTCACGATAAGGCCACTCGCAGCAAAAATATGCGCGCGATTGCTACGCGTGATACGGCGATTGAGAAGCGCCTCGCCAGTTTGTTAACCGGGCAGGGCCTGGCGTTTCGCGTTCAGGACGCGGATCTCCCCGGACGCCCGGATTTTGTCGTTGATGAATATCGCTGCGTGATATTTACCCACGGCTGCTTCTGGCATCATCATCACTGCTATCTGTTTAAAGTGCCTGCGACTCGAACCGAGTTCTGGCTGGAGAAGATAGGTAAAAATGTTGAACGCGATCGCCGCGATATCAGTCGCTTGCAGGAACTCGGCTGGCGCGTACTGATTGTCTGGGAGTGTGCGTTACGTGGGCGCGAGAAGCTGACGGATGCGGCGCTTACCGAGCGTCTGGAAGAGTGGATCTGCGGCGAAGGTGCCAGCGCGCAGATCGACACGCAGGGGATTCATTTACTCGCTTGATGCATCCTGAATAACTGGCGCGACAACGGGTTTGGCCGGGAAGAGATATTTTCCCAACGTGACCAGTACCACCGCGAAAACAATTACGCCGAGCGCCAGCCATTCAATCTTCGACAGCGTTTCGCCGCCCAGTCCCGTACCCAGCAAGACCGCGACCACTGGGTTAACGTAGGCGTAGCTGGTGGCGAGAGCCGGACTGACGTTGCGGATTAAATACATATAAGCGTTAATAGCGATAATCGAACCAAACAGCGCCAGATAGCCGACCGCAAAGAAGCCTGAAAGGGAAGGGAGCGCCGTCAGTTTTTCACCCGCAATCATCGACGCAATCATTAACACCACGCCTGCTGCCAGCATCTCAATCGCACCCGCCATCATCCCTACAGGTAAGGTAATGCGCGAGCCATAAACCGAGCCAAACGCCCAGCTAATCGAACCGATTAAAATCAGAATCGCGCCCCACGGATTGCCGCTTAAATTTCCACCGCTATTGAGCATGATGATTCCGGCAAGCCCAATGGCGATACCCACCCATTCCAGTTTGCGCGTTTTAATGCCAAACAGGCGGCTGAAGCACAGGGTAAAGAGGGGCACGGTTGCAACCACAACGGCGGCGATGCCGGAAGGAACATTTTGATGTTCGGCAACCGTCACCATGCCATTACCGACAGCCAGCAATAACAGGCCAATCAGCGCGGCATTGAGCAGCGGACGTAGCGGGGGGAGCTTGTGTCCGCGCAGTAGCAAAAATGCCAGCAATAAAATACCGGCTGCCAGGAATCGAACGCCCGCCATCATTAATGGAGGCCAGCTTTCCACGCCAATCCGAATGACAAAATAGGTTGAGCCCCAAATGATATACAACGCAAACAGCGCGCCAAAAAGCGGTAACAACTGGCGGAAACGCATAATCCCTCACGGTGGAAATAAAAAGGTGGTTCATAGTAAACGTGAAAATCATTCTGCTGGCGAGAGATATAATTGCACTTGATTGTTAAATAAATGTTGACCTGTGAAGCAAGTATCAGAGCTGCCGTTTTTGCTTCATACTTACACCCTTCAACAATAAAAATGAGAGGGAATGCTTTTGGCCGGGAGTAGTTTACTGACGTTGCTCGATGATATCGCCACACTGCTGGACGATATCTCCGTGATGGGCAAACTGGCGGCGAAGAAAACCGCCGGTGTATTAGGGGATGACTTATCGCTCAATGCGCAACAAGTTTCAGGCGTGCGGGCCAACCGGGAACTTCCCGTGGTCTGGGGCGTGGCGAAAGGATCGCTGATCAATAAAGTGATTCTGGTGCCGCTGGCGCTGATCATCAGTGCGTTTATCCCGTGGGCGATTACGCCACTGTTGATGATTGGTGGCGCGTTTCTCTGCTTTGAAGGGGTAGAGAAAGTGCTGCATATGCTGGAGGCGCGTAAACATAAAGAAGATCCGGCGCAGAGTCAGCAGCGTCTGGAGAAGCTGGCGGCGCAGGATCCGCTGAAGTTTGAAAAAGACAAAATAAAAGGGGCGATTCGTACCGATTTTATATTGTCTGCGGAAATCGTCGCCATCACGCTGGGGATTGTGGCAGAGGCACCGTTGCTTAATCAGGTGCTGGTGCTTTCAGGCATCGCGCTGGTAGTGACCGTGGGCGTCTACGGTCTGGTAGGGGTTATCGTTAAGATTGATGACCTGGGGTATTGGCTGGCGGAAAAATCCAGCGCGCTGATGCAGGCATTAGGTAAAGGGTTATTGATTATCGCGCCCTGGCTGATGAAAGCATTATCGATTGTCGGCACGCTGGCGATGTTCCTCGTCGGCGGCGGGATTGTGGTACATGGTATTGCGCCGTTGCATCACGCCATTGAACATTTCGCCGGGCAGCAAAGTGCAGTGGTGGCGATGATATTACCGACTGTTTTAAATCTGATTCTTGGATTTATCATCGGCGGCATCGTGGTGCTGGGAGTGAAAGCCGTAGCGAAAATGCGCGGTCAGGCACATTAATACTCGCACAGGCTATTATGCAAAATTCGCCATCTTCAACTAAGGTGAACAAGTTTCACTCGAAAAAAGGAGGCGAGTATGAGCTTTATGGTTAGTGAGGAAGTTACGGTTAAAGAGGGCGGCCCGCGGATGATTGTCACTGGATACTCCAGCGGTATGGTTGAGTGTCGTTGGTATGACGGTTACGGGGTCAAGCGGGAAGCTTTTCATGAAACCGAGCTTGTTCCGGGGGAGGGGAGTCGTTCTGCGGAAGAAGTTTGAAAGGGTATCATTAACACCAGGCCGGATCACATCCGGCCTGGTGTGCCAATGCCTGCAATGAATGATAGTCGCGTCTTATCATGCCACCATTATAAAATTATCGCTGTTTTGCGGTACGTTATCGCCGGGTTATGCCAGAATCATAAAAAAGCAGGTTGGGAGCCGTCAGGGTGCAGCACGAGACAAAAATGGAAAACCAGAGCTGGTTGAAAAAACTCGCACGCCGCCTGGGGCCTGGTCATGTGGTTAATCTCTGCTTTATCGTGGTATTGCTTTTTTCCACCTTGCTGACCTGGCGCGAAGTGGTAGTGCTGGAAGATGCCTATATCTCCAGCCAGCGTAATCATCTGGAAAACGTAGCCAACGCGCTCGATAAGCATTTGCAGTATAACGTCGACAAACTGATCTTTTTGCGTAATGGCATGCGCGAAGCTCTCGTAGCGCCACTGGATTTCACCTCTCTGCGTAATGCCGTAACCGAGTTCGAACAGCATCGCGACGAGCACGCCTGGCAAATCGAACTCAACCGACGACGCACCCTGCCAGTCAATGGCGTATCGGATGCATTAGTCAGCGAGGGGAATCTCCTGTCTCGCGAAAATGAAAGCCTCGACAATGAAATTACCGCTGCACTGGAAGTTGGTTACTTGCTGCGACTGGCGCACAACTCCTCGTCGATGGTTGAACAGGCGATGTATGTCTCGCGTGCCGGATTTTACGTTTCGACGCAGCCGACCTTGTTTACGCGCAATGTACCAACGCGTTATTACGGCTATGTCACCCAACCCTGGTTTATCGGCCATTCGCAACGAGAAAATCGTCACCGCGCGGTACGCTGGTTCACTTCGCAACCGGAACACGCCAGCAATACTGAACCGCAGGTTACCGTCAGTGTTCCGGTAGACAGTAATAACTACTGGTATGGCGTGCTGGGGATGAGTATTCCCGTGCGTACTATGCAGCAATTTTTAAGAAACGCCATCGATAAAAACCTCGATGGTGAGTATCAGCTCTATGACAATAAGCTGAGATTTTTGACCTCTTCCAATCCTGACCATCCAACAGGGAATATTTTTGATCCTCGTGAACTGGCCTTGCTGGCGCAGGCAATGGAACATGACACGCGGGGCGGCATTCGTATGAACAGTCGTTATGTTAGCTGGGAACGTCTGGACCATTTCGACGGTGTGCTGGTGCGCGTCCATACGCTAAGCGAAGGCGTGCGGGGTGATTTCGGCAGTATCAGCATTGCATTAACCCTGCTGTGGGCGCTCTTTACCACCATGTTACTCATCTCCTGGTATGTGATTCGCCGGATGGTCAGCAACATGTATGTTTTGCAAAGCTCGTTGCAGTGGCAGGCGTGGCACGACACCTTAACCCGCTTATATAACCGTGGCGCACTGTTCGAAAAAGCCCGTCCGCTCGCTAAATTGTGTCAGACGCACCAACATCCTTTTTCTGTCATTCAGGTCGACCTTGACCATTTTAAAGCGATTAATGACCGCTTTGGCCATCAGGCGGGCGACCGTGTTCTTTCCCATGCTGCCGGATTAATTAGCAGTTCCTTGCGTGCGCACGACGTTGCCGGGCGGGTCGGTGGTGAGGAGTTTTGTGTGATTCTGCCTGGCGCGAGTCTGACGGAGGCTGCGGAGGTCGCAGAACGTATTCGCCTGAAGTTAATTGAAAAAGAGATGTTGATCGCCAAGAGTACGACGATACGCATCAGTGCCTCGCTGGGGGTAAGCAGCAGCGAGGAAACCGGTGATTATGATTTTGAACAACTCCAGTCACTGGCCGACCGTCGGCTTTATCTCGCTAAACAGGCCGGGCGCAATCGGGTATGCGCGAGCGATAACGCTTAACGGGCGGAGAAAAAATGGTCCAGCCCTTCACGCCAGCCTTCCGGTCCTTCACGCTGCGTTCGCCAGACGCGGGCCGGATCCTCATCATGCAGATGCACCCCTTCACGGTTTAACCCTTTCACAATCACCGCGTAATCCATTACCTCCAGTAAGGGCGCATCGTTTGGCCCATCGCCCAGGCCAAGTGTGGTTGGGCGTTTGCCTGACAATTGTTGATAGGTCGCGATAATCCAGTTGGCAGCCTGATCTTTTCCGGCAGAGGTATCCAGGACGTGCCAGAAGCGCGCACCCTGCATAAACTGCAAGCCCAGTTCGTTCAGACGAGCGGTAAATTGTGCCATACGCTCGTCACTGTCGCGCCAGATTAGCGTTACCGACGCCTCATGTAGCTGCGTCAGCGCCGCCTGGCTACGGCTTAATCCCGTCCATTCGGCAATGGTTGCATCGTCGACATCATCAAAAGTTGTGAATTTAAAATGTTCTTTCTCGCGTAGCGTATTTAAAACCTGGCTGATTTCGCCATGGCTAATACCTGAGATGATGCGTGGAAAACCGTCTATATCCTGCCATTGCTCAGCAAGCTGGATCACTGCGCCATTTTCGGCAATCAGCGGTAAACCTTGTAGCCCCAACGTTTTTTGCAAGTACAGCATTTCGGCTGATGTCTTACTGCTACAGAGAATGACGGGAACATTCGCTTCGCGTAAACGGCTGAGCCAGGGGGCAGCTGGTTGCCAGTCATAACTATGACTGTCCAGCAGGGTGCCATCAAGATCGCTAAAAACCAGTAGTGGTTGTTGAATTGAAAGCATGGTTGCGCAGTACTCCCCTTACCAGGATGATTCTCAAAACAGCACAAATTATCAAAGATGATTTTTTCGGGAGCGATCCCGTTGACGCCAGAGCCACCAAGGGGTGACGCGCGTCACATTTCTATTCATAAGTAGCGTTAATCATTCATATCACGAATATTTTCTTGTCAGCGAAAAAAATTGCGGATAAGGTGATGAACACATCAGATTTCCTGGTGTAACGAATTTTTTAAGTGCTTCTTGCTTAAGCAAGTTTCATCCCGACCCCCTCAGGGTCGGGATTTTTTTATTGTGCATTCAACGATTCACTTCAGAGACGCTGAAGTCATGAATATCCAGTTCGAAGGCATCCGCCAATTCACGCCATGTATGATATTCACGTCCATCGACGCTAACGTGTTCAGAATCGTTCTGGCTGCGATGAACTTCGCTTTCGCTAATTTCATTGATCGCCGCCAGCAGGGCATCGACATCGACGCTGACCTCACGTTTTGCGGTATCGCTGTACTCTTTTGCGGTTTTCATCATCTTTCCTCGCAACCGTTACTCTGTTGTTGCGGCCAGTCGTTAAGTCCGCCTGGCATCTCTTAAGTATAGACCGTCGAGAAAATCAGCACTCGCGCGCGCCTGGCGCTGCCAGAAAAACGAAATTGTTCTACACTGGCACAAAGCCACAGGAGGAAAACGATGAAGGTGAATGATCGGGTAACAGTCAAAACGGATGGCGGTCCGCGTCGTCCTGGCGTGGTACTGGCAGTTGAGGAGTTTAGTGAAGGCACAATGTACCTGGTTTCGCTGGAAGACTACCCGCTCGGCATCTGGTTCTTTAATGAAGCAGGGCATCAGGACGGTATCTTTGTGGAGAAAGCAGAGTAATCTAATTCAGCCTGACTGGTGGGAAACCACCAGTCAGAATGTGTTAGCGCATGTTGACAAAAATACCATTAGTCACATTATCCGTCAGTCGGACGACATGGTAGATAACCTGTTTATTATGCGTTTTGATCTTACGTTTAATATTACCTTTATGCGATGAAACGGTCTTGGCTTTGATATTCATTTGGTCAGAGATTTGAATGGTTCCCTGACCTGCCATCCACATTCGCAACATACTCGATTCGGTTCGGCTCAATGATAACGTCGGCATATTTAAAAACGAGGTTATCGTTGTCTCTTTTTTCAGAATATCGCCAAGGATATCGTCGAGAGATTCCGGTTTAATCGATTTAGAACTGATCAATAAATTTTTTCTGACCAATAGATATTCATCAAAATGAACATTGGCAATTGCCATAAAAACGATAAATAACGTATTGGGATGTTGATTAATGATGAGCTTGATACGCTGACTGTTAGAAGCATCGTGGATGAAACAGTCCTCATTAATAAACACCACTGAAGGGCGCTGTGAATCACAAGCTATGGCAAGGTCATCAACGGTTTCAATGTCGTTGATTTCTCTTTTTTTAACCCCTCTACTCAACAGATACCCGGTTAAACCTAGTCGGGTGTAACTACATAAATCCATAATAATCGTTGACATGGCATACCCTCACTCAATGCGTAACGATAATTCCCCTTACCTGAATATTTCATCATGACTAAACGGAACAACATGGGTCACCTAATGCGCCACTCTCGCGATTTTTCAGGCGGACTTACTATCCCGTAAAGTGTTGTATAATTTGCCTGGAATTGTCTTAAAGTAAAGTAAATGTTGCGATATGTGAGTGAGCTTAAAACAAATATTTCGCCGCAGGAGTATCCTGGAAGATGTTCGTAGGTATTATTTTTCGGATAATCCTTAGGATAACATGATAAACGTTACGGAATTATATTAATGGCAATTCACTAATAATATCAGCCAGCAAATTAAACATCTCACTGAATAAATGTTCGCAAAAAGGCGCAATTAACGGCATTAATGCCGCCATTAAAGAGATACCGACAGTCAGAGTTAATGGAAATCCAATAACAAAAATGGATAATTGCGGGGCCATACGATTAAGTAAGCCTAATGCCAGATTCAGGGTCAGCAGCAGAGTAATGAGCGGTAATGCCAGCATCAGCCCGTTAAGGAAAATCAAACTCCCTGCTTTGGTGAGTGCCAGAAACGCATTGCTGTTCAACGGTTCGCCACCAATTGGCAGGGTGTGAAAGGTATCGGCCAGCAGTGAAATCAACCATAAATGACCGTTAAATGTCAGGAACAGCAGTAACGCCAGCATATCCATGATACGCGCTAAAACGGGCATATTGAGATGGCTGGCCGGATCGACAAACGTCGCAAATGACAGCCCCATTTGCAGACCGATAATTTCACCAGCGGTTCGCACAGCGGCAAAGGCAAATTGCATGGTAAAACCAAGCGCAATGCCGATCAGGATCTGCTGCACGGCCAGCCACAGAGCAAAGAACGAAAAAACAGGAACATCGTTGGCAGGTAATGATGGGGCAATAGCGAACGTGATCATCATTGCCAGACCCAGTTTTACCCGTTTCGGCACGCTGCGTTCGCTCAGAATTGGTGCGGTAGAAATGAGCGCCAGCACGCGCAGTAACGGCCAGAAGTACAGGCTTAACCAGGAAAGCCATTGATCGCTTGTTACCTGCATCATTGTACGGCCTACCCGATGATATACGGCAGGTTAGTGAACAAGGTGCGGACGTAATCCAGCAACAGATTGAGCATCCACGGTCCGGCAATAATAATGGCGATAAATACGGCGATGATTTTCGGAATAAACGACAGCGTCATTTCGTTAATCTGGGTGGCGGCCTGCAAAATACTGATGATAAGACCCGTGACCAGCGCCACCAGCAACAGTGGGGCAGCCAGTGCCAGCGCGACTTTCATCGCTTCAGTCCCCATCATCATGACCGATTCAGGTGTCATTTTGCCTCTCTAGCTGTAAAAGCTCTGCGCCAGCGAACCGACCAGCAATTGCCAGCCATCCACCAGTACAAACAGCATCAGTTTAAAGGGCAGAGCAATGGTGGCTGGGGGAACCATCATCATCCCCAATGCCATCAACACGCTGGCAATCACCAGGTCGATAATCAAAAAAGGAATGAAAATCGTGAAGCCTATCTGAAATGCGGTTTTCAACTCGCTGGTCACGTAGGCCGGGAGCAAAATGCGCATCGGCACAGCTTCAGGTCCCTGCAACGGGCCGGTATTCGCCAGTCTGGCAAACAACCCTAAATCCGCCTCGCGGGTCTGACGCAGCATAAACTCACGCAGCGGCTGCGCCCCTTTTTCCAGCGCCTCCTGCATTGATATTTTCTCTTCGCTGAATGGCTGGTACGCATCGACATAAATTTTATCGATCACCGGCGACATAATAAAAAAGGTCAAAAACAGCGCCAGTCCCAGCAATACCTGGTTAGGTGGCGCGGAGGGTGTTCCCAACGCGTTACGCAATAAACCAAAAACAATGATGATGCGGGTGAAACTGGTCATCATCAGTAAAATTGCCGGAATAAACGTCAACGAGGTGATGAACACCAGCGTCTGCACCGGGAGCGACCAGCTTTGTCCACCGCCAGGCAGCGGCTGGCTGGTGATACCCGGTAGTTGCGCGAAGGCGAGGGGCGTAACCAGCCAGAGAAGGACAGGTGCGACAGACAACAAACGACGCATCAGGATCTCCCGCTACGCTTAAGCAAGTTTTTCATGACCGACTGAAAATCGGTCTGCGGTATCTCTTCCGTTGGTGCTGAAGGGGGAAGTTTATGCAGCAGATTGATTTGCCCTGCGGTAACGCCGAGCACCAGCCGTGCATCTTCCACATCGACCACCACAACCCGTTCACGCGCGCCCAGCGAAGCACTGGCGCTAATTTTCAGACCGTTAACGCCAGTGCGTTTCGGGGCAAATCCCAGCCGTTTTACCAGCCAGGCAGCAGCGAGGATCAGGGCAATAATGGCGATGAGTGCGCCGCTCACCTGCAGCAGTGGCGCAGCAGAAACCGGCGCGGAAGATTGCACAGTAGCGTGGTTATTCATCACTAACGGCTCAGGCGGCGCATCCGCTCAGACGGAGTAATGATATCGGTGATCCGCACGCCATATTTATCAGCGACTACGACAACTTCGCCCTGAGCAATTAAATAACCGTTGATCAGAATATCCAGCGGTTCGCCCGCCAGACCGTCCAGCGCCACGACTGATCCTTGCGTCAGACGCAATAACTCTTTGATGGTCATTCGTGTGCGGCCCAGCTCGACGGTCAGCTTGACCGGAATATCCATAATCAGGTCGATATCCTGCAACGTTCCGCTGACATCACCACCGCCAAATTGCTGGAACACCGCGTCGGCAGCGCTTTTGCCACTGGTTGATTTTTGTTCGCTCAACGCTTCAGCCCACAGATCGTCCATTGCGCCGTTGTTGTCATCGGCCGGATTATTCATGTCACTCATTTGGGCTGTTCCTCGTTCAGAGAATTTAAAATCGGGTTAATCAAATGTTCTATCCGTAACGCATACTGACCGTTGAGGGTGCCGTACTGACTGGTCAGAACCGGGACGCCGTCAACATGGGCGATGATGCGATCGGGTTTTTCTATCGGCAGGACGTCGCCGGGTTTCAGTTTTAAAATCTGCGACAGGCGTAGCGAGATATCGGCAAAGTTGGCCACCAGTTCCAGCTGTGAATGCTGCACCTGGCGCACCAGGTTATCGCGCCAGTTCTGATCTTCATTACGCGAGTTTTCCAGCGGCGGGTTAACCAACAATTCCCGTAGCGGCTCGATCATGCTGAATGGCAGGCAGATATTAAATTCGCCGGTCAGGTTGCCAATCTCCACATGGAACGGCGTGTTAACCACAATGTCGTTCGGCGAGGTGGTGATATTGGTAAATTTCACCTGCATTTCCGAACGCACGTACTCAACTTCCAGCGGATTAATCGCCTTCCATGCGTCGCTATAGCCTTCAAGCGCCAGTTTCAACATGCGGTTGATGACGCGCTGTTCGGTATGGGTAAACTCACGGCCTTCCACTTTGGTCGGGAAGCGTCCATCGCCGCCAAACAGGTTATCCACGGCGATAAACACCAGACTCGGTGAGAACACCACCAGCCCTGTGCCGCGCAGCGGTTTCAGATGGATAAGGTTCAGGTTGGTCGGCACCGGCAGGTTGCGGGCAAATTCATGGTACGGCTGAATGCGAATGGCCCCGACGGTAATATCCGGGCTACGGCGCAGCAGGTTGAACAGCCCCATACGAAAATGGCGAGCAAAGCGCTCATTAATGATTTCCAGCGCCTGCAAACGTTCGCGCACAACCCGTCGTTGAGTATTCGGATCGTACGGACGAATGTCACTTTCGCCGCTAACACTGGCTGTCGGTTCGTCTTTGACTTCGCTGTCACCATTCAACAGCGCATCAATTTCAGCTTGAGAAAGAATACTATCGCCCATGTCGTTATCGCAGAATAAAAGCGGTATACAGCACGTCGGTGACATCCTGTTTCGGTTGCCCGGCAACAAGCGGGGTGGAAAGTGTGGTTTTAATCTCGGCAATCAGGTTTTTCTTGCCTTCTTCTGTCGCCAGTACGGCAGCATCCTGACGCGAAAACAGTAACAGCAAACGGCTACGGACTTCCGGCAAATACTCACTTAGCCGCGAGCGGGTAGCTTCATCTTTGAGTCGCAGGGTTATGCCGATATAAAGCACGCGATCCGCATCGCCCAGATTGACTGTAAAGGTATCCAGCGCATAGAAGACCGGGGAGGGCACGACGCGTTGCTGCGCTTTGTCTTCAGCGGCAACCTGATGCGAATGCCAGTAGCTGTAACCTGCGCTGGCACAGGCCGCGAGGGTAATGAATACCAGAATCGGGATCCAAAGCGATCGCTTGCTTTTCTTGCTTATCGCGTAATCAGTCATGTGTTGCGGTCTTCCTGTGTCGCTACTGCTTATCGGCTAATTATCCTGCGTCTTGAGCGCAACAAAGCGGGGAAAAGACGCGGATTACGGTGCTACCTCTGACGTTAGGCGAAAATATCAACGCCGCTGTTGCCTGTTACACGCCCTTGTAAAGAGACGGGAACCGGAAGCGTATCGTCGTCTTCCCCCGCCAGAGGTTCATGGTTTGCTGTGCGTTGGCTTTGCTGTTGTTGGGAAGCGGCCTGCTGCTGACCACTAAAGCTTTCGCCACTGATGTTGCTTTGCCCTAACTGAATGCCACTTTCGGCCAGCTGCGTACGCAGTACCGGCAGCGCTGCTTCCAGGGCGGCGCGTACGTGCTGATACGGCGAAACCATCTGGATTTGCGCCTGGTTATCATCCACTTTGAGGGAGATTTGCACTTCACCTAAATCCTGTGGGTGCAGACGCAACTCTGCACTTTGTTGCCCCTGGCGGGTGAACAGCGAAATATGCTGGCTTAATGATTGTTGCCATTCGTGAGAACCCAGCGGTGCACTCAAGACAGGCGCGGCGACGGTGGGCAGTGGCTGTGTCTGGTGTGGAGTGATTAGCGGGCTGGCGGCAGCGGTCACCGGTGAAGGTGTGCTGATGACTTCCGCTTTACTCTGGGCTTCTGCTACCAGCGCTGTTAATGGCTGAGCTGGCGTGCCGGGGGCGTCATCAGGCTGTGCTGTAGTGAGTTGCGCAGAAGTCAGTTTTGTGAAAAGCGTTGGTTTCTCTGTCGGTAACACGGTTGACGGTGCATCAGTCACTTTGGGCGTATTGTCAAAACCCGGCAACATCGCAAAAAGGGCACTCAGGCTTGCGGTGACGTCTTCATTCAGATCATCCGCTTTTTCGTCTTTTGCCGTATTGTTGTCAGCCGCCGCAGCCAACGTTATCGTCTGAGCGGTGGTTAACGGTGTTAATGTGGATTGTTCGTCGTTGATGACAGGCGGTGTTTCATCCACAGGGATCAGTAAATCTGCTTGTTGCGCGTCTGAAAGAATATCGCTGACCAGCGGCTCGCCTTTTGCCGTGGGCTTATCTGTTGCCACCAGCAACTGGGGAGTCGCTTTGTCGGTTGTTGCCTCGCCTGTTAATGCTTCGCTCAACAACGCGAGAAAATCTTGTGCAGCATCGCTGGCTTTGCCGCCAGGCAATGTGGCGTTATCAACGTCAGCGGTAATCAAGGGCGCTATGCGAATCATTCAGGTTTCCTCATGGCGGCGCGCTGGGCGAACTCATCCATCTTTTTCTGATCGAGGCGGTTTTCTGCAAGCAGTGCCGCCGTGGATTGCCGTTCCTGCAGTGTCTGCCAGGCCTGCAAACGTTGTTTCTTTTCTCGCCAGCTGTTCAGGGCAATGTCAACTTTCTGCGTCCACTGATTAAGTTGCTGGCGATGCTGAGTAATGGCTTTTTCCAGCGTCTGGATAAACTGCTGATAGTTGAACCAGCGGTTGCTGGTCATCCCGGCACTCATATCGCTATTGAGGTTATTGCGATATTCATTCTGATAATCGATCAGCATTTTGAGCTGTTCTTCCGCCTGCTGACATCCGCGACGCATTTCACCCAGCAGGCGCGCGGCATCCTCTACCTCTTTTTCTGCCAGATCTTTCAGGGTCGCCAGCGCACCATGTTCTGCCATCTGCCGTTATCTCCTGGGTTATGACACTGTCGGGAAAATACGCTCCAGCCCCTGGAGAGACGCTTCCCAGTCCGCGCGTTCAAAAATGCCTTGTTGCAAATAGCCCTCCAGCTGCGGCCACAGGGCGATGGCTTTATCGAGCATTGGATCGCTGCCTTTGGCATACGCACCGACGCTAACCAGATCGCGGTTACGCTGAAAACTCGACAACAGCTGTTTGAAGGTGCGCACTCGCGCATAATGTTGCTCGCTGATCAACGCCGTCATTGCGCGGCTGATCGACGCTTCAATATCGATAGCCGGATAGTGCCCGGCTTCCGCCAGTCGGCGAGACAGCACAATGTGACCGTCGAGGATTGCCCGCGCGGAGTCGGCAATGGGGTCCTGCTGGTCATCGCCTTCGGTGAGCACGGTATAAAACGCGGTAATCGAGCCGCCGCCGCTAATACCATTTCCGGCACGCTCGACCAGTGCCGGTAATTTGGCAAACACCGACGGTGGATAACCTTTAGTGGCAGGTGGTTCGCCAATCGCCAGCGCAATTTCACGCTGGGCCATCGCGTAGCGGGTGAGGGAGTCCATAATCAGCAACACATGCTGACCACGATCGCGAAAATCTTCGGCAATGCGCGTGGCATAGGCGGCACCCTGCATTCGCAGGAGCGGAGAAACATCCGCTGGAGCGGCAATCACCACGGAGCGTGCACGTCCTTCGGCACCGAGGATATTCTCAATAAAATCTTTTACTTCGCGCCCTCGTTCACCAATCAAACCCACGACAATGACATCGGCGCGGGTGTAACGGGCCATCATCCCCAGCAGCACACTTTTACCAACGCCGGACCCGGCAAACAGCCCCATACGCTGCCCGCGCCCGACGGTAAGCAGGGCATTGATTGGGCGCACGCCGGTGTCCAGCACATGTTCAATCGGTGTACGTTGCAATGGGTTAAATGGCGGGGTAATCAGCGCACCGGTTTCCGTCGTATCGGGGGAGGGGAGGCCATCGAGCGGTTTACCGCTGCCGTCCAGAACGCGACCTAATAACGCCGGACCGAGCGGCAACTGCTTGCCGCTTTGCAGCCCTTCAGCCGAAATGTTTTTGGCATAAACACGCGCGCCGGGCAGGACACCTTCCACTTCCTCCAGCGGCATTAAAAACAGCCGTTGACCGTTAAAGCCAACGACTTCGCTTTCTACTTCGTGCGTTTCGCTGCCGTTCTGGCGTTCAATGACACAGGTTGCGCCGAGCGGCAATTGTAATCCGGTGGCTTCCAGCACCAGCCCGGTAGCGCGGGTTAATCGCCCATAGCGACGTACCGCAGGCAACTGCGCCATTTTGGCTTCGAAGTTATCCAGCGTGGTTAGCCAGCGAGTCAGGCGCGTGGTCATTACACCACTCCTGGTGCTGCCAGACGGCAGAGTTCTTGCCAGCGGGTGGCGACACTGGCGTCGAGATCGCCTTCATCGGCGGAGACTTTACAGCCGCCAGGATGGAGGGTGGGATCGCCCCGCAAGCGCCAGCCATGCAAACTTAAAGTTGCGCCGAGCATATCATCAACACGTTGCAGATCATCGGGGTGCACGCGCAGCTGCGGTTTACCGCTGAACAACGGTTCTTGCTGCAACAACTGTTGGATCTGTTTGATCAGTGCCGAGTTGTCCACCGTTGGCGTCTGACCGATCACCTGGCGTGCCGCCTCCAGCGCCATCTGCATCAGGCGCGAAGCAATCACACTATCAAGCGCATCAAGGGTAGTTTGAAATTCGCTGACCAGTTGCTGCATCCGGGCATGAATTGGCGCTTGTTGAGACTTCGCCTCTGCCAGACCTTGTTCCAGCCCCTGGGCCAGGCCTTCCTGATAGCCCTGCTCATGACCTTGCTGGAGACCTTCGGCAATCCCCGCCTGATAACCCTGCTCGTGGGCCTGCATTTTCAGTTGCGCCAGTTGCTGCTCAAGGCTGGGTTCGGCCTCTTCAATAATGGTTTCTTCCGACTCGACCATTGGCACAAACTCTGCCGGTGGTGGCGCGAGATCGTCCGGCGTCCAGGTTTTCCACGGCAGATTATCAGACATAGGTATCCTCGCCGCTGCCAATCACCATCTCGCCAGTTTCGGCAAGACGGCGCACAATCAGCAGAATCGCTTTCTGTTCGTTTTCCACCTGCGACAGACGCACCGGACCACGGTTGGCGAGATCGTCGCGCAGAATATCGGCGGCACGCTGCGACATATTGCGCAGGAATTTCTCGCGCAGTGGCTGCTCGGCCCCTTTCAGCGCGATCAGCAGCGATTCGGAATCCACTTCCTGCAACAGACGCTGAATGCTGCGATCATCGACATCCACCAGATTCTCGAACAGGAACATCTCATCGATGATTTTCTGCGCCAGCTCGCCGTCGAATTCACGCACGGCGGTAATAACGGCTTCTTCCTGCTGCGTTTTCATCAGGTTGATAATTTCGGCTGCCGTTCTCACGCCGCCCATTTTGCTGCGCTTGAGATTCTGACCGTCGAGCAAGCCATTCAGTACTTCGGTCAGCTCCGCCAGCGCGGCAGGCTGCACGCCGCCAAAGGTGGCGATACGCAACATCACGTCGTGGCGCAGACGTTCATCGAACAACGCCAGAATATCGGCGGCCTGGGCGCGCTTCAGATGCACCAGAATGGTGGCGATAATTTGCGGATGCTCATCGCGAATCAGATCGGCGGCGCTCTGCGGCTCCATAAAGTTGAGCGTTTCAATACCGCTGGCGGTATCGCGGGTTTCGAGAATATCCTCCAGCAGGCTGGCGGCACGTTCTTCACCCAGAGCTTTGACCAATACCGAACGCAGATAATCGTTGGCGTTGATATTCAGTGCGGCAAACTGTTCAGCTTCTTGCTCAAACTCCGCCAGCACATCGGTTAACTGCTTGTTGGAGATCTGCGTGACGTTCGCCATTGCAGCGCTCAGAGTTTGCACTTCGCGCTGGGAGAGGTGCTTGAACACCTCTGCCGCCCGGTCTTCGCCAATGGTCATCAGCAGGATGACGCTTTTATCGGTGCCTGTCAGGTTACTCATGATCGTTATTTATCCACTGGCGAATGACCAGCGCCACCACGCGCGGATCGTTATCAGACATTTCACGGATACGCTGGCTCATGACTTCTGCCCCCAGTCGTTGGTTAGCGCGCCGTTGTTGGAGTTGTTCGTCTTTGCTCAGACGGACTTCCACCGCATCTTCCACTTCCTCGCGGGCCTGCGCCTGTTGCTGCACAGTCTTCACCGCCTCGGCGCGACGTGTTAGCTGCGGGCGTACCGCTTTCCGCCACAGCAGCCACGCCACCAGCAGTACCAGCAACCAGCGACCGGCAGCAAGTAACTGATCGATAAACGCTTGCTGTTGCCAGAACGGCAGTTCTCCGCCGCTTTCGTCACTGCTATTGAACGGCGAGTTGACGACATTGAGCGAGTCACCGCGTTTTTCAGAAAAGCCCATCGCCTCGCGGGTCAGATCTTCAATTTGTTTCATCTGTTCGTTGCTGAGAGGCAATGGTTTACCGTCTGGCAAGGTTTTGTAATTCACCACTACCGCGACTGACAGACGTTGCACATCGCCCACGTTCATTTTGGTATGACGAATGGTGCGATCGACTTCGTAGTTACTGGTTTCATTCCGCTGTGTGCTACGCGGCCCACTATTGCTGGTGGTGCTCGCCTGCTGCTGGCGGTTATTTTGATTTGCCGGAGGCGTGCTGATTGGCGCGTTATTCGCAGGTGCCGGTTGATTCGACAACGCCCCCGGTACGCCGCCCGGATAACCGGAACCGCTTTGCTCGCTCTCATTAAGCTGGCGTGAACGAAGCGCCGCCTGAGATTCATCACCGTTAGGGCGATACTGTTCTTCCGTTTGTTCTTTACTGGCGAAGTCCAGTTGCGCCGTGACCTGGGCGTGAATATTACCGTTACCAACAATAGGCGACAGGATCGCTTCAATACGCCGCTGAATACGGCCTTCGACATCGCTGGCATATTTCAACTGAGCGTCATTAAGATCGCGCCCGCTGGTGTTGGACTGGGTTAACAGATGTCCGCCCTGATCCACCAGCGTGACGTTTCCCGGCGGCAGACCAGCCACCGCGCTGGAAACCAGATGTACAATGGCGCTAATTTGTCCTTCATCGAGTGCGCGGCCGGGTAACAGATTTACCGTCACTGATGCAGAAGGGGATTTTTGCTCACGGACGAATAAAGACGGTTTCGGCATTGCCAGATGTACGCGCGCCCCTTTTACCGGGCCGATAGTTTCGATGGTACGAGAAAGCTCGCCTTCCAGCGCCCGCTGATAATTCACCTGTTCGCTGAACTGGCTGATACCAAACTTTTCCTGATCGAGCAGTTCGAAACCGATCGCGCCGCCTTTGGGCAAACCTTGTTGCGCCAGGCGCAGGCGCAGTTCGTGAACTTTATCTGCCGGAACTTCAATAGCGCCGCTGGCTTCGCTGAAGCGGTAAGGAATATTCATTTGCGTCAGTTGGCTGACAATTGCGCCACCATCCTGATCGGAAAGATTGCTGAATAATGTGCGGTAGTCGGGGGCTTTCGCCCACAGGATCAGTGCGACCATGACCGCTACTGCTGCGGAACCGGCAACAATCAATGGAATTTTCGGATTCGCACGCAGGCGATTAAGCCACTCAAGAGATTTTGTCTGGGCTGCAGTCGCATTCATCGCGCACCTCGTGGCTGATTATGGACGGCGTTATTGGCAAAGTGGAACAAGACTCACTCCCGGGTCAGCAAACTCGAAAAATTGACGCTCCCATTATTTGTGCTTTCGTTTTTTTCTATCCGCCAATAAACCCGTTTTTTTGTTGCTATTTAGCGCCTTTGTCTTATTGACTTACTGGTAGGCTTTGCTACCAGAAATTATCCGGGAGATGAAAATGTCAGCGATACAGGGGATTGAAGGGGTTATCAGCCAGTTACAGACCACGGCGATGAGTGCGCGTGCGCAGGAATCACTGCCGCAACCGACCATTAGTTTTGCCGGGCAGCTGCACGCCGCGCTCGATCGCATAAGCGATACACAAACAGCCGCCCGCACGCAGGCAGAAAAATTCACTCTCGGTGAACCCGGCGTGGCGTTAAACGATGTGATGACCGATATGCAAAAAGCCTCAGTTTCTATGCAAATGGGGATTCAGGTGCGTAATAAGCTGGTAGCGGCGTATCAGGAAGTGATGAGCATGCAGGTGTAGGTTGTGTAACCTGTTGTTGATTACATCCGATCTCACCGCGTGGGGCATGGATGGGGCAAACTCACTCAATTTCTGGTTTAAAATGGATACCTGATCCTGGTTGTTTTCTGCCATCCACGATCCGTAAACGCGATAACATGTTTTGTCTTCGCTTTGCTCCCAGGAAGAGTGAACCCTTTCGTTAGCCTGGGGTTCCTTCTGATCATTATTGTTCCTGCCTTTATCTCTTGCCACGCCAGAGCCCCCTGGATACACATACACCAGGATGAAAACGGTGAGTTGTGTTCAAACTGTAGTACAATTCTCTCCAGTATGAACAGGAAAGAATATGCTATGAACCCTTATATTTATCTTGGTGGCGCAATACTTGCAGAGGTCATTGGTACAACCTTAATGAAGTTTTCAGAGGGGTTTACACGGTTATGGCCCTCTGTTGGCACAATTATTTGCTATTGTGCATCATTTTGGTTATTAGCTCAGACACTGGCTTATATACCTACAGGGATTGCTTATGCTATCTGGTCAGGAGTCGGTATCGTTCTGATTAGTTTGCTTTCCTGGGGATTTTTTGGTCAACGACTGGACCTGCCAGCCATCATAGGCATGATGTTGATTTGTGCCGGTGTGTTAGTCATTAACTTGTTGTCACGAAGTGCACCGCATTAAAAAATAATCATCCTTGAGATAACAGGAATCTGATTTGTGCATATTATGGCTAATGTTCGGGGCAACTTTATAATTATGATTGCATTTGCGCGATCATTGCGCCTTTATGCATAATGAGATTAAGGCACATCAAATAAAATAACGATAGGTCACAACAATGAGGTTTTTATGAAAAAACTTATCGTTTCAAGTGTATTGGCATTCATAACATTTTCTGCGCAGGCCGCAGCATTTCAGGTCACTAGTAATGAAATAAAAACAGGAGAGCAACTTACAACGTCTCATGTATTTTCTGGATTTGGGTGTGAGGGGGGTAATACATCGCCCTCATTAACCTGGTCTGGTGCTCCAGAAGGCACCAAAAGCTTTGCCGTAACTGTGTATGATCCAGATGCGCCTACAGGCAGTGGATGGTGGCACTGGACTGTTGCTAATATTCCAGCAACTGTAACATATTTGCCCGCTGATGCAGGAAGACGTGATGGTACAAAACTTCCGACTGGTGCTGTTCAAGGCCGAAATGATTTTGGTTATGCAGGATTTGGTGGAGCATGTCCTCCCAAAGGAGATAAACCCCATCATTACCAGTTTAAAATATGGGCTCTAAAAACTGATAAGATTCCTGTGGATTCTAATTCCAGCGGAGCGTTAGTTGGTTATATGCTTAATGCCAATAAAATTGCAACCGCTGAGATAACACCCGTTTATGAGGTAAAGTAGGATAAGAGTATGCTGGCAAAAGATAGGACTAACCTAAAGATTGAAGAAATACGGATGCATAAACATCATGAGATTCACAGGGTTAAGCCTCTTATGCCAGCTTTATGTCGTATTCGTCAGGGAAAAAAAGTTATCAATTGGGAGACGCATAGTCTAACTGTTGATAATAATCAGATAATATTATTTCCCTGTGGATATGAATTTTATATTGCGAATTATCCAGAAGCAGGTCTTTATCTTGCAGAAATGCTTTATTATCCCATTGATCTAATTGAAAAGTTTCAAAAACTTTATGCGATAACTGATCAAATTCGTAACACGACAGGTTTCTGCTTACCTCAGAACCCCGAGTTAATATATTGTTGGGAGCAACTAAAAACATCTATTTCCCGAGGCTTCTCAACGCAAATTCAGGAACACTTAGCAATGGGCGTTCTACTTTCATTAGGTGCACATCATGTTAATTGTTTACTTTTATCAGATAGTAAACAATCATTAATAAGTCGTTGTTATAACCTAATGCTATCCGAACCTGGAACAAAATGGACAGCAAACAAGGTAGCGAGATATCTCTACATTTCTGTTTCCACATTGCATCGCCGTCTGGCAAGCGAGGGAGTAAGTTTTCAAAGTATATTGGACGACGTGAGGTTAAATAATGCGTTGTCTGCTATACAAACGACAGTAAAACCCATCAGCGAGATTGCCTGGGAAAATGGTTACAAGTGTCCTTCTCGTTTTACTGAAAGGTTCCATAATCGTTTTAAGATAACACCAAGAGAGCTAAGAAAAGCGTCCAGAGAGTAAAAGTATTTTATGAAGGAGCAACAGCATCGATTTTTATTTTGGAAAATAAATACGGCATACTCAACCTATTGGAGCCTTAACAATCCGGTGACTTCTGCGCTAATCGGGGACGTTTATAAGCACATATAATTGATACTATCTTCCTCCATCACAATTTCAGAAATGCACGTGTGATTTTTTGCATCCGGCGTTTGGACTATGTGGAGCTCAAGAGTGGGAAAGTTACAAGAGGTTGAGGGGATAATTAAAGGGATGCTTATGACATTAGATATCAGGTTAGGTACGGATATCGTTGCTATTAAATCTAATTGATACGTTAATTGTTCACTGAGTATTATTAAAAATGGGGCGTTGAAACGCCCCAGAAAATAAAGGGTAATATATAACAGAAGGTTTATATAGTCAGAAGCAAGATAGTGCTTCTAAGGAAAGTGGCTTGAGGGGGCCACTTATATGTTGTGGGAGGCAAAGCCTCCCACAACATATCTTTGAGTAATCAGATTAGAACTGGTAAACCAATCCTACAGCAACGATATCATCGGTAGCAACGCCAGATGCTTTCGTGAAATCGCTCTTATCAATCAGGTTGATTTTGTAATCAACAAAAGTGGACATATTTTTGTTGAAGTAATAGGTTGCACCTACATCAATATATTCAACCAGGTCCTGATCACCCCACGCACCCAAGTCTTTTCCTTTAGATTGCAGGTAAGCAACGGACGGACGCAGACCGAAGTCGAACTGATATTGTGCAACTACTTCGAAGTTTTGTGCTTTGTTGGCAATATGGTTATTACCAAAAACAGTCATGTTCTGGGTTTCAGAATAGGTGGTAGCCAGATAGATGTTGTTCGCATCATATTTCAGACCAGCTGCCCATACTTCAGCATTTTGACCAGATGCATTCAGGCTGTTGTTACCGTAGATAACCTGATCATTAGTGCGGTCAGATTTAGCATAGGTTGCACCTACACCGAATCCTTCATACTCATAAGTAGTGGAGAAACCGAAACCATCACCGTTAGCTTCAGTTACGTCAGTGCGGTCATTTTTACCCTGATACTGAGCAGCAAAGTTCAGACCATCAACCAGACCAAAGAAGTCGTTGTTACGATAGGTTGCAACACCTGTGGTGCGACCAGTCATGAACACATCTGTTTGGGTCCAGGTATCGCCACCGAATTCTGGCAGAACGTCGGTCCATGCACCGATATCGTATGCTACACCGTAGTTACGGCCATAATCGATGGAGCCGTAGTCACCGAATTTCAGGCCAGCGAAGGCAAGACGGGTTTTATCTTTGGAAGAACCTTGAGATTCAGCACGGTTGCCTTTGAATTCATATTCCCACTGACCGAAACCAGTCAGTTGATCGTTGATTTGAGTTTCGCCTTTGAAGCCCAGACGAACATAAGTTGTGTCGCCATCATCTGCATCGTTAGAAGAGAAGTAGTGCTTAGCATTAACTTTTCCGTACAGATCCAGCTTGTTACTGTCTTTATTGTAAATCTCTGCTGCCTGAGCAGACATCGCCATCAGTACTGATGCAGCTACAGCAGAAATTGCCACTGTTAATTTTTTCATCGTGAGCCCTTTTATTTGAACTATTATTTAAAAATGATGTCACTGCACTACAAATATTCATCCAATCAATGAGATTATTTCAAGATGTAAGTTTTAGTTTCTCATTTAAATTGTGAAGTAGATCCCTATTTTTATCTGAACTGTTTCTATTGCACACAATGCATGACTATTTTGTGAACGAATATAAATTTGGTAGTCAAATTATATTAAAGGTTGTTATTTATGATTGACTCATAATTTATTTATTTAATTTAAATAGCCTAAAAATAACCATGGAAATTATTTTCATGATATTTGTTTAGATTTATTAATGTAATTGAGGTGATTTTATTTAATACGCAATATAGCGCCGCTTGATATTAGTTCTATTTTTTTTGCGTAAGATAGATGAGACAAACTGAGACGCATAATGGTTTGCAAGGCTCTAATACTTTGATGTTGAGGATGTGATGGGGCATGTACGGGGCATAGTACAATGATGTCCATGCAGGTGTAGATAATCTCCAGGCTTATCAAACAGGTTGAATTAACTCCGCGCCCTGGTTTTTGACATTACCTACCGCGCGCGATACCGGGTGCCAGGTGAACTGGTTTGCTGGAACACAGCCACTGGCAGCAATTTCAGAGGCTTCTTTACCGCTAATCTCTTGCCGCATCCATTCCCGCGCAGCTTCTGGCGACAGTACCAGCGGGCGGCGGTCATGAATATCTACCAGACCCTGGTCTGCTGCTACAGTGACAATTAAAAATCCTTCGGCTTCGTCACCACGCTCAAACGGTGTGCTACCTATCGCGGCTATAAAAACAGGTTGTCCATCAGCGCGATAGATAAAATAAGGCTGTTTTTTGTCGCCTTCTTTTTTCCACTCAAACCAGCCATCGGCAAAACAGATTACCCGACCATGTTGCCAGAGCGGTTTAAACATACGACTGGTTGCGGCAGTTTCTACGCGGGCGTTAATCAGCGGCGGTTTATCCCACCATCCGGGAGCATATCCCCAGAAAACCGGATCCAGATGAAGGTGTTCATCACGTTCACTGAGCAGAAGGACTTTGGTTCCCGGCGCGACGTTGTATCTGCCAATGGGTTCGGGATCATAGGGAATATCGCGTTCAATATCTTCCGCGAGAAGCGCAAGGTAATCTTCACGCGTTTGGGATTGGGCAAAGCGTCCACACATAGAAACCTCCTGAGATCATACTGAAAAGAATAGGAGAGGGGGCGGGTAAAATCTATGTGTCAGAGGCAACGATGTTCCCGCTGTGGGCCACAGCGGGAATGAGGGATTACTTCTGAATTAAATAACGAATGGTCGGCCCGTCTTGCTGAATATCCAGCACCGTATAGCCGTGATTACGTGCATCCAGTGGAATATTATTGATTGACTGCGGACAGTCGCTCACCACTTCCAGGATCTCACCTTTTTTTAATTGCGGCATCGCCTCAAGGGTGGCGACTGCCGGATAAGGGCAGGGTTCACCCACCATATCAAGACGGTAATCAGGAACGATATTTTTCATGCGATCTCCTTAGCAGTCTGCGGTGCCGCACGGCGGAAGAAGCGTTTTTCCCAGCCGATAATCAACATCAGAGCAGCAAACAACAGCAAATATGTCACCAGCAGGCCGCCCATCGGGCCAAAGGTTTTCAGGAGGTTGATTTTGTCCCAGTCGGTGGCCAGCGCCGGAGCGAAATCATCCCAGTAATACGCCAGAATCGTTGAGCCGATCACGTTGCCCAGACCGACCCACCAGTAGTGCACCTGGCCTTCTACCGCGCGGTACATCCAGCCGGTTTCGCAGCCGCCTGCCAGCACGATGCCAAAACCAAACAGTAAACCACCAATTACCGCGTTTGGTCCCGCCCACATGATTTTGGGTTCAACGCCTAACTGTACGTAACTGAAGATCCCGATGGCACTCACCGCCATACCGATAATGATTGCTTTCGCCATATGGGTACGTCCGGTGATCCACATATCGCGGAACGCCGAAGTAAAGCAGATTTGCGCACGTTCAATCAGTAAACCAAAGCCGACGCCAAACAGCATTGCCAGCCCCAGTTTGGGCTGGTTCATCGCCGTCAGCAGCGCCCAGCCCAGCATGCCGAAAAAGACCAGCATCCCGAGACGAAAACGACGCCGCGCCTGATCCGGTTTTTGCGTCAGCGGTGAGGCGGCAGAAACTTTCTGCATTTTCACGGGAATACGGAAGATGGGCAGCAGGGTAAAGCGCGCGCCAAACCATGAACCAATGGCAGTGGCGATGGCAAAGAACCAGGCATGCAGCGAGAACTGAGGAATGCCGGTAAAGAACGCCGCCAGGTTACAGCCCATTGCCAGACGCGCGCCAAAACCGGCGATAATGCCGCCAATGATGGCCTGCATAATGCGGATACGGCTGCGCGGCATGCGTAGTTTGACATTGTTGGCCCACAGCGCTGCGGCAAAGCAGCCGCCAAACATACCGAGGATCATCATCCCGTCGATGCGGGTTAATGGCGATCCTTCCAGATGGATAATTTTAAAATAACCCCACTCTTCAGCATGGACGCCAAACAGCTGCAGGAGCTGACCGCCCCAACGGGTAAATTCACCCGTGACAGCCCAAAAGGTGCCAGTAATGCCAAAATAGTAAGTGGAGAGAATACCCGCCGCGATGACCGCAGGGATGGGTGCCCAGAATTTAATCAACCAGGCGTGTTTGAATTGCTGCCATGACATGAATGTAGCCTCTGAACTCAGAAGGTTTGAAACAAGAGTCGCGAATCATACACCATGCAAATTTATTTTCGGGGTAATAATTCACAAAAATAATGGTTAGATCAAATTTCTCTCTGAACCTGGAAAGGCTGGCGACATCAGGGCTTTAATGCCACAATCCTCTTTTCTTCTCATGCAGGACGAATGATGAAAAAACTCGCAATTGCAGGCGCGCTCATGTTGCTGGCGGGCTGTGCCGAAGTCGAAAACTATAACAATGTCGTGAAAACCCCCGCGCCGGACTGGCTGGCGGGCTACTGGCAGACCAAAGGGCCGCAACGTGCGCTGGTCAGTCCGGAAGCGATAGGCAGCCTGATTGTCACTAAAGAGGGCGATACCCTCGATTGCCGTCAGTGGCAGCGGGTGATTGCCGTGCCGGGCAAGTTGACATTGATGTCTGATGATCTCACTAACGTTACCGTAAAACGTGAGCTGTACGAGGTTGAGCGTGACGGTAACACCATTGAGTACGATGGTATGACGATGGAGCGTGTGGATCGCCCGACGGCAGAGTGTGCCGCCGCGCTGGATAAAGCGCCGTTACCGACGCCACTGCCGTAATGAAATCTCCCCGGCTTGCCGCCGGGGATGAATTTAAATCACCTCTTCGATAACCCACACGCTGACGCTGCCGCCGTTGCAAAAGAAGGTCGCTTCGCCGTTTTCGTCGGTTACTACGCTCTCTTGCCGGTTCCCCAGAAAATCACGCCAGGTTTTATTGCCGTAATTCTCTCCCAGATGAATGGTTTTTTCGCCATCATCCCCGTTCGACATGACCACCACGCAGCCGGGATATTCGTCAGTGCCACTGCGGCTAAAGGCAATGCAGTTCGGATGGTCGAAAAATAACGTCTGTACACCGTGGGCGAAACGCTGACGGGCGAGAATTAACTCATCAAGTTGTTCGATTATTGGCATATCTATCGGATAGGTTTGCCCGTCACCGCCGACATCTTCGTAATGCGCGCCATAGAGGTCAGGATAGAACACCGAAGGAACGCCATTTTCCCGCAACAAAATTAAGGCATACGCCAGCGGTTTAAACCACGGTTCGACCGGCGCTTCGAGGGCTTGCAACGGTTGGGTGTCGTGGTTGGCAACGAGGGTTACGGCGTGGAAAGGATCGGCTTCCACTAATGTACCCGTGAAAATCTGCGTCATGTCGTAGTCGCGCCCCATGCGCGATGCTTCATGGAATTTCATCTGCAGCGGCGCATCAAACAGCATGGTTTTGCCTTCCACCTGATCAATATACGTTTGCAGTTTATCGACTTCATGCGACCAGTATTCAGCCACAATAAATAGCGGCTTTGGTGCAACTTCCTGTACGTGTTCGATCCACTCTTTATAAAACCACGCCGGAATATGTTTGACCGCATCAAGACGAAAACCGTCGCATTGCGTTTGTTCCATCACCCAGCGCGCCCAGTATTTAATCTCTTCCGTCACGGCATGATTGCGGAAATCGATATTCTCACCCATCAGATAATCGAAATTACCGAGTTCATCATCAACCTGATCGTTCCAGCCTTCGCCGGTGTAGTCGTTAACAATTTTAAATATGCCATCTTCATTGGGGTTTTCGATATGGTCGATACCGCTAAAACATTTGAAATCCCAGATAAACTGCGAGTATTGCCCGGCACGCGCGGGGAAGGTGTAACGCGTCCAGCCTTCGCACTCAATGATTTCTTCGTCAATTTGCGTACGGTCATCAGCATTTACACGTTGCACGCGAATAGCTTCTTTTTCATCCGCGCCCATTTTGTGATTGACTACCACGTCCAGCAGTACCGCAATGTCATTACGTTTCAGGGCGTCAATGGCGGCCAGCAGTTGTGCTTTATCGCCATATTTAGTAGGGATGCTGCCTTTCTGATCAAACTCGCCTAAATCAAATAAATCATAGGAGTCGTAGCCGACCGAATACCCGCCCGATGCGCCTTTATAGGCGGGCGGCAACCAGACCATATTGATACCAATATCATTAAAACCGTCGGCGCGCTCGGCCAGTTCAGGCCAGAGCTTACCGCCTTCCGGGTAATACCAGTGAAAACATTGTAACAGCGTGGGATTACGCATTCTTCGACTCCATTCAAGGGGAACATTAGAAGCGTAGCCGTAATCGGATTATTCGCGAGCCATCGACTCGTTCAGATTCAAAAGAGGTTATCCTGCGGAGCCAGCACAAAGCCGCCCTGATCGCCATAGGCACTTAACACCGATTTTTGCACCGATGACTGACCGACCAGTTTCGCCAGTTCGTCCATCCGAATCTGTAATAACTGCTTTACCTTGCTTTCGTTATCGAGAATCAGGCGCAGCATCGGGCGGAGCTGCTCCTGCATCGTAGTGGACGGGGCAACCTCTTCAGTCAGGTGTGCGATCTCCTGCACCGCATTCACATACGCCATTTCGCTGGCGATGAGTTCGTCCCATTGTTCTTCCGTTGCCAGGCGTAACATGAGCTGGCTTTTTTCGACGAGTTGTTGCCAGGCGAAATACAAATGCGGTGCATGGTTCATCAGACTGGGTCCTGAATCAAAGAAGGGGAGAGTAACGACTCTTTCCAGGCATCGGCAATATTGCGCATTAATGTTTCCACTTCTTCGACTGCGGAGACATCGTTGCGTAAATTGGCTTGCAGCAAACGCCTGACCATATAGCTATAAAGAGCAATCAAGTTTTGGGTTAGTTCGTCTTTGCTCTCTTCATCAAGACTCACCCGCAGTCCGTTCTCAATGATGTTGATCGCTTTTGACAAAGAGACGCCTTTGCCTTGCTGATTGTTGTCCTGCATAAACAGGCGCGCTCTAACCAGTGCGCTCAGCACTCCATCAAATAGCATGGTGACCAGCTGCTGCTGGCTGGCGCTCATTACGGCGCTTTCGACGCCAATTTGTGCATAGGCCTGGGTGCCTTTTGCCGCGTACATGACCTGTCTCCCGATGAATATTGATTACTTGGAATTACTGTTGTTTTCGAACTGCTGAGTTAAGTAGCTGCTGGTGCTATTTAACGAGGTCATTAAAACGTCCAGTTGGGTAAATTGTTCTTTGTAGCGAGCGACCTGTGCATCAATGCGATCGCTGGCGGCGTTGTAGTCTTTAGTTAACTTATTCAGGGTTTTACTAACGCCATCGGTAGCGGCTTTAATAATGCCTGTTGTCGAAAACCAACTGGTCAGGTTGCTGCCGATGGTGGTCGTGATGCCGGTTTTTTTACCATCGCCAACAATCAATGCACCTACGCCGCTGGCATCTTTTTTCAGTGCAGCGGTGAGTTTGTCGGCATCCAGTTCCAGTTTGCCATCGCTGGGATCGGTCGTGATACCAATCTGCGCCAACGTTTTATAGTTGGAAGAACTAACGGTATTACTCAGCATCGATTTCAACTGCGTCTGGATCGTCCGCAACGTGGAGTCGCCGAGCAGTGCGCCATTGCTAGAACTCTGGCTATCAGCTCCCGCATCTACGGCGGTGTATTTGGTCAGGCTGCTGAAGGTATCTATTAGCGAGTTATAGGCATTCACCCAGTCTTTAATCGCCGTTTGCGCTTTGGAGGTGTCCTGAGTGATGGTCAGCGTCTGGTTGCCCGTGGTGACATCGTTCAGGTTCAGGGTGATGTTTTCCAGCGCGTCGCTGATGGTGTTGCTGCTGTTCTCAATGGCGACGTTGTTGACCGTCAGCTGCGCATTCTGGGCGGCGACCGAGACCTCCATGCCGTTGCTGCTGGCACTGGCGTCATAGCTCATAAAACTTTGTAGCGCATCATCACCGCTAACCGAGAGCGTCATCGCATTGTCAAGGCCGGTGTCATTTGATGTGACTGACAGACGATATTCACCGTTACCCACGTTAATGATGCTCGCGCTAACACCCGCTTTTGCGTTGTTGATGGCATCACGGATCCCGCTTAACGATGAGTTAGCCGCGCTGATATCAATGGTAATCGGATCTTTGTCGCCGCCTTGTTGAATGGTGAGTTTGCTGTCGCTGGTGGCGATCGCCGTTTTCGTATCGTCTCTGGTGGTGCGCGTGGTCAGGGTTTGCGCCTGCGCCAGATGGGTGACGCTGATGGTGTATTTCCCGGCGATGGCGTTACCCGCGGTGGTGGCACTGAACGCGGTGGTGCTGCTGGTGGTGCTGGTGGCGGAAAAAAGATCGGCTTTAGACAATGCAGTATTGGCGGTCTGGAAAGTCGTCAGCGCGCTTTTCAGCGTACCGTAGGCGCTAAGTTTAGCGGTAAACGACGATTGCTGATTTGAAATAGGGGTTAGCGTCGCTTTTTGCGCGGCGGTGAGGCTATCAAGGATTGAACTTAAATCCAGACCTGACCCGACTCCCAGCGATGAAATACTTGCCATGCGATTTCCTTTTATCTTTCGACACGTAAAACGAATACCGGGGTTATCGGCCTGAATTGCGCAAAGTTTACGTTTAATTGTTTTTTTTAATAGCGGGAATAAGGGGCAGAGAAAAGAGTATTTCGGCGACTAACAAAAAATGGTTGTTTGTGAAAAAAATTCTAAAGGTTGTTTTACGACAGACGATAACAGGGTTGACGGCGATTGAGCCGACGGGTGGAAACCCAATACGTAATCAACGACTTGCAATATAGGATAACGAATCATGGCACAAGTCATTAATACCAACAGCCTCTCGCTGATCACTCAAAATAATATCAACAAGAACCAGTCTGCGCTGTCGAGTTCTATCGAGCGTCTGTCTTCTGGCTTGCGTATTAACAGCGCGAAGGATGACGCAGCGGGTCAGGCGATTGCTAACCGTTTTACTTCTAATATTAAAGGCCTGACTCAGGCTGCACGTAACGCCAACGACGGTATCTCTCTGGCGCAGACCACTGAAGGCGCACTGTCTGAGATTAACAACAACTTACAACGTGTGCGTGAGTTGACTGTACAGGCGACCACCGGTACTAACTCTGATTCTGACCTGGCTTCTATTCAGGACGAAATCAAATCCCGTTTGTCTGAAATTGACCGCGTATCCGGGCAGACCCAGTTCAACGGCGTGAACGTATTGTCTAAAGATGGCTCCCTGAAAATTCAGGTTGGCGCAAATGATGGTCAGACTATCTCTATCGACCTGAAGAAAATTGACTCTGATACTCTGGGTTTGAATGGTTTCAACGTTAATGGTTCTGGTACCATAGCAAACAAAGCGGCCACAATCAGTGACTTGACTGCTCAGAAAGCCGTTGACAACGGTAATGGTACTTATAAAGTTACAACTAGCAACGCTGCACTTACTGCATCTCAGGCATTAAGTAAGCTGAGTGATGGCGATACTGTAGATATTGCAACCTATGCTGGTGGTACAAGTTCAACAGTTAGTTATAAATACGACGCAGATGCAGGTAACTTCAGTTATAACAATACTGCAAACAAAACAAGTGCTGCGGCTGGAACTCTGGCAGATACTCTTCTCCCGGCAGCTGGCCAGACTAAAACCGGTACTTACAAGGCTGCTACTGGTGATGTTAACTTTAATGTTGACGCAACTGGTAATCTGACAATTGGCGGACAGCAAGCCTACCTGACTACTGATGGTAACCTTACAACAAACAACTCCGGTGGTGCGGCTACTGCAACTCTTAAAGAGCTGTTTACTCTTGCTGGCGATGGTAAATCTCTGGGGAACGGCGGTACTGCTACCGTTACTCTGGATAATACTACGTATAATTTCAAAGCTGCTGCGGACGTTACTGATGGTGCTGGTGTCATCGCTGCTGCTGGTGTAACTTATACAGCCACTGTTTCTAAAGATGTCATTCTGGCACAACTGCAATCTGCAAGTCAGGCAGCAGCAACCGCTACCGACGGTGATACTGTCGCAACGATCAACTATAAATCTGGTGTCATGATCGGTTCCGCTACCTTTACCAATGGTAAAGGTACTGCCGATGGTATGACTTCTGGTACAACTCCAGTCGTAGCTACAGGTGCTAAAGCTGTATATGTTGATGGCAACAATGAACTGACTTCCACTGCATCTTACGATACGACTTACTCTGTCAACGCAGATACAGGCGCAGTAAAAGTGGTATCAGGTACTGGTACTGGTAAATTTGAAGCTGTTGCTGGTGCGGATGCTTATGTAAGCAAAGATGGCAAATTAACGACAGAAACCACCAGTGCAGGCACTGCAACCAAAGATCCTCTGGCTGCCCTGGATGCTGCTATCAGCTCCATCGACAAATTCCGTTCATCCCTGGGTGCTATCCAGAACCGTCTGGATTCCGCCGTCACCAACCTGAACAACACCACTACCAACCTGTCTGAAGCGCAGTCCCGTATTCAGGACGCCGACTATGCGACCGAAGTGTCCAACATGTCGAAAGCGCAGATTATCCAGCAGGCCGGTAACTCCGTGCTGGCAAAAGCCAACCAGGTACCGCAGCAGGTTCTGTCTCTGCTGCAGGGTTAATCGTCTGAATGCCTCTCAAACCCCGCCACCGGCGGGGTTTTTTACATTCGGCTTTTTGCGTAACCCCCAAATAACCCCTCATTTCACCCACTAATCGTCCGATTAAAAACCCTGCAGAAACGGATAATCATGCCGATAACTCATATAACGCAGGGCTGTTTATCGTGAATTCACTCTATACCGCTGAAGGTGTAATGGATAAACACTCGCTGTGGCAGCGTTATGTCCCGCTGGTGCGTCACGAAGCATTGCGCCTGCAGGTTCGACTGCCCGCGAGCGTGGAACTTGACGATCTGCTACAGGCGGGCGGCATTGGGTTACTTAATGCCGTCGAACGCTATGACGCCCTACAAGGAACGGCATTTACAACTTACGCAGTGCAGCGTATCCGTGGCGCTATGCTGGATGAACTTCGCAGCCGTGACTGGGTGCCGCGCAGCGTGCGACGCAACGCGCGTGAAGTGGCACAGGCAATAGGGCAACTGGAGCAGGAACTTGGCCGCAACGCCACGGAAACTGAGGTTGCGGAACGTTTAGGGATCGATATTGCCGATTATCGCCAAATGTTGCTCGACACCAATAACAGCCAGCTCTTCTCCTACGATGAGTGGCGCGAAGAGCACGGCGATAGCATTGAACTGGTTACTGATGATCATCAGCGAGAAAACCCGCTACAACAACTGCTGGACAGTAATCTGCGCCAGCGGGTGATGGAAGCTATCGAAACGTTGCCGGAGCGCGAAAAACTGGTATTAACCCTCTATTACCAGGAAGAGCTGAATCTCAAAGAGATTGGCGCGGTGCTGGAGGTCGGGGAATCGCGGGTCAGTCAGTTACACAGCCAGGCCATTAAACGGTTACGCACTAAACTGGGTAAGTTATAACGTCAGTAAATGCCGCACTTTAATTTTGACTACCAGGAGTTCTTAATGATGGTGCAGCACCTGAAAAGACGGCCATTAAGCCGCTATCTTAAAGACTTTAAACACAGCCAGACCCATTGCGCGCATTGCCGTAAATTACTCGACCGCATTACCCTCGTTCGCGACGGCAAAATAGTGAATAAAATCGAGATTTCCCGCCTGGACATGCTGCTTGATGAAAATGGCTGGCAAGTGGAACAAAAATCATGGGCGGCATTGTGCCGATTCTGCGGTGATTTACATTGCAAAACGCAGAGTGATTTTTTCGATATTATCGGCTTTAAGCAATTTCTTTTTGAGCAAACTGAAATGAGCCCAGGTACGGTGCGTGAATATGTCGTTCGTCTGCGCCGTTTGGGTAATCATCTACACGAGCAAAATATTTCCCTCGATCAGCTGCAGGACGGTTTCCTTGATGAAATCCTCGCCCCGTGGCTGCCCACCACCAGCACCAACAATTACCGCATTGCGTTACGGAAGTATCAACACTATCAGCGTCAAACGTGTACCGGACTTGTGCAGAAATCCTCCAGCCTGCCTGCTTCTGATATATATTAAATAAGAATAAGATGTAGCGGAGTTGTTTTTGTGTTTACAAACAATGGCTCTACACTGCAAACAGACATAACAACATTCGGGGTGAATATGAAATTAGCACATCTGGGACGTCAGGCATTGATGGGTGTGATGGCCGTGGCGCTGGTTGCGGGCATGAGCGTTAAAAGTTTTGCAGATGAAGGTCTGCTTAATAAAGTCAAAGAGCGCGGCACGCTGCTGGTAGGGCTGGAAGGAACTTATCCGCCGTTCAGTTTTCAGGGGGATGACGGCAAATTAACCGGTTTTGAAGTGGAATTTGCCCAACAGCTGGCAAAACATCTTGGCGTTGAGGCGTCACTAAAACCGACCAAATGGGACGGTATGCTGGCGTCGCTGGACTCTAAACGCATTGATGTGGTGATTAATCAGGTCACCATTTCTGACGAGCGCAAGAAAAAATACGATTTCTCTACCCCGTACACCATTTCTGGTATTCAGGCGCTGGTGAAAAAAGGCAACGAAGGCACCATTAAAACGGCTGATGATCTGAAAGGCAAAAAAGTGGGTGTCGGTCTGGGCACCAACTATGAAGAGTGGCTGCGTCAGAATGTTCAGGGCGTCGATGTGCGTACCTATGATGATGACCCGACCAAATATCAGGATCTGCGCGTAGGCCGTATCGATGCGATCCTCGTTGATCGTCTGGCGGCGCTGGATCTGGTGAAGAAAACCAACGATACGCTGGCAGTAACCGGTGAAGCATTCTCCCGTCAGGAGTCTGGCGTGGCGCTGCGTAAAGGAAATGAAGACCTGCTGAAAGCGGTGAATGATGCAATTGCGGAAATGCAAAAAGATGGCACTTTGCAAGCCCTTTCCGAAAAATGGTTTGGTGCTGATGTGACCAAATAATCAGCATAATGACAAAAAAGGGCGCTTTCACTAGCGCCTTTTTTATTTACGCGTTTTCAGCGTGCATAATAAGAAAATCACAACAACACACATCGGAGGCTGTTATGCCACTGCATAATTTAACCCGTTTTCCACGGCTGGAGTTTATCGGCGCGCCAACGCCGCTCGAATATCTGCCGCGCTTTTCTGATTATCTTGGACGGGAAATTTTCATCAAACGGGATGACGTCACTCCCATGGCAATGGGCGGCAATAAATTACGTAAGCTGGAATTTCTCGCGGCAGATGCTCTGCGTGAAGGTGCCGATACGCTGATTACTGCCGGGGCGATCCAGTCTAACCATGTGCGCCAGACTGCCGCAGTCGCTGCGAAACTCGGTCTGCACTGCGTGGCGCTGCTGGAAAATCCTATTGGTACAACCGCGGAAAACTATTTAACCAACGGCAATCGTTTGTTGCTGGATCTGTTCAATACCCAGATTGAAATGTGCGACGCACTGACCGATCCCAATGCCCAACTGGAAGAGCTGGCGACGCGAGTCGAAGCACAAGGCTTTCGCCCGTATGTCATTCCGGTTGGCGGTTCTAATGCTTTGGGCGCGCTGGGTTATGTGGAGAGTGCGCTGGAAATCGCGCAACAGTGTGAAGGGGCGGTTAATATTTCGTCGGTGGTGGTCGCATCGGGCAGTGCCGGAACTCACGCCGGACTGGCTGTTGGGCTGGAACACCTGATGCCTGAAAGCGAGCTGATTGGCGTGACCGTGTCGCGTTCTGTTGCCGATCAATTGCCGAAAGTGGTTAACCTCCAACAGGCGATTGCGAAAGAACTGGAGCTGACCGCATCAGCGGAAATTTTACTCTGGGATGACTATTTTGCACCTGGCTACGGCGTGCCGAACGACGAAGGCATGGAAGCAGTGAAATTGCTGGCGCGGCTGGAAGGCATTCTGCTTGATCCTGTGTATACCGGAAAAGCGATGGCGGGGCTGATTGACGGTATCAGTCAGAAACGCTTCAAAGATGAAGGGCCGATTTTGTTTATTCATACCGGCGGCGCGCCTGCGCTGTTCGCCTATCATCCCCACGTTTAGCTCCGGGAACGCTCATGCAAGAAAGTATACAACTGGTTATTGATTCCTTGCCGTTCCTGTTGAAAGGGGCTGGGTATACCCTGCAACTCAGTATCGGCGGCATGTTTTTTGGCTTACTGCTAGGGTTTATTCTCGCGCTGATGCGCCTGTCGCCAATCTGGCCCGTGCGCTGGCTGGCGCGTTTTTATATCTCTATTTTTCGTGGTACGCCGCTCATCGCACAACTGTTTATGATCTATTACGGCTTGCCGCAGTTTGGCATCGAACTAGATCCCATTCCGTCAGCAATGATTGGTCTGTCGCTAAACACTGCCGCCTATGCTGCCGAAACGCTGCGTGCCGCCATTTCTTCTATTGATAAAGGTCAGTGGGAAGCTGCTGCCAGTATTGGTATGACGCCGTGGCAGACCATGCGTCGCGCGATTTTGCCACAGGCGGCGCGGGTGGCGTTGCCGCCGCTGTCGAACAGCTTTATCAGCCTGGTAAAAGATACGTCGCTGGCCGCGACAATCCAGGTGCCGGAGCTGTTCCGTCAGGCGCAGTTGATTACCTCGCGCACGCTGGAGGTGTTCACCATGTATCTGGCGGCTTCGCTCATCTACTGGATTATGGCGACTGTGTTATCGACGTTGCAGAACCATTTTGAGAATCAACTTAATCGCCAGGAGAGGGAACCCAAATGAGTGCCATTGAAGTTAAGAACCTGGTGAAAAAATTCCACGGTCAGACGGTGCTGCACGGTATCGACCTCGAGGTAAAGCCTGGCGAAGTAGTGGCAATTATCGGTCCGAGTGGTTCCGGTAAAACCACGTTGCTACGCAGCATAAATCTGCTGGAACAACCGGAAGCGGGAACCATCACCGTTGGCGATATCACTATTGATACTGCACGTTCATTAAGTCAGCAAAAATCGCTGATTCGCCAGTTGCGTCAGCACGTCGGGTTTGTCTTCCAGAACTTTAATTTGTTTCCGCATCGTACGGTGCTGGAAAACATTATTGAAGGACCGGTGATCGTCAAAGGCGAACCGAAAGAAGAGGCCACGGCGCGCGCTCGCGAGCTGTTAGCGAAAGTTGGGCTGGCCGGTAAAGAAACCAGCTATCCACGTCGTTTGTCTGGCGGTCAACAGCAGCGAGTTGCGATTGCGCGTGCGCTGGCAATGCGTCCTGAGGTGATTTTGTTTGACGAGCCAACGTCGGCGTTGGATCCAGAGCTGGTGGGCGAAGTCCTGAACACCATCCGCCAGCTGGCGCAGGAAAAGCGCACAATGGTGATTGTGACGCACGAAATGAGCTTTGCCCGGGATGTTGCGGACCGGGCGATCTTTATGGACCAGGGGCGGATAGTCGAGCAGGGGGCCGCAAAAGCGTTATTTGCCGATCCTCAGCAGCCTCGCACCCGCCAGTTCCTGGAGAAGTTTCTGCTGCAATAATAAGAAAAAATAAGCCCCGACGATTCACCAGTCGGGGCGGTGCGCCACTTCAAACGTGATAAAACTGCTTAACAAATCAGCATAACTCATTAATAACATAAGAGAATGCGATGGCTTGCAAAAGTAATTCATTGCCTGAATAATATAAATTATATATAAATCTTATTTATGTGATAGTTTGAATTATCATTATAAATGATACTCACTCTCAGGGGCGTTGCGGTTTACTATGCAGGATACGGATTTTTTCAGCTGGCTTCGCACGATGCTGTTGCGTTTTCAGAGGATGGAGGCCGCAGAAGAGGTCTACCATGAAATAGAGCTTCAGGCTCAGCAGCTGGAGTACGATTACTATTCGTTATGTGTTCGCCACCCGGTACCATTCACGCGACCTAAAGTGGCTTTCTACACCAATTACCCTGAGTCGTGGGTTAGTTATTATCAGGCAAAAAATTTTCTCGCAATTGATCCTGTGCTGAACCCTGAAAACTTTAGTCAGGGCCATTTAATGTGGAATGATGACTTATTCAGCGAAGCACAGCCGTTATGGGAAGCTGCGCGCGCACATGGTTTACGCCGCGGTGTCACTCAGTATTTAATGCTGCCAAATCGGGCGCTGGGCTTTTTGTCCTTTTCCCGTTGCAGCACGCGCGAAATACCCATTCTTAGTGATGAACTGCAATTAAAAATGCAGTTACTGGTGCGCGAAAGTTTGATGGCTCTAATGCGTTTAAATGATGAAATAGTGATGACGCCAGAGATGAATTTCAGCAAGCGCGAAAAAGAAATTCTGAAATGGACGGCGGAAGGGAAGACATCAGCAGAGATAGCGATGATTTTGTCAATCTCTGAGAATACGGTCAATTTCCATCAGAAAAACATGCAGAAAAAAATCAATGCACCGAATAAGACCCAGGTGGCCTGTTACGCGGCCGCTACTGGCTTAATTTGATCGCTTTTCTTTCTGCGTGCCAGATGCAAAAACCGGCTGAAAGACACGCTCTCAGCCGGTTTTATATTACTGACGGTAGGCTTGTTTAATTTGCTTAACCGTTTTGGAAAATACTGCAGCCTGGGTTTCGTCTTCGATCAGCGCAAGCTGTTTTTCCATCTTTAACATCACGCGGCCCGCGTCAGCTTGTCCCATCGCCTGCAGCATCAGCGTCAGCATCGCTTTCAGGCAGGAGACTTCATTTGCCAGTTCTTGATTATTCTCGGCAGTAGAAAAATCAGGCGTACTCATTTATTTTCCTCGTCATGTTGCAATGAAAATTTGCGGTGAAAAATGTTAAGGCGGCGGAGTATACCATAAGCTTTGCTAAAAATAGCAGTGGTTGTTTTTTGAGCGTGATATCAACAGTACTATAAAATACGTTAATATAATGACCAATAAATATTTTTATCATGAATGTTTTTTGCCCGTATTGTTCGGGTTAATTAATGTTACATATTCAGCGGGCTGATTTTCATTTTTGCTGAATAAAGTCAATTTTTGTCACATTTCATCGCCGGGCTTACTGTGAAACGATCCCGGAAGCCGTTGGTGACGGGCGTGACCATAACTGTGGACAATCGAATTGACAAAAACGAGAGAAAAATCGAATACCCACCATTTTTAACGTTTCAAAGTTGCAATAAAAACCGCTAATATACGAATGACTAACTATCAGTAGCGTTATCCCTATTTCTGGAGATATTCCTTTGATCAACGTTCTACTTGTTGATGACCACGAACTGGTGCGCGCAGGGATACGACGCATTCTGGAAGATATAAAGGGTATAAAAGTCGTCGGTGAGGCATCGTGCGGTGAAGACGCCGTTAAATGGTGCCGGGCAAATGCCGTTGACGTGGTGCTAATGGACATGAGTATGCCGGGCATTGGCGGTCTTGAGGCGACGCGTAAAATCGCGCGTTCCACAGCTGATGTCAAAATCATCATGCTTACCGTCCATACAGAAAACCCTTTACCAGCGAAAGTCATGCAGGCCGGAGCTGCGGGCTACCTCAGCAAAGGCGCGGCTCCGCAGGAAGTCGTGAGTGCGATTCGTTCTGTCTATTCAGGGCAGCGTTACATTGCTTCTGATATCGCTCAACAAATGGCGTTAAGCCAGATCGAACCAGAAAAAACAGAAAGCCCATTTGCCAGTTTGTCTGAACGTGAATTGCAGATTATGCTGATGATCACCAAGGGCCAGAAGGTCAATGAGATCTCAGAACAGCTCAATCTCAGTCCGAAAACGGTGAACAGCTACCGCTATCGTATGTTCAGTAAACTAAACATTCATGGCGATGTTGAGCTGACTCACCTGGCAATTCGCCATGGTCTGTGTAATGCGGAGACATTATCAAGTCAGTGAGTGATCAGTTTGACGCAAAAGCGTTTTTAAAAACCGTAACCAGCCAGCCAGGCGTTTATCGCATGTACGATGCTGGTGGTACGGTTATCTATGTCGGCAAAGCGAAAGACCTGAAAAAACGGCTTTCCAGCTATTTCCGTAGCAACCTCGCTTCGCGCAAAACCGAAGCGCTGGTCGCCCAGATCCAGCAAATTGATGTCACGGTTACTCATACAGAAACCGAAGCGCTGTTGCTGGAACACAACTACATCAAACTCTATCAGCCGCGTTACAACGTTTTGCTACGCGATGATAAATCTTATCCTTTTATCTTCCTGAGTGGCGATACCCACCCGCGTCTGGCGATGCATCGTGGTGCGAAGCATGCCAAAGGTGAATATTTCGGCCCGTTCCCGAATGGTTATGCCGTACGTGAAACACTGGCGTTACTGCAAAAGATATTCCCCATTCGCCAGTGCGAAAATAGTGTTTATCGCAATCGCTCGCGTCCGTGTCTGCAATATCAGATAGGGCGCTGTCTGGGGCCGTGCGTTGAAGGACTGGTGAGTGAAGAAGAATACGCTCAGCAGGTCGAGTATGTGCGCTTGTTTTTGTCTGGCAAAGATGATCAGGTGCTTACGCAACTCATTAGTCGTATGGAAACTGCAAGTCAGAATCTGGAGTTTGAAGAAGCGGCGCGGATTCGCGACCAAATTCAGGCGGTGCGACGTGTCACCGAAAAACAGTTTGTTTCCAATACCGGCGACGACCTTGACGTTATTGGAGTGGCGTTCGATGCGGGTATGGCTTGTGTCCACGTATTGTTCATTCGTCAGGGCAAAGTGCTCGGCAGCCGCAGCTATTTCCCGAAAGTGCCTGGCGGTACGGAACTGAGCGAGGTGGTGGAAACCTTCGTAGGTCAGTTCTATTTACAAGGCAGCCAGATGCGCACCTTACCGGGTGAGATCCTGCTCGATTTTAATCTTAGCGATAAAACGCTGCTCGCTGATTCCCTTTCAGAACTGGCGGGACGCAAGATTAATGTTCAAACCAAACCTCGTGGCGATAGAGCGCGTTATCTGAAACTCGCGCGCACCAATGCGGCGACGGCCTTAACCAGCAAACTTTCGCAGCAATCTACCGTTCACCAGCGGCTGACCGCGCTTGCCAGCGTGTTGAAATTGCCGGAAGTGAAGCGGATGGAGTGCTTTGACATCAGCCATACCATGGGTGAACAAACCGTCGCTTCCTGTGTGGTGTTTGATGCTAACGGCCCGCTGCGTGCGGAGTATCGGCGCTATAACATTACTGGCATCACGCCGGGCGATGATTATGCGGCGATGAATCAGGTGCTGCGTCGGCGTTATGGTAAAGCCATTGACGACAGTAAGATCCCGGATGTGATCCTTATCGACGGCGGCAAAGGCCAGCTTGCGCAGGCGAAAAATGTCTTCGCCGAACTGGATGTCTCATGGGATAAAAATCATCCGCTGCTACTTGGCGTTGCCAAAGGAGCAGATCGTAAGGCTGGGCTGGAAACGCTGTTCTTTGAGCCGGAAGGTGAGGGATTTAGTTTGCCGCCAGATTCTCCCGCGCTGCATGTTATCCAGCATATTCGCGATGAATCACACGATCACGCGATTGGTGGGCACCGTAAGAAACGGGCGAAGGTCAAAAATACCAGTTCCCTGGAAACCATTGAAGGCGTCGGGCCAAAACGTCGGCAAATGTTGTTGAAATATATGGGCGGTTTGCAAGGTTTACGTAACGCCAGCGTTGAGGAAATTGCAAAAGTGCCGGGTATTTCGCAAGGTCTGGCAGAAAAGATCTTCTGGTCGTTGAAACATTGATGTCTCTGTAGCAACATAGGGGTAATCTTACTGACAACAGATAGTTACCCGTCATTATGCAATTTAATATCCCTACGTTGCTTACACTGTTCCGTGTCATCCTTATCCCATTCTTTGTATTGGTCTTTTATCTGCCTGTCACCTGGTCGCCGTTTGCCGCCGCGCTCATTTTCTGCGTCGCGGCGGTGACTGACTGGTTCGATGGTTTTCTGGCACGCCGCTGGAACCAGAGTACCCGGTTTGGTGCTTTCCTTGACCCTGTCGCAGATAAAGTTCTCGTGGCTATCGCCATGGTGCTGGTAACCGAGCATTATCACAGCTGGTGGGTGACCTTACCGGCGGCAACGATGATCGCCCGTGAAATTATTATTTCTGCGCTACGCGAATGGATGGCGGAGTTGGGTAAACGCAGTAGCGTGGCTGTCTCCTGGATTGGGAAAGTGAAAACCACTGCCCAGATGGTGGCGTTGGCCTGGCTGCTGTGGCGTCCGAACATTTGGGTTGAGTACGCCGGTATTGCACTTTTCTTTGTGGCTGCTGTACTGACGCTGTGGTCAATGTTGCAATATTTGAGCGCTGCGCGTGCAGATTTGCTTGATCAGTGATCGTTTCGGCGCAATTTTCAGCAAACGATCAAAAGTGGTGAAAAATATCGTTGACTCATCGCGCCAGGTAAGTAGAATGCAACGCATCGAACGGCGGCACTGATTGCCAGACGATAATAAAATCAAGTGATTAACTGATTGCTTGATGAATGCGGGAATAGCTCAGTTGGTAGAGCACGACCTTGCCAAGGTCGGGGTCGCGAGTTCGAGTCTCGTTTCCCGCTCCAGTTTAAAAGACATCGGCGTCAAGCGGATGTCTGGCTGAAAGGCCTGAAGAATTTGGCGCGTTAACAAAGCGGTTATGTAGCGGATTGCAAATCCGTCTAGTCCGGTTCGACTCCGGAACGCGCCTCCACTTTCTTCCCGAGCCCGGATGGTGGAATCGGTAGACACAAGGGATTTAAAATCCCTCGGCGTTCGCGCTGTGCGGGTTCAAGTCCCGCTCCGGGTACCATGGGAAAGATAAGAATAAAATCAAAGCAATAAGCAGTGTCGTGAAACCACCTTCGGGTGGTTTTTTTGTGCCTGCAACTTGTCGTTACACCCTCCTTAATTATTAATCACCGGCAAAGCCACTCAAAAAGTATCTCTGTTACGGACCGACATGTAAGATAGGTGCTGGCGAGTTGAGATCCACAAGGAAAAGCGTATGAAAACGGGACCGTTAAACGAAAGTGAGTTGGAATGGCTGGACGATATTCTGACCAAATACAACACTGACCACGCCATCCTTGATGTGGCGGAACTGGACGGTTTATTGACGGCGGTGTTGAGTTCTCCGCAAGAGATTGAACCGGCACAGTGGCTGGTTGCCGTATGGGGTGGGGCTGACTATGTGCCGCGCTGGGCGTCAGAGAAAGAGATGACACGCTTTATGAACCTGGCTTTTCAACATATGGCCGATACCGCAGAGCGTCTGAACGAATTCCCGGAGCAGTTTGAGCCGTTATTCGGCTTGCGAGAAGTCGATGGCAGCGAGCTGACGATTGTTGAGGAGTGGTGCTTTGGCTATATGCGGGGCGTGGCACTTTCTGACTGGTCAACGTTGCCCGATTCGTTAAAACCAGCGCTGGAGGCGATTGCGCTGCACGGTACTGAGGAAAACTTCGAGCGGGTAGAGAAGATGTCGCCAGAAGCGTTTGAAGAGAGCGTAGATGCCATTCGACTGGCGGCGCTTGATCTACATGCGTACTGGATGGCGCATCCGCAGGAAAAAGCTGTTCAGCAACCGATCAAAGCAGAAGAGAAACCGGGGCGTAATGATCCTTGCCCGTGCGGTAGTGGTAAGAAATTTAAGCAGTGCTGTCTGCATTAAGAGGTCAAATTGGGTGTCAGCGTTAATTCTGGCACCCAATAAGATCTAATCATCCCACTTCTGGTAACAAGCCTGCCGCAATCAAAAATTGCACGCCAATCACAGCAATACCACAGAGAAACACCACCACCAGCGCCGGACGACCACCTTTCACCCGGTAACCCGCCTGAGGATTGTGCTTTCTGCTTTGCCAGGTCAACAGCGAAGGGATAATCAATGCCAGTACCGCCAGCGCCACACCGGCGTAACCCAGCGCCATCACAAATCCTCGTGGATAAAACAGTGCAAACGCCAACGGCGGCAGAAAGGTAATTGCACCAGTTTGCAATCGTCCACCAACGGTATTTGAACGCTGAAACAAATCAGCCAGATAATCAAATAAACCTAACGCAACGCCGAGAAATGACGTGGCGAGGGCTAAATCAGCAAATAAATGCACCGCCAGCTCAACATGCGGAGAGGCTACCATTTCGCGTAACGCCTGTAACAGCCCGTTTAATCCGGCATGATTAGCCAGCAATCCCATAAAGGTTGTTGAATCAATGCTGCCAAGGGTCGCCACCTGCCAGAAAATATATGCCACCAGGGGGATCGCACTACCGATTATAAACACCCAGCGTAGTTTACGAATGTTGCCATCCATATAGCTGACAATACTCGGCACGCTACCGTGAAAACCAAACGACGTAAAAATCACCGGGATTGCAGATAGTGCGAGCCCCTGTTGCAACGGCAGGGTTAAAAGATTCACTTTGTGAATATGCGGCAGCAGTAGTACCAGCATTACCACCAGAAAAATAATCTTGGCGCTGAACAGAAAACGGTTAAACAAATCGACCAGCGATGTCCCGACACAAACCACGCCACCGGCAACAAAAGTGAACAACAGCACGCCAGCGGTTGCCGACATTGAAATACCTGTCCAGTCGCTGATGCTGGAGGCCAACAATTCACCGGCACCGCTGATGTATGCCGCAGTCAGAGCATACATTAAGAACATCATACTGAAGCCTGTCAGCCACTGACCGTAGCGTCCCAGATAGCGTTTTGCCAGCGTGCCCAGGCCGGTATCTGCCGGGACATGCTGGTACACCTCCAGCAGTAATAGCGCCGTGTAGCACATCAACGCCCAAAGCCCAATCAACAAGATTAACGTGACGCTAAAACCGACACCTGCCGCAGCCAGCGGCATTGCCAGCATGCCTGCGCCAATTGTGGTTCCCGCCACGATAAAAACACTTCCCAGAGTTCTGTTTTTCACGCTTTCTTCTGTCCTGACGATCTTTATGAGTGATATCTGCGGCGCAGGTTAAGGCATAACGGCTGGTTCGTCAAACCGGCGTTACATATGGTGTAAATATAAATGTACAATAAAATGCGTTCAGTCCTGCGCTGGCGCAAAGTCTTGGTAAGCGGCAATCGCTACGCTAGCCTTTTTTTGAGGAGGAACGATGGACTCTATTCACGGTCATGAAGTGTTAAATATGATGATTGAATCAGGTGAGCAATATACGCATGCCAGTCTGGAAGCTGCGATTAAAGCGCGTTTTGGTGAACAGGCACGTTTTCACACTTGCTCGGCAGAAGGGATGACAGCGGGAGAGCTGGTAGCGTTTCTGGCAGCAAAAGGCAAATTTATACCTTCGGAAGAAGGTTTTTCGACCGATCAGAGTAAGATTTGCCGTCACTGATTTGAAACGGCGGCAGTAAACCTGCCGCCGGAGAACATTAGTTTTGTGTGTCGAGGGTAGAGAGTTCTTTGTCGATAAAATACAGACCTTCGCCGCTTTTGCCTGCCAGGCTTAATTTATCAATAATCGATTTGAACAGTTTCTCTTCTTCATGCTGCTCAGAAACATACCATTGCAGGAAATTAAATGTTGGGTAGTCCTGATTGGTCATCGCAGCATGAGCCAGTTCGTTAATTTTCTGCGTGATTAATTGTTCGTGTTTATAGGTTTCCTGGAATAATTCATCAAGTGAGGAATATTCAGCAAACGGAGATTCAACGGTATTAATACGCGGTAAATTGCCGGTATCAGTCAGATAATCAAACAGACGCTGCATATGCGTCATCTCTTCCTGGGCGTGACGGCGCAGGAACGCGGCAGCACCTTCGAAGGTATGATAGCTGCACCAGGCGCTCATTTGCTGATAAAGCAGTGAAGAGTACAGTTCCAGGTTCATCTGCTCATTAAGTTTTTCAATCATTTCTGGTTTCAGCATGATAGTGCTCCACAAAGGTTATATTTGTTGCTGTGGCGTCACTATAATTTGTTATTTTATTATTTGCAAAAGGTAAAATATAAACTTCATTTATTAAAAATACGAATGGGAATAAAACGCATTACCGCTATTTATTTAATCAGCGAAGATCCCCCTCGCTGATTAAAACATTTAGAGAAAGACAGGGAAGGCGGAATGATGGCACTGATATGACAAAGTGAATTCCGTATTCAAACATAAGGAACCCGCAAAAAGGCTACAGTTGCCTACTGGCTGACCAAAGGGGATCGCGTGGGTATAGCCTTCCTGCTGGCATGCGCGATCGGCGATCCCGCGACTGACATAACGATCGGTACGGGCATGCTGCAAAAAAGCCTGATCATAAACCAACCGTACAATACCTGTTGCCGCGTCAACTTCGCTCACATGGGCCTGGCGAGTAACCGTACACCCCGCCAGCGTTATTAATGAAAGAGTCAGAATCAGAAGTCTCATGGTCCAGCCAGAAGAGTAAGAGAAAGCACTATTTTACGTGTTACAGCGCTGCGACAATGGCCGAAAAAGACGCCTGGCAGGCGCTATTTCTTGCCATCTGTAGGTGTCAGAAATGGGGGGGCTGCTTTTTGATTATCATTTTTATAACATTAAAGGGGTATTTATGTGATTTACATCACATAAAGATTGATTTTTGTGATGATTGTCATATTATAAGTGCAAAGACAATAACACCTGCATAACAAATAGTCGGAGTGCCGCGATGAAACTGCGCAAGATCCTGAAAAGTATGTTCAATAACTATTGCAAGACGTTCAAAGACGTACCGCCAGGCAATATGTTCCGATAACAAAAAACCTGCTCCGGCAGGTTTTTTTGTGTCCTGGTGACGGTGGATGTGACTATCGCTGAAGATGTGAAGCCGCTACTATAACGGCTTTCAAAATGCTATCAGGAGTTTACGATGTCCCAGCCGCTGAATGCCGATCAGGAACTGGTTTCTGATGTGGTTGCTTGCCAGTTGGTTATCAAACAAATTCTCGACGTTCTGGATGTAATCGCGCCCGTTGAAGTTCGCGAAAAAATGTCCAGCCAGCTGAAGAATATCGACTTTACTCACCATCCCGCCGCCGCAGACCCGGTCACCATGCGGGCAATCCAAAAAGCCATCGCGCTGATTGAACTCAAGTTTACCCCACAGGGCGAATCCCATTAAAAAACCGCTGCTTCAAAAAGATGAGGCAGCGGTTTCTCAAAAACTTCATCGGCGCAATTGCATTAGCGCCGATGACGATCAATGCAGCTGATGCGACACGACATTCAGAACATGTTGGTCAGTCTGCACAGGGCACATACCAGCAAGTTTCGCACTGCGCACTTCATCAAGAATGGTTTGCAGCAACAGGCCATCATGCTGCTGTTCTTTTTCCAGATCGCGCAGGAAATTGACGGTTGAATCATCATTCAGTTCTTTAGCTTCATCGGCTAACTGTGCCAGCGTGCTTGAACGTTGCTCGTATTCTTCCATCGTTTTTTGGAAAAGTTCTTCCAGTGAGTTCAGTTTTTCACCGGGAACATCAATGGCTTTAACGATGGGAGTAGCGCCGACACTCTTCATAAAGTTAAACATGCGCATCATTTGGGTCACGTTACTCTGTGCCTGGGCGCGAAGGAAAGTGGCGGTGCCGTTCAGACTCTGTTCAGAACACCAGTTACTCAGGTGAAGGTAGAGATTGGATGCGTAAAACTCGCGGTTCATTTGAGAGTTGAGTTTGAGAAGCATTCCAGCGGTTGCCATACCTAATATCCTTATATCCAGAAGTGGAGAGGTGCAAGATAAATCAAAACACCATAATTACTGTTTGCAGAATAATTCCTTTCTGCCGGTCCGAAATGTGATCGTGGAGTCAATTCTGACGATGATCTGAAATAAGAATAACGTCTGAATGGGTATAAGAAAATGCTTAAATCATCAAGTTTATATATTTTTACATTTCATTGATGAAATCAATGTAACTGCAATGAATTTTAATGATAGTGATTTTTGTATCTTGTTGATATTAATCGGTGAATTTGAATTCATGATGAAGCAATGATTTTTTAAAACGTTTTTTCATTTTTGCGATATGGCTCTCAGTATACGTGTTCTGTTAATTAATGAACACGGTGATAATTAATTGCGAAATGAATGACGCGCTTTTTCCACATCTTTGAGTTGCGGTTATTACACCATTTCAAAAACTCAACGCCAGGTAATGTGGCCTATTGACTGGTTAAAAAAAAGACATCCCGCTGGGTACCAAAGACAACAAGGATTTCCAGGCTAATCTTATGGATTAATCTGCTGTGCACTAGACAATTTGTCAGACAAATTGGCTTTTCCTTATGTCTTTTCCCGCTAAATTTATGCACGTTCTCACTGTAATTCTGCGATGTGATATTGCTCTCCTATGGAGAATTAATTTCTCGCTAAAACTATGTCAACACGGTCACTTATCTTTTAGTTAAAAGGTAATGCTTTGTTTTCCGATTAATTTAACGAAAGTCATTCGTTTTTGCCCTACACAAAACGACACTAAAGCTGGAGAGAACCATGCACAAATTTACTAAAGCCCTGGCAGCCATTGGTCTGGCAGCTGTTATGTCACAATCCGCTATGGCGGAGAACCTGAAGCTCGGTTTCCTGGTGAAGCAACCGGAAGAGCCGTGGTTCCAGACCGAATGGAAGTTTGCCGATAAAGCTGGGAAGGATTTAGGGTTTGAGGTTATTAAGATTGCCGTGCCGGATGGCGAAAAAACATTGAACGCGATCGATAGCCTGGCCGCCAGTGGCGCAAAAGGTTTCGTTATTTGTACTCCGGACCCGAAACTCGGCTCTGCCATCGTGGCGAAAGCGCGTGGCTACGATATGAAAGTCATTGCCGTGGATGACCAGTTTGTTAACGCCAAAGGTAAGCCAATGGATACCGTTCCTCTGGTGATGATGGCGGCGACTAAAATTGGCGAACGTCAGGGCCAGGAACTGTATAAAGAGATGCAGAAACGTGGCTGGGATGTCAAAGAAAGCGCGGTGATGGCGATTACCGCCAACGAACTGGATACCGCCCGCCGCCGTACAACGGGTTCTATGGACGCACTGAAAGCGGCCGGATTCCCGGAAAAACAAATTTATCAGGTACCTACCAAATCTAACGACATCCCGGGGGCATTTGACGCTGCCAACTCAATGCTGGTTCAACATCCGGAAGTTAAACATTGGCTGATCGTCGGTATGAACGACAGCACCGTGCTGGGCGGCGTACGCGCGACGGAAGGTCAGGGCTTTAAAGCGGCCGATATCATCGGTATCGGTATTAACGGTGTGGATGCGGTGAGCGAACTGTCTAAGGCACAGGCAACCGGCTTCTACGGTTCCCTGCTGCCAAGCCCGGACGTACATGGCTATAAATCCAGCGAAATGCTTTACAACTGGGTAGCAAAAGACGTTGAACCGCCAAAATTTACCGAAGTTACCGACGTGGTACTGATCACGCGTGACAACTTTAAAGAAGAACTGGAGAAAAAAGGTTTAGGCGGTAAGTAATTTGCCGGAAAAATTCCCCTCTGCATGATGCAGAGGGGGTGTGAACGACCAGTGATTCACGGAGACGTTATGCAACAGTCTACCCCGTATCTCTCATTTCGCGGCATCGGTAAAACATTTCCCGGCGTTAAGGCGCTGACGGATATTAGTTTTGATTGCTATGCCGGTCAGGTTCATGCGTTGATGGGTGAAAATGGCGCAGGAAAATCAACTCTCTTAAAAATCCTCAGCGGCAACTATGCGCCAACCACGGGTTCTGTAGTGATTAATGGGCAGGAAATGTCCTTTTCCGACACGACCGCAGCACTTAACGCGGGGGTGGCGATTATTTATCAGGAACTGCATCTCGTGCCGGAAATGACCGTCGCGGAAAACATCTATCTCGGCCAGCTGCCGCATAAAGGCGGCATAGTGAATCGTTCATTGCTGAATTATGAGGCAGGTTTACAACTTAAACATCTTGGTATGGATATTGACCCGGACACGCCGCTGAAATATCTCTCCATTGGTCAGTGGCAGATGGTTGAAATCGCCAAAGCGCTGGCGCGTAACGCCAAAATTATCGCCTTTGATGAGCCAACCAGCTCCCTCTCTGCCCGTGAAATCGACAATCTTTTCCGCGTCATTCGTGAACTGCGAAAAGAGGGGCGGGTGATCTTATACGTTTCTCACCGTATGGAAGAAATATTTGCCCTCAGCGATGCCATCACCGTCTTTAAAGATGGGCGTTATGTCAAAACCTTTACCGATATGCAGCAGGTTGACCACGACGCACTGGTACAGGCGATGGTTGGGCGCGACATTGGCGATATCTACGGCTGGCAACCGCGTAGTTATGGCGAGGAGCGGCTGCGTCTTGATGCTGTGAAAGCACCAGGCGTGCGTACGCCAATAAGTCTGGCGGTTCGCAGTGGTGAAATTGTCGGTCTGTTTGGTCTGGTCGGGGCAGGGCGTAGCGAATTAATGAAAGGCATGTTTGGCGGGACGCAAATCACCGCCGGTCAGGTTTATATCGACCAACAGCCGATCGATATTCGTAAACCGAGCCACGCCATTGCCGCAGGCATGATGCTCTGTCCGGAAGATCGCAAAGCGGAAGGCATTATTCCCGTGCACTCCGTTCGCGACAATATCAACATCAGTGCCAGACGTAAACATGTGCTTGGCGGTTGTGTAATCAACAACGGTTGGGAAGAAAACAATGCCGATCACCACATTCGTTCGCTCAACATCAAAACGCCGGGCGCTGAGCAACTGATCATGAATCTCTCAGGCGGAAATCAGCAAAAAGCCATTCTGGGCCGCTGGTTATCGGAAGAGATGAAGGTCATTTTGCTGGATGAACCTACGCGTGGCATTGATGTTGGTGCTAAGCACGAAATATATAACGTGATTTATGCGCTGGCGGCGCAGGGTGTGGCGGTGCTGTTTGCCTCCAGCGACTTACCTGAAGTCCTCGGCGTTGCCGACCGGATTGTGGTGATGCGGGAAGGCGAAATCGCCGGTGAATTGTTACACGAGCAGGCAGATGAGCGTCAGGCACTGAGCCTTGCGATGCCTAAAGTCAGCCAGGCAGTTGCCTGAGAAAGGAGAGTATGATGTCTTCTGTTTCTACATCGGGATCTGGCGCACCTAAGTCGTCATTCAGCTTCGGGCGTATCTGGGATCAGTACGGCATGCTGGTGGTGTTTGCGGTGCTTTTTATCGCCTGTGCCATTTTTGTCCCAAATTTTGCCACCTTCATTAATATGAAAGGGTTGGGCCTGGCAATTTCCATGTCGGGGATGGTGGCTTGTGGCATGTTGTTCTGCCTTGCTTCCGGTGACTTTGACCTTTCTGTCGCCTCCGTAATTGCCTGTGCGGGTGTCACCACGGCGGTGGTTATTAACCTGACTGAAAGCCTGTGGATTGGCGTGGCAGCGGGTTTGTTGCTGGGCGTTCTCTGTGGCCTGGTCAATGGCTTTGTTATCGCCAAACTCAAAATAAATGCCCTGATCACGACACTGGCAACGATGCAGATTGTTCGAGGTCTGGCGTACATCATTTCAGACGGTAAAGCGGTCGGTATCGAAGATGAAAGCTTCTTTGCCCTTGGTTACGCCAACTGGTTCGGTCTGCCTGCGCCAATCTGGCTTACCGTCGCGTGTCTGATTGTCTTTGGCTTGCTGCTGAATAAAACCACCTTTGGTCGTAATACCCTGGCGATTGGCGGGAACGAAGAGGCTGCGCGTCTGGCGGGTGTACCGGTTGTTCGCACCAAAATTATTATCTTTGTTCTCTCTGGTCTGGTATCAGCGATAGCCGGAATTATTCTGGCTTCACGTATGACCAGTGGGCAGCCAATGACGTCGATTGGTTATGAGCTGATTGTTATCTCCGCCTGCGTTTTAGGTGGCGTTTCTCTGAAAGGCGGCATCGGAAAAATCTCATATGTGGTGGCGGGTATCTTAATTTTAGGCACCGTGGAAAATGCCATGAACCTGCTTAATATTTCTCCTTTCGCCCAGTACGTGGTTCGCGGCTTAATCCTGCTGGCAGCGGTGATTTTCGACCGTTACAAGCAAAAAGCGAAACGCACTGTCTGATGCTTTTTTCCACAACAATTTAGCGTTTTTTCCCACCACAGCCAGCCGCCACAACGGTTGGCTGTTCTTCGTTGCAAATGGCGACCCCCGTCACACTGTCTATACTTACATGTCTGTAAAGCGCGTTCTGCGCAACACAATAAGAAAAGAGAAGGAGGAGAACCGGGTGACAGAACCGTTAACCGAAACCCCTGAACTATCCGCGAAATATGCCTGGTTTTTTGATCTCGATGGAACGCTGGCGGAAATCAAACCGCATCCCGATCAGGTCGTCGTGCCTGACACTATTCTGCAAGGACTTCAGCTACTGGCAACCGCAAGTGATGGTGCATTGGCATTGATATCAGGGCGCTCAATGGTGGAGCTTGATGCACTGGCAAAACCTTATCGCTTCCCATTAGCGGGCGTGCATGGGGCGGAGCGCCGTGACATCAATGGTAAAACGCATATCGTTCATCTGCCGGATGCGATTGCGCGTGATATTAGCGTGCAACTGCACACGGCTATCGCCCAGTTTCCGGGTGCGGAGCTGGAGACGAAAGGGATGGCCTTTGCGCTGCATTATCGCCAGGCTCCGCAGCATGAAGACGCATTAATGACATTAGCGCAACGTATTACTCAGATCTGGCCACAAATGGCGTTACAGCAGGGAAAGTGTGTTGTCGAGATCAAACCGAAAGGTACCAGTAAAGGTGAGGCGATTGCTGCTTTTATGCAGGAAGCTCCCTTTATCGGGCGAACGCCCGTATTTCTGGGCGATGATCTGACCGATGAATCTGGCTTCGCAGTCGTTAACCGGCTGGGCGGAATGTCAGTAAAAATTGGCACAGGTGCAACTCAGGCATCATGGCGACTGGCGGGCGTGCCGGATGTCTGGAGCTGGCTTGAAATGATAACCACCGCATTACAACAAAAAAGAGAAAGTAACAGGAGTGATGACTATGAGTCGTTTAGTCGTAGTATCTAACCGGATTGCACCACCAGACGAGCACGCCGCCAGTGCCGGTGGCCTTGCCGTTGGCATACTGGGGGCACTGAAAGCCGCAGGTGGACTGTGGTTTGGCTGGAGCGGTGAAACAGGGAATGAGGATCAGCCGCTAAAAAAGGTGAAAAAGGGTAACATTACGTGGGCCTCTTTTAACCTCAGCGAACAGGACCTTGACGAATACTACAACAAATTCTCCAATGCCGTTCTCTGGCCCGCTTTTCATTATCGGCTCGATCTGGTGCAATTTCAGCGTCCTGCCTGGGATGGCTATCTACGCGTAAATGCGTTGCTGGCAGATAAATTACTGCCGCTGTTGCAAGACGATGACATTATCTGGATCCACGATTATCACCTGTTGCCCTTTGCGCATGAATTACGCAAACGTGGGGTGAATAATCGCATTGGTTTCTTTTTGCATATTCCTTTCCCGACACCGGAAATCTTCAACGCGCTGCCGACATATGACACCTTGCTTGAACAGCTTTGTGATTATGATTTGCTGGGGTTCCAGACAGAAAACGATCGTCTGGCGTTCCTGGATTGCCTTTCTAACCTGACCCGCGTCACGACGCGTAGCGCAAAAAGCCATACAGCCTGGGGCAAAGCATTTCGAACGGAAGTTTACCCGATTGGCATTGAGCCGAAAGAAATAGCCAAACAGGCTGCCGGGCCACTGCCGCCAAAACTGGCGCAACTTAAAGCGGAATTGAAAAACGTACAAAATATCTTTTCTGTCGAACGGCTGGATTATTCCAAAGGTTTGCCAGAGCGTTTTCTCGCCTATGAAGCGTTGCTGGAAAAATATCCGCAGCATCATGGTAAAATTCGTTATACCCAGATTGCACCAACGTCGCGTGGTGATGTGCAAGCCTATCAGGATATTCGTCATCAGCTCGAAAATGAAGCTGGACGAATTAATGGTAAATACGGGCAATTAGGCTGGACGCCGCTTTATTATTTGAATCAGCATTTTGACCGTAAATTACTGATGAAAATATTCCGTTACTCTGACGTGGGCTTAGTGACGCCACTGCGTGACGGGATGAACCTGGTGGCAAAAGAGTATGTTGCCGCTCAGGACCCAGCCAATCCGGGCGTTCTTGTTCTTTCGCAATTTGCGGGAGCGGCAAACGAGTTAACGTCGGCGTTAATTGTTAACCCCTACGATCGTGACGAAGTTGCAGCTGCGCTGGATCGTGCATTGACTATGTCGCTGGCGGAACGTATTTCCCGTCATGCAGAGATGCTGGACGTTATCGTGAAAAACGATATTAACCACTGGCAGGAGTGCTTCATTAGCGACCTAAAGCAGATAGTTCCGCGAAGCGCGGAAAGCCAGCAGCGCGATAAAGTTGCTACCTTTCCTAAGCTTGCGTAGGAGCGGTTAATCTCCCGTAAGTGGAACTAACAGCACATCGACCTCACTAGAGGCAATCACTCTTTTCGCCGAGCAGGATGCTCGCGAAAAGAAACTGTGATTGTGATTACCGCAAATCACCAAATCGAAATGATGTTTGCGACAAACCTCCAGAATATGTTCGCTTAACTCACCGTAGGCAATAAACGTCTCGTCAACGGGATACCCCGCATCCTGAATTAACTTATCAAGAAAGCTTTGCGTTTCTTCCTGCATCACGCTGCGTAAATCTTCAAGCATCGGCGCGGCTAATTGATTGTACATTTCCGGGTCGGAAGCGAGAGTAATTAAACTGATGTGTCCCTTTACTGGCCTGGCGATAGATACCGCTTTTGCCAGCAGTTGCTGACTTTCCGGTGTAACCGCAACGGCGACAAGAATATTGCTATAGCTCATAACCTGTTCCTTATTCTGTGAACTTCAGGTGACATTAAAGCTTTACTCCTAATGGAGAAACGACGCAATCCCAACTCAGTCAAACAGGTAAATATTAGTCTGGTCATTAGTAAAGACAATTAATCAATCACTCTTGGTTATCATATGATTTCAACTGTAATTATAAGAAAATAATGTACTGATTCTCCATATTAAACAAGTGGTTAATATATGTAAAACATTTTATTAACATTAAGTTGATTGTTGCCTTTCTTTGTATTTAATTAGTTTGTTGTGCGGTAAGTGTCTGTTTAAAAATAGCTTATCGGGTATTGCATGAAAGTGATTATTTATAGCAGATGATTATTTACGGTGAGTTATTTTAACTGTGCGCAACATCCCATTTCGATTATTCCTGTTTCATTTTTGCTTGCTAGCGTTGCGAAAAACTTTTTAACAGATTGAAATACACCCAAAACAAAAGTATGACTTATACATTTATGTTAAGTAATTGAGTGTTTTGTGTGATCTGCATCACACATTATTGAAAATCGCAGCCCCCCTCCGTTGTATGTGCGTGTAGTGACGAGTACAGTTGCGTCGATTTAGGAAAAATCTTAGATAAGTGTAAAGACCCATTTCTATTTGTAAGGACTTATTAAACCAAAAAGGTGGTTCTGCTTATTGCAGCTTATCGCAACTATTCTAATGCTAATTATTTTTTACCGGGGCTTCCCGGCGACATCACGGGGTGCGGTGAGACCGCATAAAAATAAAGTTGGTTATTCTGGGTGGGAATAATGCATACCTCCGAGTTGCTGAAACACATTTATGACATCAACTTGTCATATTTACTACTTGCACAGCGTCTGATTGTTCAGGACAAAGCGTCCGCTATGTTTCGTCTCGGCATAAATGAAGAAATGGCGACAACATTAGCGGCACTGACTCTTCCGCAAATGGTTAAGCTGGCAGAAACCAATCAGCTGGTTTGTCACTTCCGTTTTGACAGCCACCAGACGATTACTCAATTGACGCAAGATTCCCGCGTTGACGATCTCCAGCAAATTCATACCGGCATCATGCTCTCAACACGCTTGCTGAATGATGTTAATCAGCCTGAAGAAGCGCTGCGCAAGAAAAGGGCCTGATCATGAGTGAAAAAAGCATTGTTCAGGAAGCGCGGGATATTCAGCTGGCAATGGAATTGATCACCCTGGGCGCTCGTTTGCAGATGCTGGAAAGCGAAACACAGTTAAGTCGCGGACGCCTGATAAAACTTTATAAAGAACTGCGCGGAAGCCCACCGCCGAAAGGCATGCTGCCATTCTCAACCGACTGGTTTATGACCTGGGAACAAAACGTTCATGCTTCGATGTTCTGTAATGCATGGCAGTTTTTACTGAAAACCGGTTTGTGTAATGGCGTCGATGCAGTGATCAAAGCCTACCGTTTATACCTTGAACAGTGCCCGCAAGCAGAAGACGGACCGCTGCTGGCATTAACCCGTGCCTGGACATTGGTGCGGTTTGTTGAAAGTGGATTACTGCAACTTTCCAGCTGCAACTGCTGCGGCGGCAATTTTATTACCCACGCTCACCAGCCTGTTGGCAGCTTTGCCTGCAGCTTATGTCAGCCGCCATCCCGGGCAGTAAAAAGACGTAAACTTTCCCAGAATCCTGCCGATATTATCCCACAACTGCTGGATGAACAGAGAGTACAGGCTGTTTAACTGATACGGTGTGGCGCAACATTCCAGCAGCGGTAACGACGTACCGCTGCTTTTTTTTGCCCCAATCGCGCGTTAACGCCTGACGACTGAACATCCTGTCATGGTCAACAGTGGAAGGATGATGTCGTGCTTATCTTATTAGGTTACCTGGTTGTTCTCGGTACAGTTTTCGGCGGTTATTTGATGACCGGTGGAAGCCTTGGAGCACTCTATCAACCCGCTGAACTGGTGATTATTGCCGGTGCAGGGATTGGGTCGTTTATCGTCGGCAATAATGGCAAAGCGATTAAAGGCACGCTGAAGGCGCTGCCGTTGCTGTTTCGTCGCTCCAAATACACCAAAGCAATGTATATGGATCTGCTGGCTCTGCTTTATCGGTTGATGGCGAAATCGCGGCAGATGGGGATGTTTTCGCTGGAACGTGATATTGAACATCCCCGTGAGAGCGAGATCTTCGCCAGCTACCCACGCATCCTTGCGGATAGCGTCATGCTTGATTTTATCGTCGATTATCTGCGCCTGATTATCAGCGGTCACATGAACACCTTCGAAATCGAAGCCCTGATGGATGAAGAAATTGAGACGCACGAAAGCGAGGCAGAAGTCCCGGCGAACAGTCTGGCGCTGGTCGGGGACTCACTTCCGGCGTTTGGTATTGTCGCGGCTGTAATGGGGGTCGTTCACGCGTTAGGTTCAGCCGATCGTCCTGCCGCCGAGCTGGGGGCGCTTATCGCACATGCGATGGTGGGGACTTTCCTCGGCATTTTATTGGCTTACGGATTTATTTCCCCATTAGCGAGTGTTTTACGTCAGAAAAGCGCCGAAACCAGCAAAATGATGCAGTGCGTCAAAGTCACACTGCTATCTAATCTGAACGGTTACGCACCGCCTATCGCCGTTGAGTTTGGTCGCAAAACGCTCTATTCCAGCGAACGTCCGTCGTTTATTGAACTGGAAGAGCATGTACGTGCGGTGAAAAATCCGCAACAACAGACGACAACCGAGGAAGCATGAAGAATCAAGCGCATCCGATTATTGTCGTCAAACGACGCAAAGCCAAAAGCCACGGAGCAGCACATGGATCGTGGAAGATTGCTTATGCCGACTTTATGACCGCAATGATGGCCTTTTTTCTGGTGATGTGGCTGATCTCTATCTCCAGTCCAAAAGAGCTGATTCAGATTGCGGAGTACTTCCGGACTCCGCTGGCGACAGCGGTTACGGGCGGCGATCGCATTTCTAATAGTGAAAGCCCAATTCCCGGTGGGGGTGATGATTACACCCAAAGTCAGGGGGAAGTGAATAAGCAGCCGAACATCGAAGAGCTGAAAAAACGCATGGAGCAAAGTCGATTGCGGAAATTGCGGGGTGATCTCGACCAGTTGATTGAATCCGATCCGAAACTGCGGGCGTTACGTCCACATCTCAAAATCGATCTGGTCCAGGAAGGTCTACGTATTCAGATCATCGATAGCCAGAATCGCCCGATGTTCAGAACTGGCAGTGCCGACGTCGAACCCTATATGCGCGACATTCTGCGCGCCATCGCGCCCGTACTGAACGGTATTCCCAACCGAATTAGCCTCTCGGGTCATACCGATGATTTTCCCTACGCCAGCGGTGAGAAAGGTTACAGCAACTGGGAGCTTTCTGCCGATCGTGCCAATGCATCCCGCCGCGAACTGATGGTTGGCGGGTTGAATGGCGGCAAAGTGTTACGTGTCGTCGGCATGGCGGCAACGATGCGCTTAAGCGATCGCGGACCTGATGATGCCGTCAACCGTCGCATCAGCCTGCTGGTACTGAACAAACAAGCCGAACAGGCCATTTTGCATGAAAACGCCGAAAGCCAGAATGAGCCAGTAAGCGCCCTGGAAAAACCTGAGGTTGCACCACAGGTCAGTGTTCCCACAATGCCATCAGCCGAACCGAGGTGACAGCGTGAGCATGGATATAAGCGATTTTTATCAGACATTTTTTGATGAAGCGGACGAACTGTTGGCTGATATGGAGCAGCATCTGCTGGTTTTGCAGCCGGAAGCGCCAGATGCCGAACAATTGAATGCCATCTTTCGGGCTGCCCACTCGATCAAAGGAGGGGCAGGAACCTTTGGCTTCAGCGTTTTGCAGGAAACCACGCATCTGATGGAAAACCTGCTCGACGAAGCCAGACGAGGTGAGATGCAACTCAACACCGACATTATCAATCTGTTTTTGGAAACGAAGGACATCATGCAAGAACAGCTCGACGCTTATAAACAGTCGCAAGAGCCGGATGCCGCCAGCTTCGATTATATCTGCCAGGCCTTGCGTCAACTGGCATTAGAAGCGAAAGGCGAAACGCCATCCGCAGTGACCCGATTAAGTGTGGTTGCCAAAAGTGAACCGCAAGATGAGCAGAGTCGCAGTCAGTCGCCGCGACGAATTATCCTTTCGCGCCTGAAGGCCGGGGAAGTCGACCTGCTGGAAGAAGAGCTGGGGCATCTGACAACGTTAACTGACGTGGTGAAGGGGACGGATTCTCTCTCGGCAATATTAACGGGCGACATCGCCGAAGATGACATCACAGCGGTACTCTGTTTTGTGATTGAAGCCGATCAGATTACCTTTGAAACAGTAGAAGTCTCGCCCAAAATATCCACCCCACCAGTGCTTAAACTGGCAGCCGAACAAGCGCCAACCGGTCGCGTGGAGCGGGAAAAAACGACGCGCAGCAGTGAATCCACCAGCATCCGTGTAGCGGTAGAAAAGGTTGATCAATTAATTAACCTCGTCGGCGAGCTGGTCATCACCCAGTCCATGCTTGCCCAGCGCTCCAGTGAACTGGACCCGGTTAATCATGGTGATTTGATTACCAGCATGGGGCAGTTACAACGTAACGCTCGTGATTTGCAGGAATCAGTGATGTCGATTCGCATGATGCCGATGGAATATGTCTTTAGTCGCTATCCCCGGCTGGTGCGTGATCTGGCGGGAAAACTCGGCAAGCAGGTAGAACTGACGCTGGTGGGCAGTTCTACTGAACTCGACAAGAGCCTGATAGAACGCATTATCGACCCGCTGACCCACCTGGTACGCAATAGCCTCGATCACGGTATTGAACTGCCAGAAAAACGGCTCGCCGCAGGTAAAAACAGCGTCGGAAATTTAATTCTTTCTGCCGAACATCAGGGCGGCAACATTTGCATTGAAGTGACCGACGATGGTGCAGGGCTAAACCGTGAGCGAATTCTGGCAAAAGCGGCCTCGCAAGGTTTGACTGTCAGCGAAAACATGAGCGACGACGAAGTCGCGATGCTGATATTTGCACCAGGCTTCTCCACGGCAGAGCAGGTCACCGACGTCTCCGGGCGCGGCGTCGGCATGGACGTCGTTAAACGTAATATTCAGGAGATGGGCGGTCATGTCGAAATCCAGTCGAAGCAGGGTACTGGCACTACGATCCGCATTTTACTGCCGCTGACGCTGGCCATCCTCGACGGCATGTCCGTTCGCGTTGCGGATGAAGTTTTCATTCTGCCGCTGAATGCTGTCATGGAATCACTGCAACCCCGTGAAGCCGATCTGCATCCACTGGCCGGCGGCGAGCGGGTGCTGGAAGTGCGGGGTGAATATCTGCCCATCGTCGAACTGTGGAAAGTGTTCAACGTCGCGGGCGCGAAAACCGAAGCTACCCAGGGAATTGTGGTGATCTTACAAAGTGGCAGTCGCCGCTACGCCTTGCTGGTGGATCAATTAATTGGTCAACACCAGGTTGTGGTTAAAAACCTTGAAAGTAACTATCGCAAAGTCCCCGGCATTTCTGCTGCGACCATTCTTGGCGACGGCAGCGTGGCACTGATTGTTGATGTCTCCGCCTTGCAGGCGATAAACCGCGAACAACGTATGGCGAACACCGCCGCCTGAATGAGTAAAAAGGTAACAATATGACCGGTATGACGAATGTAACAAAGCTGGCCAGCGAGCCGTCAGGCCAGGAATTTCTGGTATTTACCCTTGGTGATGAAGAGTACGGTATTGATATCCTGAAAGTGCAGGAGATCCGTGGCTACGATCAGGTGACACGGATTGCGAACACGCCAGCGTTTATCAAAGGCGTCACGAATCTGCGCGGCGTTATTGTGCCGATTGTCGACTTACGAATTAAGTTCAGCCAGGGGGATGTGGACTATAACGACAACACGGTAGTTATCGTCCTGAATCTCGGACAGCGGGTGGTCGGCATCGTGGTTGACGGCGTTTCAGACGTGCTTTCATTGACGGCGGAGCAAATTCGTCCGGCACCGGAATTTGCCGTGACGCTTTCAACAGAATATCTCACTGGACTGGGCGCACTGGGCGACCGGATGTTGATTCTGGTGAACATCGAAAAACTGCTGAACAGCGAAGAGATGGCGCTGTTAGATAGCGCGGCGTCAGAAGTGGCGTAATTCTCCTGATTTCCTCAATTGAAATGAACCCGATGATCTGCGCATCGGGTTTTTTATTTCAATTTCGCGGCGGGTGGCATCAGCAATAAAGTTTCCCCCTTCCTTGCCGATAACGAGATCAACTTGTTTTCAGGAAGGTGCCTTATGATTAACCGTATCCGCGTAGTCACGCTGTTGGTAATGGTGCTGGGGGTATTCGCACTGTTACAGCTTATTTCCGGCAGTCTGTTTTTTTCTTCCCTTCACCATAGCCAGAAGAGCTTTGTGGTTTCCAATCAATTACGGGAACAGCAGGGCGAGCTGACGTCAACCTGGGATTTAATGCTGCAAACGCGCATTAACCTGAGTCGTTCAGCGGTGCGGATGATGATGGATTCATCCAATCAGCAAAGTAACGCCAAAGTTGAATTACTCGATAGCGCCAGGAAAACATTGGCCCAGGCCGCGACGCATTATAAAAAATTCAAAAGCATGGCACCGTTACCTGAAATGGTCGCTACCAGTCGTAATATTGATGAAAAATATAAAAACTATCACACAGCGTTAACTGAACTGATTGATTATCTTGATTATGGCAATACTGGAGCTTATTTCGCTCAGCCAACCCAGGGAATGCAAAATGCAATGGGCGAAGCGTTTGCTCAGTACGCCCTCAGCAGTGAAAAACTGTATCGCGATATCGTCACTGACAACGCAGATGATTACCGATTTGCCCAGTGGCAACTGGCGGTTATCGCGCTGGTGGTGGTATTGATTCTGCTGGTGGCGTGGTACGGCATTCGCCGTATGTTGCTTACACCGCTGGCAAAAATTATTGCGCATATTCGCGAAATCGCCGGTGGTAACCTGGCGAATACCCTGACCATGGACGGGCGCAGTGAAATGAGCGACCTGGCGCAGAGCGTTTCACATATGCAACGCTCTTTGACTGACACCGTCACTCATGTGCGTGAAGGTTCCGATGCCATCTATGCCGGTACCCGTGAAATTGCGGCGGGCAACACCGATCTTTCCTCCCGTACTGAACAGCAGGCATCCGCGCTGGAAGAAACTGCCGCCAGCATGGAGCAGCTCACCGCGACAGTGAAGCAAAACGCCGATAACGCCCGCCAGGCCTCGCAACTGGCGCAAAGTGCCTCCGACACCGCCCAGCACGGCGGCAAAGTGGTGGATGGCGTTGTGAAAACGATGCATGAGATCGCCGATAGTTCGAAGAAAATTGCCGACATTATCAGCCTTATCGATGGTATTGCCTTCCAGACTAATATCCTCGCGCTGAATGCCGCTGTTGAAGCCGCGCGAGCGGGTGAACAGGGCCGTGGTTTTGCCGTGGTGGCGGGCGAAGTACGTAATCTTGCCAGTCGCAGCGCCCAGGCGGCAAAAGAGATCAAAGCCCTCATTGAAGACTCCGTCTCGCGCGTTGATACCGGTTCGGTGCTGGTCGAAAGCGCCGGGGAAACAATGAACAATATCGTCAATGCTGTCACCCGCGTGACTGACATTATGGGCGAGATTGCATCAGCATCGGATGAACAGAGCCGTGGCATCGATCAAGTCGCATTGGCGGTTTCGGAAATGGATCGCGTCACGCAACAGAACGCATCGCTGGTGCAGGAATCAGCTGCCGCCGCAGCTGCGCTGGAAGAACAGGCCAGTCGTTTAACGCAAGCGGTTTCCGCGTTTCGTCTGGCAGCCAGCCCACTCACCAATAAACCGCAAACACCATCCCGTCCTGCCAGTGAGCAACCACCGGCACAGCCACGACTGCGAATTGCTGAACAAGATCCAAACTGGGAAACATTTTGACGAGTATTTACTAACGCGGTCATTGCCGCCTGATGGGGAGCGTTGATGTTTAATCGTATTCGAATTTCGACCACGCTGTTTTTAATTTTGATTCTCTGCGGGATCTTGCAGATTGGCAGTAACGGCATGTCTTTTTGGGCATTTCGCGACGATGTGCAACGACTGAATCAGGTCGAGCAGAGCAATCAGCAACGTGCGGCTTTAGCGCAAACTCGGGCGGTAATGTTACAGGCCAGTACCGCGCTGAACAAAGCGGGCACTCTGACGGCGCTTAGCTATCCGGCGGATGACATTAAAACGTTGATGACGACGGCGCGCGCCAGTCTGACGCAATCCACCACGCTGTTTAAAAGTTTTATGGCGATGACTGCGGGCAACGAGCACGTCAGGGCGTTGCAAAAAGAGACGGAGAAAAGTTTTGCCCGCTGGCACAACGATCTCGAACATCAGGCGACCTGGCTTGAAAGTAATCAACTTTCGGATTTCCTCACTGCGCCGGTGCAGGAATCACAGAATGCGTTTGACGTTAACTTTGAGGCCTGGCAGCTGGAGATCAACCATGTGCTGGAAGCTGCCAGTGCGCAAAGCCAGCGTAACTATCAGATTTCGGCGCTGGTGTTTATCAGCATGATTATTGTTGCGGCGATCTACATCAGCAGTGCGCTGTGGTGGACGCGCAAGATGATTGTTCAACCACTGGCCATTATCGGTAGCCATTTTGACAGCATTGCTGCGGGTAATCTGGCGCGTCCGATTGCGGTGTATGGTCGCAATGAGATCACCGCCATTTTTGCCAGTCTGAAGACCATGCAGCAGGCTTTGCGTGGGACGGTAAGTGATGTGCGTAAGGGAAGCCAGGAGATGCACATTGGTATCGCGGAGATTGTCGCAGGCAATAACGATCTCTCAAGTCGTACCGAACAGCAGGCGGCATCGCTGGCACAAACGGCCGCCAGTATGGAGCAATTAACCGCCACGGTAGGGCAAAACGCCGATAACGCGCGCCAGGCGTCGGAACTGGCAAAAAATGCCGCGACAACGGCGCAGGCGGGCGGTGTTCAGGTCAGTACCATGACTCACACCATGCAGGAGATCGCCACCAGTTCGCAAAAAATTGGCGACATTATCAGCGTTATCGACGGCATTGCTTTCCAGACCAATATTCTGGCCCTGAATGCGGCAGTGGAAGCGGCTCGCGCCGGAGAGCAGGGGCGTGGTTTTGCGGTAGTGGCAGGTGAAGTGCGCAATCTTGCCAGCCGAAGCGCCCAGGCGGCAAAAGAGATCAAAGGGCTGATCGAAGAGTCAGTCAATCGTGTCCAGCAGGGTTCGAAACTGGTGAATAACGCCGCCGCGACCATGACTGATATTGTCAGTTCGGTGACCCGCGTGAACGACATTATGGGAGAAATTGCTTCGGCCTCGGAAGAACAACGGCGGGGGATTGAGCAGGTTGCACAGGCTGTCAGCCAGATGGATCAGGTGACACAGCAGAACGCCTCCCTGGTAGAAGAAGCGGCGGTGGCAACGGAACAACTGGCGAATCAGGCCGACCATCTTTCTTCGCGTGTGGCGGTATTTACCCTTGAAGAACATGAAGTAGCACGACATGAGTCGGCGCAGTTACAAATTGCGCCAGTGGTATCCTGAAGTGATTGAGAAGGCGCTATGACTTCATCTCTGCCCTGTGGGCAAACGTCTTTATTGTTACAGATGACCGAGCGCCTGGCGCTTTCCGACGCGCATTTTCGGCGGATAAGTCAATTGATCTATCAACGAGCCGGGATCGTCCTGGCCGACCATAAACGCGACATGGTTTACAACCGACTGGTTCGTCGTTTGCGTTCGCTGGGACTGACGGATTTCGGCCATTACCTGAACTTGCTGGAATCTAATCAGCACAGCGGTGAGTGGCAGGCGTTTATCAATTCGCTGACCACGAATCTGACGGCATTTTTCCGTGAGGCGCATCATTTTCCTCTGCTCTCGGATCACGCACGTCGCCGTTCTGGCGAGTATCGCGTATGGAGCGCGGCGGCTTCGACCGGCGAAGAGCCGTACAGCATTGCGATGACGCTGGCTGACACATTGGGCACCGTGCCCGGACGCTGGAAAGTGTTTGCCAGCGATATCGACACCGAAGTGCTGGAAAAAGCCAGAAGCGGTATTTATCGCCATGAAGAGTTGAAAAACCTGACGCCGCAGCAACTGCAACGGTATTTCATGCGAGGGACGGGACCGCATGAAGGGCTGGTACGCGTGCGTCAGGAGCTGGCGAACTATGTTGATTTTGCCCCGCTGAATTTACTGGCGAAACAGTACACCGTGCCGGGGCCGTTTGATGCGATCTTCTGTCGTAACGTCATGATCTACTTCGATCAAACTACCCAGCAGGAGATTTTGCGCCGCTTTGTTCCGCTCCTTAAACCCGACGGATTGCTGTTTGCGGGTCACTCTGAAAACTTTAGCCACCTTGAGCGCCGCTTCACGCTGCGTGGTCAGACGGTGTATGCGCTAAGTAAGGATTAACGATGAGCAAAATCAGGGTGTTATCTGTCGATGATTCGGCACTGATGCGCCAGATCATGACAGAAATCATCAACAGCCATAGCGACATGGAAATGGTGGCGACCGCCCCTGATCCGCTGGTTGCGCGTGATTTGATTAAGAAATTCAATCCCGATGTATTGACGCTGGATGTTGAAATGCCGCGGATGGACGGACTGGATTTCCTCGAAAAATTAATGCGTTTGCGTCCAATGCCCGTAGTGATGGTTTCTTCCCTGACCGGCAAAGGGTCAGAAGTCACGCTGCGCGCGCTGGAGTTGGGGGCGATAGATTTTGTCACCAAACCGCAACTGGGTATTCGCGAAGGAATGCTGGCGTATAGCGAAATGATTGCTGAAAAGGTGCGTACAGCAGCAAAGGCGAGCCTTGCAGCACATAAGCCATTGTCGGCACCGACAACGCTGAAAGCGGGGCCGCTGTTGAGTTCTGAAAAACTGATTGCGATTGGTGCTTCAACGGGGGGAACTGAGGCAATTCGTCACGTCCTGCAACCGTTACCGCTTTCCAGCCCGGCACTGTTAATTACCCAGCATATGCCGCCCGGTTTCACCCGCTCTTTTGCCGACAGACTTAATAAGCTTTGCCAGATCGGGGTTAAAGAAGCCGAAGACGGAGAGCGCGTCTTGCCGGGACATGCCTATATCGCGCCGGGCGATCGGCATATGGAGCTGGCGCGTAGTGGCGCAAATTACCAAATCAAAATTCACGATGGCCCGGCGGTTAACCGTCATCGGCCTTCGGTAGATGTGTTGTTCCATTCTGTCGCCAAACAGGCGGGGCGTAATGCGGTTGGGGTGATCCTGACCGGTATGGGCAACGACGGCGCGGCAGGAATGTTGGCGATGCGTCAGGCGGGGGCATGGACCCTTGCACAAAACGAAGCAAGTTGCGTGGTGTTCGGCATGCCGCGCGAGGCCATCAATATGGGTGGTGTCTGCGAAGTGGTCGATCTTAGCCAGGTAAGCCAGCAAATGTTGGCAAAAATTAGTGCCGGACAGGCGATACGTATTTAAATCAGGAGTGTGAAATGGCGGATAAAGAACTTAAATTTTTGGTTGTGGATGACTTTTCCACCATGCGACGCATAGTGCGTAACCTGCTGAAAGAGCTGGGATTCAATAATGTTGAGGAAGCGGAAGATGGCGTCGACGCTCTCAATAAGTTGCAGGCAGGCGGTTATGGATTTGTTATCTCCGACTGGAACATGCCCAACATGGATGGCCTGGAATTGCTGAAAACGATTCGTGCGGATGGCGCGATGTCGGCATTGCCAGTGTTAATGGTGACTGCAGAAGCGAAGAAAGAGAACATCATTGCTGCGGCGCAAGCAGGGGCCAGTGGCTATGTGGTGAAGCCATTTACCGCCGCGACGCTGGAGGAAAAACTCAACAAAATCTTTGAGAAACTGGGCATGTGAGGATGCGACTATGATGCAACCATCAATCAAACCTGCTGACGAGCATTCAGCTGGCGATATCATTGCGCGCATCGGCAGCCTGACGCGTATGCTGCGCGACAGTTTGCGGGAGCTGGGGCTGGATCAGGCCATTGCCGAAGCGGCGGAAGCCATCCCCGATGCGCGCGATCGTTTGTACTATGTTGTGCAGATGACCGCCCAGGCTGCGGAGCGGGCGCTGAACAGTGTTGAGGCGTCACAACCGCATCAGGATCAAATGGAGAAATCAGCAAAAGCGTTAACCCAACGTTGGGATGACTGGTTTGCCGATCCGATCGACCTTGCCGACGCCCGAGAACTGGTAACAGATACGCGGCAATTTCTGGTAGATGTCCCCGTGCATACCAGCTTTACTAACGCGCAACTGCTGGAAATCATGATGGCGCAGGATTTTCAGGATCTCACCGGGCAGGTCATTAAGCGGATGATGGATGTCATTCAGGAGATCGAACGTCAGTTGCTGATGGTGCTGTTGGAAAACATCCCGGAACAGGAGTCGCGTCCAAAACGTGAAAACCAGAGTTTGCTTAATGGACCTCAGGTCGATACCAGCAAAGCCGGTGTGGTAGCCAGTCAGGATCAGGTGGACGATTTGTTGGATAGTCTTGGATTTTGATTTGTATTGCCTTAACTTCGGCCTGCGCGATGATGCCAGGCCGATAGCAGGGGGGCGGGTATCGTTCAGGAAGTATGTGGAGGATGGTTATTTGTAATTTGATAATTTTAGATCAGCGAAGCGTGATTGTTGCGCCAGTAAATTTATCAACGCATTAAATTGTGAACGAGAAAATGACGATGACTGGTAGTGCAGTACATCGTAATGATGCCAAACTTCATAACGTTTTTTCGTCAGTTCATGGTGCAAGAAATGACAGAGTTCCGGACCTAAACTCTTTACCTGCTTAGTAAAAATAGTGCGTAAAATTTTCGTTACCGAACCGCTTGGATTGGGGTTAGTATGAAGAACAAGTTCAAGATGTCTGCGATTTAAGTCGGTCAAATAATTATCTTTACTGATAATTTTTTCACTACGTAGATCATAGAGCACGGCATCCCAACTCATCAGCGTAGTGTTTAACAGACTTGATTCATCCTCACAAAATATAAGTTTTTCCCGAAATGCCCATGTCTCATTGAGGTTCCAGATATCAAATTCGAAGTCGTGATAACGAAAACGGATCCCACCGAACTTATTAAAACGCAGTTGTTTGACGGGCAGTTCAGCCAATGTCCGGAAGAGTTCCTCACGGGAGCGACCGATGACGATATCAAGGTCTGAAGAGAATCCCTCGACGCCAAACAAGCCTAAGTCACGCACCATCCCGCCAAAAATCCAGGCCGGACAGGAACAGGCCAGAGTATCAAGTAATACTCTGGCTTTCTTATGCTCATCACTAAGCGTAAAAAAATCGGCGATACGCTGTTCAAGCTGTTGGGTGTTTGAGACCACATTCATACAGTGATTTTAGCTCATCGTGAAGGCGCATTAAATAACTATCCGTCATGCCTGAGATTGCGTCGGTAAGCAACTGCGCTTCTTTATAAAGAATAGGGAGTGTATTGGCGGGATCTTCAAACACACGGCGATAATTTTCAGAGATTGTCCCGTAAGCATAGCGACCAAAGGGAGTATCCGACAGGTATTCTTCACGAGAAACAAAAAGGTTATCTGTAGACGCGGACTCGCGTTCTCCGTCTCGTTCTTTCTTTGTTTTGTGTCCATGGATGCCAATCCAGAGCATATCCATCAAGTTAGTAATGTAATTAGATCCCCTAAGTTCCAGTTGCAAGACTGAACGATGAAGGTAGCCTCGTGTTCGGTCGAACATTTTCAGGGCAGTGCAGAGAGCGTGACCTTTGCTTTGCGAGATTAAATCTTTGAACGGGCAGTCACGCTGCATCAGCGTGGGTAATTGTTCGCGAAAGGCTTCTACTACGGCATTAATCAATGCACTGGTGGCATAAACTCTGAACATTTGCATACTGAGTTCATTAATTTCCGCCGGTGAAAGTGCATTTCTTTGCTCTTTCCAGGCGTCATTTTTGGCCTCTACAGCTTCAATAACATGTTGAATTACATCGTTCGGCTCGGATTGTGACATCAAAAAATCACGCAAATCCTGGTATGAGGCAAATCCTTTCTTGATGGTATCTTCTGCGTCAAGCACAGAGTAGGCAATATCGTCGCAAGCTTCCATTATCCAGGTAAATGGGTGGCGGCAACCGGCATCATTACCTGGTACGCCAAGGCCCGTTTGCTGCCAGACATCCATGACAACCTCATGCTCAGAATAGAAAAAACCGTGCTTTTTCCAATGTTTGTCCGATGAATATGAAGCTCGGGGATATTTGATCAGTGCAGCCAGCGTGGCATAGGTCAGATTCAGACCAAAGTTATCGTTAATAATTTGTAATTTGGTAACCAGGCGCAGGGTTTGTGAGTTTCCATCAAATTGCAGAAAGTCGTTATATATTTCGCTGTTTACTTCTTTATCAAGAAGGCCAGGAAGATTTTTATTAAACCATGCGCGCATCGCTGCTTCACCTTGATGCCCAAATGGTGGATTACCGAGATCGTGTGCCAGTCCGATCGCTGCTAACAGAGCAGGAACGTCGCGTTCAACGACAATCCTCGTGGGTATTTCGCCAAAGATGTGTTCCTTCATCTCGAAAGCGAGTCTCATTCCTATTCCGCGAGAAAAGTTTGCTACTTCGTGAGAATGAGTCAGCCTCGTCCGTATACTGTCATTTTGATCTAACGGGAAAACTTGTGTTTTATCCGCAAGCCGACGAGTTGGCGCAGCAAAAAGTAATCGGTCGTAATCTCGCTCGATCTCTTGTCTTCCGCTAGCAAGGGGATGTAAAAATTCTATGCTGGTTTTTTTTAGATTATCTTTCCGACGGTTGCAGTTAAGCAATTGTTGCCATTCCATTTGATCGCCTTTGTAATAATTTAATTATTAGCAAACTAACAGAGAGGCGGTGGGCGATTCTATAGGCTAAATGGCTAAATATCAGAACTGGAAAATGGTTCGCAAAACGTTCTGCAACTGAACCTATTTTTTGCATAAACGCCCTAAATCCCGCCTGTTTTGCCCCTTACTCAAACCATTGAACGCTTTGCGCTCTGGCATCATTTACGCTTAATACTCTTTCCAGGATTGGCGACGTGTCTGACGAGAGCGACGACAAAACAGAAGCCCCCACACCTCACCGACTAGAAAAAGCGCGGGAAGAGGGGCAAATCCCGCGTTCCCGTGAACTGACCTCGCTGCTGATTTTGTTAGTGGGTGTGTGTGTTATCTGGTTTGGCGGTGTGTCGCTGGCCCGTCGATTGTCGGGCATGCTCTCCGCTGGGCTGCATTTTGATCACAGTATTATCAATGACCCGAATCTGATCCTCGGGCAAATTATTCTGCTGATCAGAGAAGCCATGCTGGCGCTGCTACCGCTGATTAGCGGCGTGGTGCTGGTGGCGATTATTTCTCCGGTTATGCTGGGGGGGCTGGTATTTAGCGGCAAATCCTTGCAGCCGAAGTTTTCCAAACTCAACCCGCTACCGGGCATTAAACGGATGTTCTCGGCACAGACTGGCGCGGAGTTGCTTAAGGCAATTTTGAAAACCATCCTGGTTGGCAGCGTGACGGGGTTTTTTCTCTGGCATCACTGGCCGCAGATGATGCGCTTAATGGCCGAGTCTCCGATTACCGCCATGGGTAATGCGATGGATCTGGTAGGGCTATGCGCACTGCTGGTGGTGCTTGGTGTTATTCCGATGGTGGGATTTGACGTCTTTTTCCAAATCTTCAGCCACCTGAAAAAGCTGCGAATGTCGCGGCAGGATATTCGTGATGAGTTCAAACAAAGCGAAGGCGACCCCCATGTTAAAGGGCGGATACGTCAGATGCAGCGAGCTGCCGCGCGGCGTCGGATGATGGCCGATGTGCCGAAAGCGGATGTCATTGTCAATAACCCAACCCACTATTCGGTAGCGTTGCAGTATGACGAAAACAAAATGAGCGCACCGAAAGTGGTCGCTAAAGGTGCAGGACTGGTCGCGCTGCGCATTCGTGAAATTGGTGCTGAAAATAACGTCCCTACGCTTGAAGCGCCGCCGCTGGCGCGAGCGCTGTATCGACATGCGGAGATCGGTCAACAAATCCCGGGTCAACTGTACGCCGCGGTAGCGGAAGTGCTGGCCTGGGTCTGGCAACTGAAACGCTGGCGTCTGGCTGGTGGACAGCGCCCTGTACAACCTACTCATCTTCCGGTGCCGGAAGCCCTGGATTTTATTAACGAGAAACCGACCCATGAGTAATCTGGCCGCGATGCTGCGCCTGCCCGCAAACCTGAAATTGACACAATGGCAGATCCTTGCCGGACCGATTTTGATCCTGTTGATCTTGTCGATGATGGTGCTGCCACTGCCCGCATTCATACTCGACCTGTTGTTTACCTTCAATATTGCCTTGTCGATCATGGTGTTGCTGGTGGCGATGTTTACCCAGCGCACGCTTGAGTTTGCTGCGTTTCCGACCATCCTGTTGTTTACCACGCTGTTGCGTCTGGCACTTAACGTGGCTTCAACCCGTATCATTTTGATGGAAGGGCATACTGGCGCGGCGGCGGCTGGAAAGGTGGTCGAAGCGTTCGGTCACTTCCTCGTTGGTGGCAATTTCGCTATCGGTATCGTGGTGTTCGTCATTCTCGTGATCATCAACTTTATGGTTATCACCAAAGGTGCCGGGCGTATCGCAGAAGTGGGTGCGCGCTTTGTTCTCGATGGTATGCCGGGTAAGCAGATGGCGATTGACGCCGACCTTAACGCCGGATTGATTGGTGAAGATGAAGCGAAAAAACGCCGCTCCGAAGTGACTCAGGAAGCCGATTTTTACGGTTCAATGGACGGGGCAAGTAAGTTTGTTCGCGGCGATGCCATCGCCGGGATCCTCATCATGGTCATTAACGTTGTCGGCGGGTTGCTGGTCGGCGTGCTGCAACATGGCATGAGCATGGGACACGCGGCGGAAAGTTATACGCTATTGACCATTGGCGACGGTCTGGTGGCACAAATTCCGGCGTTGGTGATTTCTACCGCCGCGGGGGTCATCGTTACGCGTGTCAGCACCGATCAGGATGTTGGCGAGCAGATGGTGAATCAGCTTTTCAGTAACCCAAGCGTTATGTTGTTAAGCGCCGCCGTGCTCGGTTTACTCGGCCTGGTGCCTGGAATGCCAAACCTGGTATTTTTGCTGTTCACTGCCGGATTGCTGGGGCTGGCCTGGTGGATCCGTGGACGTGAACAAAAAGCGCCTGCCGAACCAAAACCGGTAAAAATGGCAGAGAATAATACCGTTGTCGAAGCGACGTGGAACGATGTACAACTGGAAGATTCTCTGGGAATGGAAGTGGGTTATCGCCTGATCCCGATGGTCGATTTCCAGCAGGATGGTGAGTTGTTGGGCCGTATACGCAGTATCCGCAAGAAATTTGCCCAGGAGATGGGGTTTCTGCCGCCAGTGGTGCACATTCGCGACAATATGGATCTGCAACCTGCCCGCTATCGCATTTTGATGAAAGGCGTGGAGATAGGCAGTGGTGATGCTTATCCGGGGCGTTGGTTGGCGATTAACCCTGGTACCGCTGCCGGGACGTTACCTGGTGAGGCGACCGTCGATCCGGCATTTGGCCTGAATGCTATCTGGATTGAAAGTGCGCTTAAAGAACAGGCGCAGATTCAGGGGTACACCGTGGTTGAGGCCAGCACGGTGGTGGCAACGCATCTTAACCACCTCATTAGCCAGCATGCCGCAGAGCTGTTTGGTCGTCAGGAGGCGCAACAGCTGTTGGATCGCGTCGCCCAGGAGATGCCAAAGCTGACGGAAGATCTCGTTCCTGGCGTCGTAACGCTCACCACACTGCATAAAGTGCTGCAAAATCTCCTCGATGAAAAAGTGCCGATTCGCGATATGCGCACCATTCTCGAAACGCTGGCGGAACATGCGCCCATCCAGAGCGATCCACATGAATTAACCGCCGTCGTGCGCGTGGCGTTGGGACGGGCGATTACCCAGCAGTGGTTTCCTGGCAAAGATGAAGTCCATGTTATTGGCCTCGATACACCGCTGGAACGTTTGTTACTACAGGCGCTGCAGGGCGGGGGCGGACTGGAGCCAGGGTTGGCGGATCGTTTACTGGCGCAAACTCAGGAAGCGCTATCCCGTCAGGAGATGTTGGGTGCGCCGCCAGTTTTATTGGTGAACCACGCGCTGCGACCATTATTGTCTCGCTTCCTGCGCCGCAGTCTGCCGCAGTTAGTGGTACTGTCGAATCTGGAACTGTCTGATAACCGACATATCCGCATGACGGCGACAATTGGCGGTAAATGATGAGAACCTTATTAGCAATATTATTGTTTCCGCTGCTGGTGCAAGCCGCGGGGGAGGGGATGTGGCAGGCGAGTAGTGTGGGCGTTACGCTGAATCACCGTGGTGAGTCGATGTCATCAGCGCCTCTTTCTACTCGACAACCTGCTTCAGGATTGATGACGCTGGTGGCGTGGCGTTATCAGCTTATCGGTCCGACACCTGCAGGATTGCGGGTTCGCTTGTGTTCGCAATCTCGTTGTGTCGAATTAGAAGGGCAGAGTGGAACCACCGTGGCCTTTTCCGGTATACCGGCGATAGAACCGTTGCGATTTATCTGGGAAGTGCCTGGCGGTGGGCGGTTAATTCCGCCGCTAAAGGTACAACGGAATGAAGTGATTGTGAATTATCGTTAATGATAAAAAAGCCGATGTCTGCCATGACATCGGCTTTTGCCGTATAACGCGATTACATACGCTCTACTGTCTCAATACCCAGCGTATCCAGACCCAGCTTCAGCGTCTTCGCCGTCAGTTGTGCCAGTTTCAGACGGCTGTTACGCACTTCTTCGTTTTCTGCGCTGAGGATCGGGCAGTGCTCGTAGAAGCCAGAGAACAGACCGGCCAGATCGTACAGGTAAGCACACATCACATGCGGCGTGCCTTCACGGGCAACCACAGTGAGGGTTTCTTCAAACTGCAGCAGGCGAGCTGCCAGTTGTGCTTCACGATCTTCACGGATGATTACCGGAGCTGCAGCCAGTTGCTCTTCGTCAATTTCTGCTTTACGGAACACGGATAATACACGCGTGTAAGCATACTGCATGTATGGCGCGGTATTACCCTCAAACGCCAGCATGTTGTCCCAGTCGAAGATGTAGTCCGTGGTGCGGTTTTTGGAGAGATCCGCATATTTCACCGCACCAATACCAACCGCGTTAGCCAGTTTTTCCAGCTCGTCGGCTGGCATATCCGGGTTCTTTTCTGCCACCAGACGGCGTGCACGCTCCAGGGCTTCATCCAGCAGGTCTGCCAGTTTCACTGTACCACCCGCGCGGGTTTTGAACGGTTTGCCGTCTTTACCCAGCATCATGCCGAACATGTGGTGTTCCAGCGGTACGGATTCCGGTACATAGCCTGCTTTGCGGACGATAGCCCACGCCTGCATCAGGTGTTGATGCTGACGGGAGTCGATGTAATACAGCACGCGATCGGCATGCAGTGTTTCATAACGATATTTCGCACAGGCGATATCAGTGGTGGTGTAGAGATAGCCACCATCTTTCTTCTGAATGATCACGCCCATCGGTTCGCCTTCCTTGTTTTTGAACTCATCAAGGAATACGACGGTCGCGCCTTCACTTTCTACTGCCAGACCTTTGGCCTTCAGGTCCGCCACGATACCCGGCAGCATTGGGTTGTAGAGGCTTTCACCCATCACGTCATCACGGGTCAGCGTCACGTTGAGACGATCGTAGGTGATCTGGTTCTGCGTCATGGTGATGTCGACCAGTTTGCGCCACATCTCGCGGAAATATTCGTCACCGCTTTGCAGTTTTACCACGTAGTTACGTGCACGCTCGGCAAACTCTTCATCTTCGTCGTAATGCTTTTTCGCATCGCGGTAGAAACCTTCAAGGTCAGCCAGCTCCATTTCACCGGCGTTTTCCTGCTGCTGCTTTTCCAGCCATGCAATCAGCATACCGAACTGAGTGCCCCAGTCGCCGACGTGGTTTGCGCGAATCACTTTGTGACCGAGGAACTCCAGAGTACGAACTGCTGCGTCACCAATAATGGTAGAGCGCAGGTGACCGACATGCATCTCTTTCGCCACGTTTGGCGCAGAGTAGTCAACCACAATGGTCTGTTTTTCTGGCGTAGCAACACCGAGACGATCGGACGCCAGCGCCTGCTGAACATGATCAGCCAGGAATGCCGGATCAAGGAAAATGTTGATAAAGCCTGGACCGGCGATCTCAACTTTGCTGGCGATACCGTTAAGATCCAGATGAGTCAGCACCTGCTCTGCTAATTGTCGCGGTGCCATACCCAGTTTTTTAGCAACTGCCATCATGCCGTTAGCCTGATAGTCGCCGAACTGAACTTTTGCTGACTGACGAACCTGCGGTTCGCAATCCGCAGGCGCGCCTGCCGCAATCATGGCCTGACGGACTTTTTCTGAGAGAAGAGCCTGAATATTCACCGGAATACCTTACATTGATGAAGCGAGCAAAATTTGCCCGCACCAGTTAAAGAAATTAGGGCGGGAGTATACTGCAAATGGCTGTTTTCGTCAGCAACGTGCGCGTGGCGTATTGCCGTTTTCACTATTGCATCAGAAGCGGCGTGAAATCAGCGGTTGGTTGGCGCAGGGCAACAGGGTAAATTAACGCTTTTACTGGAAGACGAAGAGTGATTATGGCGAACTGGCATTCTATCGACGAGTTGCAGGATATTGCATCGGATTTACCGCGATTTACCCACGCATTAGATGAACTTTCCCGCCGTCTGGAGTTGGATATCACTCCACTGACTGCCGATCACATTTCTTTGCGTTGCCATCAAAACGTCACCGCTGAACGCTGGCGTCGCGGGTTTGAACAGTGCGGCGAGCTTTTGTCAGAAAATATGATCAATGGCAGGCCGATTTGTCTGTTTAAATTGCATGAACCGGTACAGGTTGCGCACTGGCAGTTTTCCATTGTGGAGCTACCGTGGCCCGGGGAAAAACGTTACCCGCACGAAGGTTGGGAACATATTGAAATCGTTCTGCCGGGTGATCCAGAAACGCTGAATGCCCGTGCGCTGGCATTGCTTTCTGATGAAGGACTCAGCCTGCCGGGGATCTCAGTTAAAACCAGTTCGCCAAAAGGTGAGCATGAACGATTACCGAATCCGACGCTGGCGGTCACCGATGGTAAAACAACCATTAAGTTTCATCCGTGGTCCATTGAAGAGATCGTTGCCAGCGAGCAGTCGGCGTAACTAAGGAGCAAAAATGGCATTACTGGAAATTTGCTGTTACAGCATGGAATGCGCGCTAACGGCGCAGCAAAACGGCGCTGACAGAGTTGAATTATGCGCAGCTCCAAAAGAGGGGGGCTTAACGCCGTCGTTGGGGGTACTGAAATCCGTGCGCCAGCGGGTGACGATCCCTGTGCATCCGATTATCCGCCCACGGGGTGGTGATTTTTGCTACAGCGACGGTGAGTTTGCCGCCATTCTTGAAGATGTGCGCACAGTCCGCGAATTAGGTTTTCCTGGACTGGTGACGGGCGTTCTCGAGGTTGACGGGAATGTCGATATGCCACGAATGGAAAAAATAATGGCTGCTGCCGGTCCGCTGGCAGTGACTTTTCATCGCGCCTTCGATATGTGCGCTAACCCTTTAAATACACTCAATAATCTTGCGGGATTGGGCATTACCCGGGTACTGACATCAGGGCAAAAATCAGACGCACTGCATGGTTTATCAAAAATTATGGAACTTATTGCCCATGGTGATGCTCCAATCATTATGGCCGGAGCAGGAGTCCGTGCGGAAAACCTGCACCACTTCCTCGATGCCGGAGTGCTGGAAGTCCATAGCTCCGCGGGAGCGTGGCAAGCCTCACCGATGCGTTATCGTAATCAAGGATTGTCCATGTCATCAGATGCACACGCGGACGAGTATTCGCGTTATGTCGTAGACGGGGCGGCGGTTGCTGAAATGAAAGGAATCATTGAACGCCATCAGGCCAAATGATTTTTACCGTTGCATCATGTCGCCCAATATGATGCTTGCTCGTACCAGGCCCCTGCAATTTCAACAGGGGCCTTTTTTTATCCATGAGTAGTATAAAAAATGAACGATTACCGCGATCTGTTGAGCGGGTGACAGTGCACATAGCGTTGTGCTAAAAATATTTTATATATTCACATTAATTATGTAATTTAAATTACTAAAACTGACAAATATATATTCTAAATAACAACTGGGTTATTCCTTAGCAATTAATGATTACATTGTAATAAATCATATTCTTTATCGATTATTTCAGGCATTGTTGTGCCGAATTATGCAAGCGGTCAATTCGTTGTATATTTAATTATACAATGATTTCGGTGTTCTGGAATTAATTAGAGGAATCTATGCGAGGGAAAAAACGCATTGGGTTATTATTTTTGCTGATAACGGTTGTGGTTGGTGGCGGCGGGTTATTACTGGCGCAAAAAGCCTTACATAAAACGTCGGATACAGCATTTTGCCTTTCCTGCCACTCGATGAGTAAACCTTTTGAGGAATATCAGGGAACTGTCCACTTTTCTAACCAGAAAGGGATACGTGCGGAATGTGCCGATTGCCATATTCCAAAGTCAGGGATGGATTATTTATTTGCTAAATTAAAAGCATCTAAAGATATTTATCATGAATTTGTTAGCGGCAAAATAGACAGTGACGATAAGTTCGAAGCACATCGTCAGGAAATGGCCGAAACAGTATGGAAAGAATTAAAAGCATCGGATTCTGCAACGTGCCGTAGTTGCCATTCTTTTGATGCGATGGATATTGCCTCGCAAAGTGAATCTGCGCAGAAAATGCATACCAAAGCGCAAAAGGACGGTGAAACGTGTATTGATTGTCATAAAGGCATTGCCCATTTCCCGCCAGAAATAAAAATGGATGACAACGCGGCGCATGAACTGGAAAGTCAGGCTGCCACTTCTGTGACCAATGGCGCACATATTTATCCTTTCAAACCTTCCCGCATAGGCGAACTGGCCACTGTGAATCCTGGTACCGATCTCACCGTCGTTGATGCCAGTGGCAAACAGCCGATCGTTCTGTTGCAGGGTTATCAAATGCAGGGCAGTGAAAGCACGCTCTATCTGGCGGCAGGTCAACGTCTGGCGCTAGCCACATTAAGTGATGAAGGTATCAAGGCGCTAACGGTAAACGGGGAATGGCAGGCTGACGAATACGGTAATCAATGGCGTCAGGCGTCATTACAAGGGGCGCTAATCGATCCCGTATTAGCGGATCGTAAACCGTTATGGCAATACGCTGAAAAACTCGATGACACCTATTGTGCTGGCTGCCATGCCCCTATTGCCGCCGACCATTACACCGTCAATACATGGCCGTCCATTGCCAAAGGAATGGGTGCGCGAACCAGCATGAGCGAAAACGAACTGGACATTTTGACGCGGTACTTCCAGTACAACGCCAAAGATATTACCGAGAAACAGTGATCCTCGTTGATCAGGGAGGAAGTTATGACATTAACAAGACGTGAATTTATTAAACATAGCGGTATTGCGGCAGGGGCGCTGGTGGTGACATCGGCTGCACCGTTACCTGCATGGGCAGAAGAGAAGGGCGGCAAAATTCTCACCGCGGGCCGTTGGGGAGCGATGAACGTAGAAGTGAAGGACGGCAAGATTGTTTCTTCGACAGGCGCGCTGGCGAAAACCATACCGAACTCCTTACAGTCTACGGCGGCGGATCAGGTACACACCACGGCGCGTATTCAGCATCCGATGGTGAGAAAAAGCTATCTCGATAATCCACTGCAACCGGCGAAAGGTCGTGGCGAAGATATCTATGTACAGGTGAGCTGGGAACAAGCATTAAAACTGATTCATGAGCAACACGATCGTATTCGTAAAGCTAACGGACCATCGGCCATTTTTGCCGGATCTTACGGCTGGCGCTCTTCTGGCGTGTTGCATAAAGCGCAAACCTTACTGCAACGTTATATGAACCTGGCGGGCGGTTATTCCGGGCATAGCGGCGATTATTCAACCGGGGCGGCACAGGTGATCATGCCGCATGTGGTGGGTTCCGTGGAGGTGTATGAACAGCAGACCTCCTGGCCGCTGATTCTGGAAAACAGCCAGGTTGTGGTGCTGTGGGGGATGAACCCGCTGAATACCTTAAAAATTGCCTGGAGCAGTACCGATGAGCAAGGGCTGGAATACTTCCATCAGCTGAAAAAATCTGGCAAACCCGTGATTGCCATTGATCCTATCCGCTCCGAAACCATCGACTTCTTTGGCGATAACGCCACCTGGATCGCCCCAAATATGGGTACCGACGTGGCGTTGATGTTAGGGATTGCGCACACCTTGATGGTACAAGGTAAGCACGATAAGGCCTTCCTGGAAAAATACACCACCGGCTACCCGCAGTTTGAAGAGTATCTGACAGGTAAGAGCGATAATACGCCGAAGAGCGCGGCCTGGGCGGCGGAAATTACTGGCGTACCGGAAGCGCAGATAGTCAAACTCGCTGAACTAATGGCGGCGAATCGCACAATGCTGATGGCAGGCTGGGGAATTCAGCGCCAGCAATATGGTGAACAGAAACACTGGATGCTGGTGACGCTGGCGGCGATGTTAGGGCAGATTGGTACACCGGGCGGCGGTTTTGGTTTCTCTTATCATTACTCCAATGGTGGCAACCCGACGCGTGTTGGCGGCGTGCTGCCTGAAATGTCTGCGGCGATTGCCGGACAGGCCAGCGAGGCCGCTGATGATGGCGGAATGACGGCGATTCCTGTTGCCCGTATCGTCGATGCGCTGGAAAATCCTGGCGGCAAATATCAGCATAACGGTAAAGAACAAACGTATCCGAATATCAAAATGATCTGGTGGGCGGGTGGCGGTAACTTTACCCATCACCAGGATACTAATCGTCTGATCAAAGCCTGGCAGAAACCGGAGATGATCGTCGTTTCTGAATGCTACTGGACCGCAGCTGCTAAACATGCAGATATCGTATTACCGATCACCACATCGTTTGAGCGAAATGACTTAACGATGACCGGTGATTACAGCAACCAGCATATTGTGCCGATGAAGCAGGCTGTCGCTCCGCAATTTGAAGCGCGTAACGATTTTGATGTGTTTGCCGATCTTGCTGAATTACTCAAACCTGGCGGAAAAGAGATCTATACCGAAGGTAGAGATGAAATGGCGTGGCTGAAATTTTTCTATGATGCCGCTCAGAAAGGTGCGCGTGCGCAACGCGTGACTATGCCGATGTTTAATGCTTTCTGGCAGCAAAATAAACTGATCGAAATGCGCCGCAGCGAGAAGAACGAACAGTACGTTCGTTATGGTGATTTCCGCGCCGATCCGGTGAAAAATGCGCTGGGTACGCCAAGCGGCAAAATTGAGATTTACTCCAAAACGCTGGAAAAATTTGGCTATAAGGATTGCCCGGCACACCCAACCTGGCTTGCGCCTGATGAGTGGAAGGGTACCGCCGACGAGAAGCAGTTGCAGCTTCTGACCGCACATCCGGCACACCGTTTACACAGTCAGCTTAACTATGCGGAACTGCGTAAAAAATATGCGGTTGCCGATCGTGAACCGATCACTATTCACACCGAAGATGCTGCTCGCTTTGGTATTGCGAATGGCGATCTGGTGCGTGTCTGGAACAAACGTGGTCAGATCCTGACAGGCGCGGTGGTGACTGACGGGATCAAAAAAGGCGTGGTATGCGTGCATGAAGGTGCATGGCCAGATCTGGAAAATGGCTTGTGTAAAAACGGCAGTGCGAACGTGTTAACGGCGGATATCCCCAGCTCGCAGCTGGCAAATGCCTGTGCCGGTAACTCTGCGCTGGTGTATATCGAAAAATATACGAGCAATGCGCCGAAGTTAACGGCGTTTGATCAGCCAGCTGTTCAGGCATAAGACGTGAAAAGCGCCCGGAAACGGGCGCTAATCTTTACGGCTTGCGCGCAATCAGCACCGCGCGTTTAGGTGCCGGATAACCTTCAACTGTCTTACTCGGATCATGCGGGTCGAGGAAATCGGCCAGCGATTCAGTAACCATCCATTCGGTGCGTCGCTGTTCTTCTGTGGTGGTAACGCTCACATCCGCAATGCGAATATCAACAAAACCACACTTCTTCAGCCAGTTTTTCAGCGCCAGCGCGGAAGGGATGAAATAGACATTACGCATTTGCGCGTAACGATCGCCCGGCACCAGCACCGTGTTCTCATCACCATCAATAACCAGCGTTTCAAGCACCAGTTCACCTTCATTCACCAGTTGGTCTTTTAACTGCCAGAGATGCTCCAGCGGTGAACGACGATGATAAAGCACGCCCATCGAAAAGACGGTATCAAAGGCTTTCAGTGCCGGAAGTTGTTCAATGCCTAACGGCAGCAGATGCGCACGTTGATCGTTACCTAACAATTTACGCACTGCTTCAAACTGGCACAGAAACAGTTGCGTAGGGTCGATCCCCACCGCCAGATGTGCGCCTGCGCCAATCATGCGCCACATGTGATAACCGCTGCCGCAGCCGACATCAAGAATGGTGCGCCCGGTTAAATCAGAAAGATGGGGCAGAACGCGATCCCATTTCCAGTCGGAACGCCATTCGGTATCGATGTTGACGCCATACAGTGAGAACGGCCCTTTGCGCCACGGCATCAGGTTGCGCATCAGCGTTTCAATGCGTTTAATTTGCCCTGCGCTCAGTGGCTCTTCGCTTTCTGCCGTAACGCTATGCAATAAATCAAGACGATACGGTTTAATTTCAGGTAGAAATTCCACCGCGTTGGACCACTGTTTAAACAGACCGTGCTGCTGTTCGCGCTGCCAGTTAGCAATCTGCGCGGGCAGCGTTTCCAGCCAGTGTGAAAGATGATTTTTGGCAATCAGAGAATAAAAGTTACCAAAGTCGATCATGCAGCGTCCTCTGCTTTTAATGCCACCAGTGAACCAAAGTTAAAGCACTGGAACCACAGCTCGCTATGCTCAAAACCGGCTTTATGCAGGCGTGCTTTATGGGTTTCCACAGAATCGGTCAGCATCACGTTTTCCAGCATGCTGCGCTTCTGGCTGATCTCCAGTTCGCTGTAACCGTTAGCGCGTTTAAAGTCGTGGTGCATGTTGAACAGCAATTCACCAACTTTGGCATCTTCGAAACTGAATTTTTCCGAAAGCACCAGCGCACCGCCCGGGTTCAGCCCTTGATAAATTTTATCCAGTAACGCCTGACGCTCGGAAGGTTCCAGGAATTGCAGGGTAAAATTCAGCACCACCATCGATGCGTTTTCAATGGCGATATCGCGAATATCACCTTCAATAACGTCTACTGGCGTCGGGGCTTTATAGGCGTCAATATGACGACGGCAGCGTTCAATCATCGCCGGGGAGTTGTCGATGGCAATAATTTTGCAATTATCATGATGAATGTTGCGACGCACCGAGAGCGTCGCCGCGCCCAGAGAGCAACCCAGATCGTAAACCTGCGTACCAGGTTGAACGAAGCGCTCGGCTAACATACCAATCATGGAAATAATATTGGAATAGCCGGGAACGGAACGCTGGATCATATCCGGGAAGACTTCAGCTACCCGTTCATCAAAGGTCCAGTCGCCCAGTCTGGCGATAGGGGCAGAAAATAGCGTGTCGCGGTGAGACATAACGTAAAAATCCGGGAAAAAGAAAGTGGCGTATTGTGCGCTAACGCAGGGAGAAAACCAACTCCCAGGGCATATACCAAAGATTCGCCAGCACCATCAGCAACAGCGCACACCAGGTGGCGCTCATGCCAGAACGTCGCCAGCGGAACAGACGGTGATGAAAACCGTAATAATGCATCAGACGACCAGCAAGCAAAACGATGCCGCAAATATGCACCATCCAGGTTTCTGCGCCATTCATTTCCATAAACAGCATCAACACAATCGCGATGGGAATATATTCCACCGCGTTACCATGAATGCGAATAGCGCTTTGCAGTTCGCTAAAACCGCCGTCGCCATAGGCAACGCGGTACTGCATTCGCAGGCGAACGACATCAAAAGAGAACTTCATTAATAACAACGCACTTAAAACGGCATACAGCGCGCTTACCATACAAACTCCCTTTAAAATGGCCGATGGCACCTGTCTATGATAGGTGGCAAATTCAGAAAAGAGAAGATTGCTGTGGAATAGCCGGAACTGCTCCGATCTCTGGAAGCGTTTTACGTAAGTCTTCCCACAGGGTATGTACCAGTTCCGGGGCCTGGGCAATATCTGGCGTATGTAAAAAAAGATAAGGCGTAGTGGTCTGATGCCACTGCGCTAATTTTTGTAACCAGACCTGAAATAATTCCCGGTTTTGCGTCATATCATCACTACCGATAAAACGGATCAGCGGATTTGTCGCCGTCAGTACAGCATGTACCGGAACTTTAGGTTTTTTTCGTTGAGCGTCGCGAATAGCTTCACTGTGTGGACGTGCTGCATGAACCGGGCGGCTGTCTAAAATCACCCGATTAACGCCGCGCTGATGTAAACCGCGATTAAGCGTTTGTTCCTCTTCCCCTTTGGCGAAAAACTGTGGATGGCGGACTTCCACACCATAATTAAATTCGCCGGGAAGAGAATCGAGAAAATGCCAAAGCGCAGGCAGCTCCCGTGGGCCGAATGTGGCAGGCAGTTGCAGCCAGTATTGTCCAATGCGCGGAGCCAACGGTGACATGCGGGTCAAAAATTCAGTCACTAAATCATCGCAATGCCGTAATGCTGCCTGATGCGAAATGGTCGCCGGAAACTTAAAACAGAAGCGGAAGTCATCTGTGGTCTGCTCACGCCAGCGCAGGACAACCTCGGGTTTCGGCAGGGCATAAAGCGTGGTGTTACCCTCCACACAGTTAAAGTGGCGGGCATACTCTTCAAGGCTGGTGATCCCCAACCGCACCCATTTAGGATGTGACCATTGCGGCAGACCGATGTAAATCATAATGCGTTGAGGATCTCTTCAACGCAGCGCACACGGGCAATGCGCGGGTAGATATGGTTGATACTGTTATTGTGCTGCTCGGCGCTAGCGGCACTACAGGCATCTTCGGCAATCACCAGATTAAAGCCAAGTTCCCAGGCATTGCGGGCGGTGGATTCAACACCGATATTGGTCGAGATCCCACATAAAACAATGGTATCGATACCCCGGCGGCGTAATTGCAACTCCAGATCCGTACCGTAAAACGCACCCCATTGACGTTTGATGATTTCGATATCGCTGTCGGTTGCACCTAATGCTACAGGATGTTGCCACCAATTTTCGGGCAACACTTTAGCGGGGGAAGGGGCATCAACCGGCTGTTTTAATGCTTCGGCGTAATCGGCAGACCAGCCAACACGCACCAGAAACACGGGCTGACCGCTGGCGCGAAATTTCGCCGCCAGCTTCCCGGCGCGATTAACCACCTCATCGGCAGTATGTGGACCACCGGCAAAAGGTAAGATGCCTTCTTGTAAATCAATCACCACCAGCGCGGTGGTTTTAGCATTAAGTTCAAGCATGATGACTCCTGACAAAACAAAATCGTGCCTCTCACCTTAATGCGATTAGCCGATGGCGGAACGACAAATTTTGTTAATTTTTATGAGTTCGGGCAACACCTTTATAGCAAACTGGCGTAGAGTCTGATTTCAGGCCCGATATAAAGTGGTAACGAGGCGTTCCAGCGCGGGCCAGGCTCTTACGGTGCGGCAGAATTTCCAGTATAATAGCCGCCTTTTTTCATTCAGTTGTGACATACAGCTAACGCTGCGACTTGGTCACCTGCGCAGCAGGGGGCATCCGCCGGCAGCTAAGTTAAGGGATATCTCATGCGTACAGAATATTGTGGACAGCTCCGTTTGTCCCACGTGGGGCAGCAGGTGACTCTGTGTGGTTGGGTCAACCGTCGTCGTGATCTTGGTAGCCTGATCTTCATCGATATGCGCGACCGCGAAGGTATCGTGCAGGTATTTTTCGATCCGGATCGTGCGGACGCGTTAAAGCTGGCCTCTGAACTGCGTAATGAGTTCTGCATTCAGGTCACGGGCACCGTACGTGCGCGTGACGAAAAAAATATTAACCGCGATATGGCGACCGGCGAAATCGAAGTGCTGGCGTCCTCGCTGACTATTATCAACCGCGCAGATGTTCTGCCGCTTGACTCTAACCACGTCAACACCGAAGAAGCGCGTCTGAAATACCGCTACCTCGACCTGCGTCGCCCGGAAATGGCTCAGCGCCTGAAAACCCGCGCTAAAATCACCAGTCTGGTGCGTCGTTTTATGGACGACCACGGGTTCCTTGACATCGAAACTCCGATGCTGACCAAAGCCACGCCGGAAGGCGCGCGTGACTACCTGGTGCCTTCTCGTGTGCACAAAGGTAAATTCTACGCGCTGCCGCAATCCCCGCAGCTGTTCAAACAGTTGCTGATGATGTCCGGTTTTGACCGTTACTATCAGATCGTTAAATGCTTCCGTGACGAAGACCTGCGCGCTGATCGTCAGCCTGAATTTACCCAGATCGATGTGGAAACCTCTTTCATGACCGCGCCGCAAGTGCGTGAAGTGATGGAAGCGCTGGTGCGTCATCTGTGGCTGGAAGTGAAGGGCGTGGATCTGGGCGATTTCCCGGTAATGACCTTTGCAGAAGCAGAACGGCGTTATGGTTCTGATAAACCGGATCTGCGTAACCCGATGGAACTGACCGACGTTGCCGATCTGCTGAAATCCGTTGAATTTGCAGTATTTGCAGGTCCGGCGAACGATCCGAAAGGTCGCGTAGCGGCTCTGCGCGTTCCGGGCGGCGCATCGCTGACCCGTAAACAGATCGACGAATACGGTAACTTCGTTAAAATCTACGGCGCGAAAGGTCTGGCGTACATCAAAGTTAACGAACGCGCGAAAGGTCTGGAAGGTATCAACAGCCCGGTAGCGAAGTTCCTTAATGCAGAAATCATCGAAGCCATCCTGGATCGTACTGCCGCGCAAGATGGCGATATGATTTTCTTCGGTGCCGACAACAAGAAAATTGTTGCCGACGCGATGGGTGCACTGCGCCTGAAAGTGGGTAAAGACCTTGGTCTGACCGACGAAAGCAAATGGGCACCGCTGTGGGTTATCGACTTCCCGATGTTTGAAGACGACGGTGAAGGCGGCCTGACGGCAATGCACCATCCGTTCACCTCACCGAAAGACATGACTGCGGCAGAGCTGAAAGCTGCACCGGAAAATGCGGTGGCGAACGCTTACGATATGGTCATCAATGGTTACGAAGTGGGCGGTGGTTCTGTGCGTATCCATAATGGTGATATGCAGCAGACGGTGTTTGGTATTCTGGGTATCAACGAAGAGGAACAGCGCGAGAAATTCGGCTTCCTGCTCGACGCCCTGAAATACGGTACTCCGCCGCACGCAGGTCTGGCATTTGGTCTTGACCGTTTGACCATGCTGCTGACCGGCACCGACAATATCCGTGACGTTATCGCCTTCCCGAAAACCACGGCGGCAGCGTGTCTGATGACTGAAGCACCGAGCTTTGCTAACCCGACTGCACTGGCTGAGCTGAGCATTCAGGTTGTGAAGAAGGCTGAGAATAACTGATATGGCTTATAAGCGTCCCGTTTCGATCTTAGTGGTCATCTATGCACAAGATACGAAACGGGTGCTGATGTTGCAGCGGCGTGACGATCCCGATTTCTGGCAGTCGGTAACCGGCAGCGTGGAAGAGGGTGAAACCGCGCCGCAAGCTGCCATGCGCGAAGTAAAGGAAGAGGTCACCATCGATGTTGTCGCTGAACAACTGACCTTAATTGACTGTCAGCGCACGGTAGAATTTGAAATTTTTTCACATTTACGTCATCGCTATGCGCCGGGCGTGACGCGTAATACGGAATCATGGTTCTGTCTTGCGCTTCCGCACGAACGCCAGGTCGTCTTCACTGAACATCTGGCCTACAAGTGGCTTGATGCGCATGCTGCGGCGGCGCTCACTAAGTCCTGGAGCAACCGGCAGGCGATTGAACAGTTTGTAATTAACGCTGCCTGAACAGGCAGGGCTATCTGGAGATATTTTTATGGCAGGTCATAGTAAATGGGCCAACACCAGACATCGTAAAGCTGCGCAGGATGCTAAGCGCGGTAAAATCTTCACTAAAATCATTCGTGAGCTGGTAACCGCGGCTAAGCTGGGCGGTGGTGATCCGGACGCTAACCCGCGTTTGCGTGCAGCAATTGATAAAGCACTGTCTAACAACATGACCCGTGACACTCTGAACCGCGCAATTGCACGAGGTGTGGGTGGTGATGATGATGCAAACATGGAAACCATCATCTACGAAGGTTACGGTCCTGGCGGCACGGCAATCATGATTGAATGTCTGTCTGACAACCGCAACCGTACCGTTGCTGAAGTGCGTCATGCATTCAGCAAATGTGGCGGTAACCTCGGTACTGATGGTTCCGTAGCTTATCTGTTCAGCAAAAAAGGCGTGATCTCCTTCGAGAAAGGCGATGAAGACACCATCATGGAAGCAGCCCTGGAAGCCGGTGCTGAAGACGTTGTGACCTATGATGACGGCGCGATTGATGTCTACACTGCATGGGAAGAAATGGGCAAAGTACGCGACGCTCTGGAAGCGGCAGGTCTGAAAGCAGACAGCGCGGAAGTTTCCATGATCCCGTCCACCAAAGCTGATATGGATGCAGAAACCGCACCGAAACTGATGCGTCTGATCGATATGCTGGAAGATTGCGACGACGTGCAGGAAGTTTACCATAACGGTGAAATCTCTGATGAGGTTGCAGCGACTCTCTGATGAGGCCTGCTAAACAGCAAAACGGAGACGCGTGATGGCTATTATTCTCGGCATTGACCCGGGTTCGCGCGTGACCGGCTATGGCGTCATCCGCCAGGTAGGCAGGCAACTGTCCTACCTGGGTAGCGGATGCATACGCACCAAAGTGGATGATTTACCGTCTCGTCTGAAGCTCATCTATGCGGGCGTGACGGAAATCATCACCCAGTTCCAGCCTGATTATTTCGCCATTGAACAGGTCTTTATGGCGAAGAACGCTGACTCAGCCCTGAAACTGGGGCAGGCGCGCGGCGTGGCGATTGTGGCGGCGGTGAATCAGGAATTGCCGGTATTTGAATATGCGGCACGTCAGGTAAAGCAAACGGTGGTAGGTATTGGTAGTGCCGAAAAAAGCCAGGTGCAGCATATGGTCCGCACCTTGCTGAAACTGCCTGCTAATCCACAGGCGGATGCCGCCGATGCGCTGGCGATTGCCATCACCCACTGCCACGTTAGTCAGAATGCGATGCAAATGAGCGAATCGCGGCTGAACCTGGCGAGAGGGCGACTGCGTTAAGTTATACCGCCTCGGTCAGTTCAGGCTGAGGCGTTTCCACTCCCTCCGCATGAATCAACACTAAACCCGGATGATGCCACAAACTGGCTGGCGTGACGGTTTTACGCTCCCACGGAATAGAACCCAGGAACCAGAATTTCCAGAAAGTGAGTTTTGCATTCGGATTGCTGTTTAACAGTTCTCCAAACGTCTCTATTTCACCCACCGGAATACATAGCGCCTCTTTATAAATATCAAAAACAAATTTTGAACAGAACTGGCGCGAAGATTCGTATTTAAAACCGGTGTGGTAAAGTTTGCGTAGCCGGGAGGGAACCTGTTCAACAATTCGTTGTTTTTGTTGTTCTGTCAGCCCGGCGTCTAATCGCTTTATAGCATAGCGTTGATTAGAAGAACGTTTAATAAAACGAGATAGCGTGGTGATAGTTGAAAGGGGAACCCGGCTTTCTGCAACCAGGAAGTCTTCACCGTTATGACCGATAATGATACCGACGTGATTACTCCAGCAATTTGATGCAGCTGATATTTGGCCAAATAAGGCAGTACCTATACATGTAAAGACGATATCACCAATTTCATATTCAGCAGGGTAATTAATATTCATGTTGTCATTCCATTGAAATAGATATGAATATACGTAATAGCATAAAAAATTTATTTTTTCAGGAGGCGCAATGTATATTTTTATTACGCATTTCTTCACTGAATATGTAATATTTAAATATTTGCTTCCAATATAACCTGTAGAAAAAATTATACTGCGTCATTTTTCAGAACATCGGGACGCCTCGCAAGTTTTCTTCATCCTTCGCTGGATATCTATCCAGCATTTTTTTATCATACAGCATTATCTTTGATTCATTACGCAGGAGCGTCATGTGATAGGCAGACTCAGAGGCATCATCATTGAAAAACAACCCCCGCTGGTGTTAATTGAAGTGGGCGGCGTAGGCTATGAAGTGCATATGCCGATGACCTGTTTTTATGAACTCCCTGAAGCGGGTCAGGAAGCGATCGTTTTCACCCACTTTGTGGTGCGTGAAGACGCGCAACTGCTGTACGGTTTTAACAATAAACAAGAGCGCACGTTGTTCAAAGAGTTGATCAAAACCAACGGCGTCGGCCCGAAGTTGGCGCTGGCGATCCTCTCTGGAATGTCAGCGCAGCAGTTCGTTAATGCCGTTGAGCGTGAAGAAGTGGGGGCGCTGGTGAAACTGCCGGGTATTGGCAAAAAAACCGCCGAACGCTTGATTGTTGAAATGAAAGACCGATTTAAAGGTTTGCATGGCGATCTCTTTACGCCAGCTGCCGACCTGGTACTCACGTCACCTGCCAGCCCGGCGACCGACGATGCTGAACAGGAAGCTGTTGCCGCGCTGGTGGCGCTGGGCTATAAACCACAAGAAGCAAGCCGCATGGTGAGCAAAATCGCTCGCCCTGACGCCAGCAGTGAAACATTAATTCGCGAAGCCCTACGCGCCGCGTTATGAGGTAAAGGATGATTGAAGCAGACCGTCTGATTTCTGCCGGTACCACTTTGCCGGAAGATGTGGCAGATCGCGCCATTCGCCCTAAATTACTGGAAGAGTATGTTGGTCAACCGCAGGTTCGTTCACAGATGGAGATTTTCATCAAAGCAGCGAAACTGCGCGGCGATGCCCTCGATCATCTGTTGATTTTTGGTCCTCCGGGGTTGGGTAAAACTACGCTTGCTAACATTGTCGCCAATGAAATGGGCGTTAATTTACGCACGACTTCTGGTCCGGTGCTGGAAAAGGCGGGGGATCTGGCAGCGATGCTCACTAACCTTGAACCGCATGACGTGCTGTTTATTGATGAGATCCACCGTCTATCGCCAGTTGTTGAAGAAGTGCTGTACCCGGCAATGGAAGACTACCAACTGGATATTATGATTGGTGAAGGTCCGGCGGCACGCTCCATTAAAATTGATTTGCCGCCGTTTACCCTGATTGGTGCAACCACGCGCGCAGGTTCGCTGACATCACCGTTGCGCGATCGTTTTGGTATTGTGCAGCGTCTGGAGTTTTATCAGGTGCCGGATCTGCAATATATCGTCAGTCGCAGCGCACGCTTTATGGGGCTTGAGATGAGTGATGACGGCGCGCTGGAAGTTGCTCGTCGCGCTCGCGGTACGCCGCGCATTGCTAACCGTCTGCTGCGTCGAGTGCGTGATTTCGCCGAAGTGAAGCACGATGGCACCATCTCGGCTGATATCGCTGCTCAGGCGCTGGATATGCTGAATGTCGATGCCGAAGGTTTCGATTATATGGACCGCAAATTGTTGCTGGCGGTAATCGATAAGTTCTTTGGTGGGCCGGTAGGTCTGGATAACCTGGCGGCTGCCATTGGTGAAGAACGTGAAACCATTGAGGATGTGCTGGAACCTTATTTGATTCAGCAAGGCTTTTTGCAGCGTACACCGCGCGGGCGTATGGCGACAGTGCGGGCGTGGAACCACTTCGGCATCACGCCACCAGAAATGCCGTAAGTCGGATTGGTCGCTCGAGCAGCATCCGACACTGGCAGTGTGCCTGATGCGACGCTGTTCGCGTCTTATCAGGCCTACCAGAGATAGCGAACCGTAGGTGGGATAAGGCGCTCGCGCCGCATCCGACAAATGTGTTCAGCGACAGATTAGCTGGCCTGCTTTTTCATCATACTGATAATAAATAACAGTGCCGCACATAGCACTACCGACGGACCCGCCGGCGTATCGTAAAATGCGGAAAAGGTTAAACCGCCAGTTACTGCCACCATTCCCACCAAAACAGCGACACCGGCCATCTGTTCCGGCGTGCGGGCAAAGCGACGCGCTGTAGCAGCAGGAATAATCAGCAACGAAGTAATAATCAACGCGCCGACAAATTTCATCGCTACACCAATCGTCAATGCCGTCACCAGCATCAACAACAATTTCACGCGCTGTAATTTCACACCATCAACAAACGCCAGATCCGGGCTAATCGTCATTGACAGCAAATTGCGCCATTGCCAGAACAGAATCGCCACCACGATGACCACGCCAATCGCAATAGAGATGAGATCTTCTGGCGTCACTGCCAGCAAATCACCGAACAGGTAAGCCATCAAATCAACACGAATGTTAGACATCAGACTAACGACCACCAGGCCCAGCGACAGGGCACTGTGCGCCATAATCCCTAATAACGTGTCGATCGCCAGCTGTGGACGCTTCTCCAGCCATACCAGACCGCCCGCCAGCAGCAGCGTAACGGCAATCACCGCATAGAATGGATTCACGTCCAGCAACAAACCAAACGCGACGCCAAGTAATGAGGCATGAGCCAGCGTATCACCGAAATAAGACATACGACGCCAGACTACAAACGAACCCAGCGGACCCGCGGCACAGGCGAGCATGATCCCGGCTAACCAACCAGGAAATAATAATTCAATCATGAGCGATCATTTCCCCGACGCAAGACAATTCGTCCCTGTAAATCGTGACGATGATTATGATGATGGCGATAGATACCCAGTTGTTCAGCACCACGAGGACCAAACATAGAAATAAACTCCGGATGCAGGGAAACAACTTCCGGTGTGCCGGAACAACAAATGTGGTGATTCAGGCAAAGCACTTCATCGGTTTTTGCCATTACCAGATGCAGATCGTGAGATACCATTAAAACGCCACAATCCAGTTCGCGACGCAGTTGGTCAATAAGGTCATATAACGCCACCTGACCATTCACATCCACGCCCTGAGTGGGTTCATCCAGCACTAATAATTGCGGTCGATTTAACAATGCTCGCGCTAACAGTACACGCTGCGTTTCGCCACCCGAGAGCTTTTGCATCGGTGCGTTAATCAGGTGTCCGGCCTGGACACGTTTCAGTGCAGGCAAAATATCTTCTTTATGTGTGCCAGGTCGTAAGCGTAAAAAACGGTTTACGGTCAGTGGCAACGTGGTGTCGAGATACAGCTTCTGCGGTACATAGCCGATGCGTAGTTTTCCGTTGCGCTTGATAACCCCTTCATCGGGTGTTACCAGCCCGAGCACTACCCGTACCAGTGTCGACTTACCTGCGCCATTTGGCCCAAGTAAAGTCAAAATTTTTCCAGGTTTAAGTTCCAGCGACACATCAGAGAGGACGCGGCGTTGGCCAAAAGAAACCGAGACATTTTCCAGGGAAACCAGACTTGTCATGTTAATTTTAGTCTTGCAGTAGTCATGAAATGTTATAATATCACACTTCTCATATTCATTACGATGATTGGTCGCATTATGTTACATAAAAAAACGCTTCTTTTCGCAGCATTATCTGCCGCTCTCTGGGGCGGTGCAACACAGGCCGCAGATGCTGCCGTTGTCGCTTCGCTTAAACCCGTTGGGTTCATCGCTTCTGCCATTGCTGATGGGGTAACAGAAACGGAGGTGTTACTACCTGACGGCGCTTCAGAACATGATTATTCACTGCGTCCATCAGATGTAAAACGCTTACAGAACGCGGACTTAGTCGTTTGGGTTGGCCCGGAGATGGAAGCGTTCATGCAAAAACCGGTAAGTAAATTACCAGAAGCGAAACAGGTAACGATTGCGCAGCTAGAGAATGTGAAACCGCTGCTGATGAAAAGTATTCACGGCGATGATGATGATCACGACCACGCGGAAAAAAGTGACGAAGATCACCATCACGGCGATTTCAACATGCATCTTTGGCTTTCCCCAGAGATAGCGCGGGCTACAGCGGTTGCAATCCATGGAAAATTAGTGGAACTTATGCCGCAAAGTCGAGCCAAACTTGACGCCAACCTGAAGGATTTTGAGGCACAATTAGCCTCAACCGAAAAGCAGGTTGGTAACGAGCTCGCGCCGCTCAAGGGAAAAGGTTATTTCGTTTTTCACGATGCTTACGGCTATTTCGAAAAACAGTTCGGACTGACACCGCTTGGTCATTTTACCGTTAACCCTGAGATTCAACCTGGCGCGCAGCGTTTACATGAAATAAGAACACAGTTGGTTGAGCAAAAAGCAACCTGCGTTTTTGCTGAGCCACAGTTCAGGCCAGCGGTCGTTGAGAGCGTCGCACGAGGGACATCCGTTCGTATGGGAACGTTGGATCCCCTGGGGACGAATATCAAACTGGGTAAAACAAGCTATTCAGAATTCCTGAATCAATTAGCCAACCAGTATGCGAGCTGCCTGAAAGGAGATTAATGAGGAAGTGATTACGTGCAACAGATAGCCCGCTCTGTCGCCCTGGCGTTTAATAATTTACCGCGACCACACCGCGTTATGTTGGGGTCGCTCACCGTTCTTACTCTGGCCGTCGCTGTCTGGCGGCCCTATGTTTATCACCGCGATGCCACGCCAATTGTCAAAACCATTGAGCTGGAACAGAACGAAATTCGTTCGCTCTTACCTGAAGCCAGTGAGCCGATTGATCAAGCTGCACAAGAAGATGAAGCCATTCCCCAGGATGAACTGGATGACAAAATCGCCGGTGAAGCGGGCGTGCATGAATATGTTGTTTCCACTGGCGATACGCTAAGCAGCATTCTCAATCAGTATGGTATTGATATGGGTGATATCACCCAATTGGCTGCTGCCGACAAAGAATTGCGTAACCTGAAAATCGGTCAACAACTCTCCTGGACATTAACCGCGGACGGCGAACTGCAGCGCCTCACCTGGGAAGTGTCTCGTCGTGAAACCCGAACCTATGACCGTACTGCCGCTAACGGTTTTAAAATGACCAGCGAAATGCAGCAAGGAGAGTGGGTCAACAATCTGCTGAAAGGTACCGTCGGGGGAAGCTTTGTTGCCAGCGCCAGAAACGCCGGTTTAACCAGCGCCGAAGTGAGCGCAGTGATTAAAGCCATGCAGTGGCAAATGGATTTCCGCAAACTGAAAAAAGGCGATGAATTTGCGGTGTTAATGTCACGAGAAATGCTTGATGGTAAACGTGAGCAAAGCCAGCTGCTGGGCGTACGTTTGCGTTCAGAAGGTAAAGATTATTACGCAATCCGCGCTGAAGATGGCAAATTCTACGATCGTAACGGTACTGGTCTGGCGAAAGGATTCTTGCGATTCCCGACGGCGAAACAGTTCCGTATCTCGTCTAACTTTAACCCGCGTCGTACTAATCCGGTGACTGGTCGTGTTGCGCCACACAGAGGTGTTGATTTCGCCATGCCACAGGGTACGCCGGTGCTTTCAGTGGGTGACGGTGAAGTGGTGGTTGCCAAACGCAGTGGCGCAGCAGGTTATTATGTGGCTATTCGTCATGGTCGCAGCTACACCACGCGTTATATGCACTTGCGCAAGATTCTGGTGAAACCGGGACAGAAGGTGAAACGTGGCGACCGTATCGCGCTTTCCGGTAATACCGGACGTTCAACCGGGCCGCATCTGCACTATGAAGTATGGATAAACCAGCAGGCCGTAAACCCGCTGACGGCAAAACTGCCGCGTACCGAAGGGCTGACCGGCTCCGATCGTCGCGAATTCCTGGCACAGGCCAAAGAGATTGTGCCGCAGCTACGGTTTGATTAATTAACATCCATTCGCAGCCGGTACGCAGTCAGTACCGGCTTTTTTTATTTGGTGCGGGGCAAGTTGCGCCGCTACACTATCACCAGATTGATTTTTGCCTTATCCGAAACTGGAAAAGCATGGAAACGAAAAAAAATAATAGCGAATACATTCCTGAGTTTGATAAATCCTTTCGCCACCCGCGCTACTGGGGAGCATGGCTGGGCGTAGCGGCGATGGCGGGTATCGCTTTAACGCCGCCAAAGTTCCGTGATCCCATTCTGGCACGGCTGGGACGTTTTGCCGGACGACTGGGAAAAAGCTCACGCCGTCGAGCGTTAATCAATCTGTCGCTCTGCTTTCCAGAACGTAGTGAAGCTGAACGCGAAGCGATTGTTGATGAGATGTTTGCCACTGCGCCGCAAGCGATGGCAATGATGGCTGAGTTGGCAATACGCGGGCCGGAGAAAATTCAGCCGCGCGTTGACTGGCAAGGGCTGGAGATCATCGAAGAGATGCGGCGTAATAACGAGAAAGTGATCTTTCTGGTGCCGCACGGTTGGGCCGTCGATATTCCTGCCATGCTGATGGCCTCGCAAGGGCAGAAAATGGCAGCGATGTTCCATAATCAGGGCAACCCGGTTTTTGATTATGTCTGGAACACGGTGCGTCGTCGTTTTGGCGGTCGTCTGCATGCGAGAAATGATGGTATTAAACCATTCATCCAGTCGGTACGTCAGGGGTACTGGGGATATTATTTACCCGATCAGGATCATGGCCCAGAGCACAGCGAATTTGTTGATTTCTTTGCCACCTATAAAGCGACGTTGCCCGCGATTGGTCGTTTGATGAAAGTGTGCCGTGCGCGCGTTGTACCGCTGTTTCCGATTTATGATGGCAAAACGCATCGTTTGACGATTCAGGTGCGCCCACCGATGGATGATCTGTTAGAGGCGGATGATCAAACGATTGCGCGGCGGATGAATGAAGAAGTCGAGATTTTTGTTGGTCCGCGACCAGAACAATACACTTGGATATTAAAATTGCTGAAAACTCGCAAACCGGGCGAAATCCAACCGTATAAGCGCAAAGATCTTTATCCCATCAAATAAAAAAAGCCTCTCGCGAGGAGAGGCTTCCGCCGTGTGATAAGTTCAAGTTTGCTTCAGAAGATTCGAAATCTGTTGAACTATCATTGAACTGTAGGCCGGATGAGGCGTTTTCGCCGCATCCGGCAACGTACTTACTCTACCGTTAAAATACGCGTGGTATTAGTAGAACCCACGGTACTCATCACGTCGCCCTGGGTGACAATCACCAGGTCACCAGACATCAAGTAACCTTTATCGCGCAGCAGATTAACCGCTTCGCTGGCAGCTGCTACGCCGTCATTAGCGCTATCAAAGTGCACCGGCGTAACGCCGCGATAGAGAGCAGTCAGGTTCAGCGTACGTTCATGGCGTGACATGGCGAAAATTGGCAGACCAGAGCTGATACGGGAGGTCATCAGCGCCGTACGACCCGATTCGGTCATGGTGATGATCGCCGTAACGCCTTTCAGGTGGTTAGCCGCGTACATTGCTGACATGGCAATAGCTTCTTCCACATTGTCGAACTGCACGTCCAGACGGTGTTTAGAAACGTTGATGCTCGGGATTTTTTCCGCACCCAGGCAAACGCGCGCCATGGCTGCAACAGTTTCTGACGGGTATTGACCAGCAGCAGTTTCTGCCGACAGCATCACAGCGTCAGTACCATCCAGAACGGCGTTTGCTACGTCCATGACTTCTGCACGCGTCGGCATCGGGTTAGTAATCATTGACTCCATCATCTGGGTCGCCGTGATTACTGCGCGGTTAAGCTGACGCGCACGACGGATCAACGCCTTCTGAATGCCGACCAGTTCCGGATCGCCAATTTCCACACCGAGGTCGCCGCGAGCAACCATTACCACGTCAGAGGCGAGGATGATGTCATCCATTGCCTCCTGGCTGCAAACGGCTTCCGCACGTTCAACCTTGGCAACAATTTTCGCATCACATCCTGCATCACGTGCCAGGCGACGGGCATAGTTCAGATCTTCGCCGCAGCGTGGGAAGGAGACAGCAAGGTAATCTACGCCAATCAACGCCGCAGTCTTAATGTCTGCTTTGTCTTTTTCGGTCAGCGCTTCAGCTGACAAACCGCCGCCAAGTTTGTTGATACCTTTATTGTTGGAGAGGGGACCACCGACGGTCACTTCGGTGAACACTTTCATGCCCTGGACTTCCAGTACTTTTAACTGGACGCGACCATCGTCCAGCAGCAGGATGTCACCAGGCACAACGTCAGCAGGCAGGCCTTTGTAGTCGATACCGACTTTTTCTTTGTCGCCTTCACCTTTACCCAGGTTGGCGTCGAGCAGGAATTTATCCCCAATATTGAGGAAAACTTTGCCTTCTTTAAAGGTGGATACACGGATTTTGGGCCCCTGGAGGTCACCCAGAATAGCCACATGACGCCCCAGTTTTGCGGCAATCTCACGAACTTTATCCGCGCGCATTTTGTGATCTTCAGGCGAGCCGTGAGAAAAATTCATACGTACAACGTTGGCACCCGCCGCGATAACTTTTTCAAGGTTATTATCGCGATCTGTTGCCGGGCCTAACGTGGTAACGATTTTAGTTCTGCGAAGCCTTCTGGACATGTAATACTCCGTTGACTGAAACAACCAGGTGTTGCTTGAACATGAAATCCGAATGAAATAACGCCGCGATGGCGATAAATTAATCTCATTCGGATGTCGTATAAGATTAGGACAGTGACAGTCGTTTTTAGCGATCGTCACTTAAATTAAGTAACTGCTTATCAAAACGCGATTCCTTCAGCGCTTCCTTGACCCGCTTCAAGTTATCTCTGAATTTTGCACCGCGCCGCAAAGTAAATCCTGTCGCCAGCACATCTATCACGGTCAGCTGTGCAAGTCGAGAAACCATGGGCATATAAATGTCAGTATCTTCCGGTACGTCGAGGGTAATAGCCAGCGTTGCTTCCCGGGCGAGCGGGGTACCCGCAGAGGTGAGGGCAATTACCATAGCGTCGTTTTCGCGTGCCAGTTGCGCCAGCTCGACCAGATTTTTTGTTCTTCCAGTATGAGAAATCAGCACCACCACGTCTCCGTCGCTACAATTCATACAACTCATGCGTTGCAGCACAATATCATCGGAGTACACAACTGGAACATTAAAACGAAAGAACTTATTCATCGCATCGTGGGCAACGGCGGCTGAAGAGCCTAATCCGAAAAAGGCGATTTTTTTTGCCTGAGTGAGCAAGTCGACGGCGCGGTTGATGGCAGATTTATCCAGTGAATGACGGACATGATCGAGCGTTGCCATTGCGGACTCAAATATTTTCCCCGTGTATGATTCAACGCTGTCATCTTCATTGACGTTGCGATTAACATAGGGAGTGCCATTCGCCAGACTTTGTGCCAGATGAAGTTTAAAATCAGGAAAACCGCGCGTGTCCATGCTGCGACAGAAACGATTCACCGTCGGTTCGCTAACATTGGCTTCCAGCGCCAGAGCAGCAATACTCGAATGGATCGCGTTATCGGGCGAAGCCAGAATGACCTCGGCAACTTTGCGCTCTGATTTGCTCAAATGTTCCAGCTGAGACTGGATTTTTTCCAGCATATTCATGATGTAAAGAGACTCACGGGTAATGACGATTTCCGCACTGAAAGAAATCGAAATGCAGTTTTGCCAGATATTACGCCTGTGTGCTGTGTTAATGACAAAAGCAGATAAAAAAGTTGTTATTTTTTTTCATAACATGATCAGTGTCAGATTTTTACCCAATGGAAAACGATGATTTTTTTATCAGTTTTGCCGCACTTTGCGCGCTTTTACCGTAATCGCACGGGTGGATAAGCGTTTACAGTTTTCGCAAGCTCGTAAAAGCAGTACAGTGCACCGTAAGAAAATTACAAGTATACCCTGGCTTAAGTACCGGGATAGTTAACTTAAGGAGAATGACATGGCGGTAACGCAAACAGCCCAGGCCTGTGACCTGGTCATTTTCGGCGCGAAAGGCGACCTTGCGCGTCGTAAATTGCTGCCTTCCCTGTATCAACTGGAAAAAGCCGGTCAGCTCAACCCGGACACCCGGATTATCGGCGTAGGGCGTGCTGACTGGGATAAAGCGGCTTATACCAAAGTTGTCCGCGAGGCGCTCGAAACTTTCATGAAAGAAACCATTGATGAAGGTTTATGGGACACCCTGAGTGCACGTCTGGATTTTTGTAATCTCGATGTCAATGACACTGCTGCATTCAGCCGTCTCGGCGCGATGCTGGATCAAAAAAATCGTATCACCATTAACTATTTTGCCATGCCGCCCAGCACTTTTGGCGCAATTTGCAAAGGGCTTGGTGAGGCAAAACTGAATGCTAAACCGGCACGCGTAGTCATGGAGAAACCGCTGGGGACGTCGCTGGCGACCTCGCAGGAAATCAACGATCAGGTTGGCGAATACTTCGAGGAGTGCCAGGTTTACCGTATCGACCACTATCTTGGTAAAGAAACGGTGCTGAACCTGTTGGCGCTGCGTTTTGCTAACTCTCTGTTTGTGAACAACTGGGACAATCGCACCATTGATCATGTTGAGATTACCGTGGCAGAAGAAGTGGGGATCGAAGGGCGCTGGGGCTATTTTGATAAAGCCGGTCAGATGCGCGATATGATCCAAAACCACCTGCTGCAAATTCTTTGCATGATTGCGATGTCTCCGCCGTCTGACCTGAGTGCAGACAGCATCCGCGATGAAAAAGTCAAAGTACTGAAGTCTCTGCGCCGCATTGACCGCTCCAACGTGCGCGAAAAAACCGTACGCGGGCAATATACTGCGGGCTTCGCCCAGGGCAAAAAAGTGCCGGGATATCTGGAAGAAGAGGGCGCGAACAAGAGCAGCAATACAGAAACCTTCGTGGCGATCCGCGTCGACATTGATAACTGGCGCTGGGCCGGTGTGCCATTCTACCTGCGTACTGGTAAACGTCTGCCGACCAAATGTTCTGAAGTCGTGGTCTATTTCAAAACACCTGAACTGAATCTGTTTAAAGAGTCGTGGCAGGATCTGCCGCAGAATAAACTGACTATCCGTCTGCAACCTGATGAAGGCGTGGATATCCAGGTACTGAATAAAGTTCCTGGCCTTGACCACAAACATAACCTGCAAATCACCAAGCTGGATCTGAGCTATTCAGAAACCTTTAATCAAACGCATCTGGCAGATGCCTATGAACGTCTGCTGCTGGAAACCATGCGTGGTATTCAGGCACTGTTTGTACGTCGTGATGAAGTGGAAGAAGCCTGGAAATGGGTAGACTCCATTACTGAGGCGTGGGCGATGGACAATGATGCGCCGAAACCGTATCAGGCCGGAACCTGGGGACCCGTTGCCTCAGTGGCGATGATTACCCGGGATGGTCGTTCCTGGAATGAGTTTGAGTAATATCTGCGCTCATCCTTTATGGTTATTTTACCGGTAACATGATCTTGCACAGATTGTAGAACAATTTTTACACTTTCAGGCCTCGTGCGGATTCACCCACGAGGCTTTTTTTATTACACTGACTGAAACGTTTTTGCCCTATGAGCTCCGGTTACAGGCGTTTCAATCATAATTTCCATGTATGAAACGCGTTGTGAATCATCCTGCTCTGACAACTCAATTTCAGGAGCCTTTATGAATCCACAATTGTTACGCGTAACAAATCGAATCATTGAACGTTCGCGCGAGACTCGCTCTGCTTACCTCGCCCGGATAGAACAAGCGAAAACTTCGACCGTTCATCGTTCGCAGTTGGCATGCGGTAACCTGGCACACGGTTTCGCTGCCTGCCAGCCAGAAGACAAAGCCTCATTGAAAAGCATGTTGCGTAACAATATCGCCATCATCACCTCCTATAACGACATGCTCTCCGCGCACCAGCCTTATGAACACTATCCGGAAATCATTCGTAAAGCTCTGCATGAAGCGAATGCGGTTGGTCAGGTTGCGGGCGGTGTTCCGGCGATGTGTGATGGTGTCACCCAGGGGCAGGATGGAATGGAATTGTCGCTGTTAAGCCGCGAAGTGATTGCGATGTCTGCGGCGGTGGGGCTGTCCCATAACATGTTTGATGGTGCGCTGTTCCTCGGTGTGTGCGACAAGATTGTCCCGGGTCTGACGATGGCAGCCCTGTCGTTTGGGCATTTGCCTGCGGTGTTTGTGCCGTCTGGACCGATGGCAAGCGGTTTGCCAAATAAAGAAAAAGTGCGTATTCGCCAGCTTTATGCCGAAGGTAAAGTGGACCGCATGGCATTACTGGAGTCAGAAGCCGCGTCTTATCATGCGCCGGGAACATGTACTTTCTACGGTACTGCCAACACCAACCAGATGGTGGTGGAGTTTATGGGGATGCAGTTGCCAGGCTCTTCTTTTGTTCATCCGGATTCTCCGCTGCGCGATGCTTTGACCGCAGCCGCTGCGCGCCAGGTTACACGCATGACCGGTAATGGTAATGAATGGATGCCGATCGGTAAGATGATAGATGAGAAAGTGGTGGTGAACGGTATCGTTGCACTGCTGGCGACCGGTGGTTCCACTAACCACACCATGCACCTGGTGGCGATGGCACGCGCGGCCGGTATTCAGATTAACTGGGATGACTTCTCTGACCTTTCTGATGTTGTACCGCTGATGGCACGTCTCTACCCGAACGGTCCGGCTGATATTAACCACTTCCAGGCGGCAGGTGGCGTACCGGTTCTGGTGCGTGAACTGCTCAAAGCAGGCCTGCTGCATGAAGATGTCAATACGGTGGCTGGCTTTGGTCTGTCTCGTTATACCCTTGAACCATGGCTGAATAATGGTGAACTGGACTGGCGGGAAGGGGCGGAAAAATCACTCGACAGCAATGTGATCGCTTCCTTCGAACAACCTTTCTCTCATCATGGTGGGACAAAAGTGTTAAGCGGTAACCTGGGCCGTGCGGTTATGAAAACCTCTGCCGTGCCGGTAGAGAACCAGGTGATTGAAGCACCAGCGGTTGTTTTTGAAAGCCAGCATGACGTTATGCCGGCCTTTGAAGCGGGTTTGCTGGACCGCGATTGTGTCGTTGTTGTCCGTCATCAGGGGCCAAAAGCGAACGGAATGCCAGAATTACATAAACTCATGCCGCCACTTGGTGTATTATTGGACCGGTGTTTCAAAATTGCGTTAGTTACCGATGGACGACTCTCCGGCGCTTCAGGTAAAGTGCCGTCAGCTATCCACGTAACACCAGAAGCCTACGATGGCGGGCTGCTGGCAAAAGTGCGCGACGGGGACATCATTCGTGTGAATGGACAGACAGGCGAACTGACGCTGCTGGTAGACGAAGCGGAACTGGCTGCTCGTGAACCGCACATTCCTGACCTGAGCGCGTCACGCGTGGGAACAGGACGTGAATTATTCAGCGCCTTGCGTGAAAAACTGTCCGGTGCCGAACAGGGCGCAACCTGTATCACTTTTTAAGACGACAAATTTGTAATCAGGCGAGAGAAAACTCTGATGAAAAACTGGAAAACAAGTGCAGAATCAATCCTGACCACCGGCCCGGTAGTACCGGTTATCGTGGTAAAAAAACTGGAACACGCGGTGCCGATGGCAAAAGCGTTGGTTGCTGGTGGGGTGCGCGTTCTGGAAGTGACTCTGCGTACCGAGTGCGCAGTTGACGCTATCCGTGCTATCGCCAAAGAAGTGCCTGAAGCGATTGTGGGTGCCGGTACGGTGCTGAATCCACAGCAGCTGGCAGAAGTCACTGAAGCGGGTGCACAGTTTGCAATTAGCCCGGGTCTGACCGAGCCGCTGCTGAAAGCTGCTACCGAAGGGACTATTCCTCTGATTCCGGGGATCAGCACTGTTTCCGAACTGATGCTGGGTATGGACTACGGTTTGAAAGAGTTCAAATTCTTCCCGGCTGAAGCTAACGGCGGTGTGAAAGCCCTGCAGGCGATCGCGGGTCCGTTCTCCCAGGTCCGTTTCTGCCCAACAGGTGGTATTTCTCCGGCTAACTACCGTGACTACCTGGCGCTGAAAAGCGTGCTGTGCATCGGTGGTTCCTGGCTGGTTCCGGCAGATGCGCTGGAAGCGGGCGATTACGACCGCATTACTAAGCTGGCGCGTGAAGCTGTAGAAGGCGCTAAGCTGTAAAAGTCAAAATGCCCGATCGAGGATCGGGCATTTTGGTAGCGTTTTTTGCCGGGTTTAACCCTGTACTTTTACCTGTCCGGCGGCGTGCTTCGCGCGTTCAATGGCGTCAACAACACTCTCTGCAGTAGCCAGTGCTACCCCCAGACGACGGCTGCCATCAATTTCCGGCTTACCAAATAAACGAATCTGTAAATCTGCGCCTACGGCATTCTGCACATTATCAAACGTGACATTCTGACTGGTCAGTTGTGGCAGAATAACGGCAGAAGCTGCAGGACCATACTGACGGATCCCGCCAACCGGAAGTCCGAGAAAGGCTCGCACATGCAGGGCAAACTCCGAGAGATCCTGAGAAATTAGCGTCACCATCCCGGTGTCATGCGGGCGAGGGGAGACTTCACTGAAAATCACCTCATCACCACAGACAAACAGCTCGACACCAAACAGCCCATAACCGCCCAGTGCCAGCACCACTTTACGGGCAATCTCCTGCGCACGTTCAAGGGCAAGCGTGCTCATTTGTTGTGGTTGCCAGGATTCACGATAGTCGCCATCTTCCTGGCGATGACCTACCGGTGCACAGAAATGGACGCCATCCACCGCGCTGACGGTTAGCAGGGTAATTTCGAAATCAAACTTAACGACGCCTTCAACAATTACACGGCCCGCTCCGGCGCGACCGCCTTGCTGAGCGTACTCCCATGCCTGAGCAAGTTGCTCTGCAGAACGAATAAACGTCTGCCCTTTACCGGAAGAGCTCATCACCGGTTTAACAATGCAGGGATAGCCGATGTCAGCAACCGCCTCGCGGAAAAGGTTTTCGCTATCGGCAAAACGATAAGTGGAAGTGGGCAGCTGCAGCTCTTCTGCCGCCAGGCGACGGATACCCTCGCGATTCATCGTTAATTTCGTTGCGCGCGCGCAGGGGACAACATTCAGTCCTTCCTCTTCAAGTTGGATCAGCATATCGGTGGCAATAGCTTCGATCTCCGGCACGATATAATGTGGTTTTTCCAGTTCAACCACACGGCGTAATGCATCACCATCAAGCATATTAATGACATGGGAGCGATGCGCGACATGCATGGCTGGTGCGTCGGCATAGCGATCGACGGCAATCACCTCTACGCCGAGACGCTGACACTCGATTGCCACTTCTTTACCCAGTTCACCGGAGCCTAATAACATCACGCGAGTTGCTGCCGGACGCAGCGCAGTGCCTAATAACGTCATAACGAATATCCCCTGATTAATTCCGCGCGCAGTATAAACGAAAACGTTTGCGCGTGTCTTTATTGTTGATGTTGATTTCCCAACCGAGAAGAAATATACTGTATAAAATCACAGTTATTATGAGAGGCTGCAAATGGCGGTTGAAGTTAAATACGTAGTCATTCGTGAGGGCGAAGAGAAAATGTCGTTTACCAGCAAAAAGGAAGCCGATGCTTATGACAAAATGCTTGATACGGCGGATCTGCTTGACACCTGGCTGACAAATTCTCCAGTGCAAATGGAAGACGAGCAACGTGAAGCCCTTTCGCTATGGCTGGCAGAACAAAAAGATGTGCTGAGCACCATTCTGAAAACCGGCAAATTACCGTCCCCACAGGTCGTCGGTGCTGAATCCGAAGAGGAAGATGCCTCACACGCGGCCTGAAGCAACTTGCGCTCCTGACAATTTGTACCATGCTTTCTCCTGAATCATTGTGCTATGGAGAAAAACATGAAAAAAAGAGGGGCGTTTTTAGGGCTGTTGTTGGTTTCTGCCTGCGCATCAGTTTTCGCTGCCAATAATGAAACCAGCAAGTCGGTCACTTTCCCAAAGTGTGAAGGTCTGGATGCTGCCGGAATTGCCGCGAGCGTAAAACGTGATTACCAACAAAATCGCGTGGCGCGCTGGGCTGATGATCAAAAAATTGTCGGTCAGGCCGACCCCGTGGCATGGGTCAGTTTGCAGGACATTCAGGGGAAAGATGATAAATGGTCAGTACCGCTAACCGTGCGTGGTAAAAGTGCCGATATTCATTACCAGGTCAGCGTGGACTGCAAAGCGGGAATGGCGGAATATCAGCGGCGTTAATGGCTTCTGATAATTCGATTGACCGTCGGCGGATGCGGCGCGAGTGCCTTGTCCGCCCACAACACACCACAATCGTAGGCCTGAGAAGACGCAACAGCGTCGCATCGGGCAATCAGCATCAAACAGTGCCACTCAAAACGTCAAACTACTTTCACCTAAAATACCCTTATCACCTGATATACAGTAAACACCTTACCTGGCGCGAATTTCTTTGAATAACGGCCTACCGACTCGCTTATTTGCGCATCTTTTGTCTCGATATACATTTTCTGACATCCTCATCCGCTATGCTACAGGCACTAAAAATGGTTATTGAGGAGCAAATATGGCTAACTGGTTAAATCAACTGCAATCCTTGCTTGGGCAAAGCCGTTCTTCTGTCTCCTCGTCTGCGGATCAGGGATTGGGCAAACTTTTAGTGCCAGGCGCATTAGGCGGACTGGCTGGGCTGCTGGTCGCAAATAAATCAGCACGTAAACTTCTTACGAAATATGGCACCAACGCGTTACTGGTTGGCGGCGGAGCGGTCGCGGGTACGGTGCTGTGGAATAAATACAAAGATAAAATTCGCGCGGCGCATCAGGACGAACCGCAGTTTGGCGCGCAAAGTACGCCGCTGGATGAGCGTACGGAACGTTTGATCCTTGCGCTGGTCTTTGCCGCTAAAAGTGATGGCCATATTGATGCCAAAGAACGTGCGGCAATCGACCAGCAATTGCGAGAAGCCGGTGTGGAAGAGAAGGGGCGTGTACTCATTGAGCAGGCAATCGAACAACCGCTGGATCCACAACGTCTGGCTACCGGGGTCCGCAATGAAGAAGAGGCGCTGGAAATCTATTTCCTGAGCTGCGCGGCTATTGATATTGACCATTTTATGGAACGCAGTTACCTGAATGCACTGGGTGATGCGCTGAAAATCCCCCAGGATGTTCGTGAAGGCATTGAACGCGATCTCGAACAACAAAAACGCACTTTGGCGGAATAATTCCGCTCTCAGGATAGCCTGAAGTTGAGTATTTCGGGCTATCCAGAACCGCACAGCCATTTGAACAGGCTGATTTTCTCTGTCTGCATAACATTCGATATCCGCGCCATTACCTGTCATCATCTAAGCAATGACTACCCTGTTTCGCTTGCATCCCCGGTGAGTTTTGCCACCCTTATAAGATGTTTCAACCAGAAAGAACAATAACATGCTACCAAAAGCCGCCCGCATTCCCCACGCCATGACGCTTCATGGCGATACGCGCATCGATAATTACTACTGGCTGCGGGACGATACGCGTTCTCAGCCGAAAGTCCTGGACTATCTGCAACAAGAAAATAGTTACGGTCATCGGGTGATGGCCTCGCAACAAGCCTTGCAGGATCGCATCTTAAAGGAAATCATCGACCGCATTCCGCAAAGAGAAGTTTCTGCTCCCTACATCAAAAATGGCTACCGCTATCGGCATATTTATGAACCAGGCTGTGAATATGCTATCTACCAGCGTCAATCGGCATTCAGCGAAGAGTGGGATGAGTGGGAAACATTGCTCGATGCCAACAAGCGCGCGGCGCACAGTGAGTTTTATTCGATGGGCGGAATGGCGATTACGCCCGATAACACCATTATGGCACTGGCAGAAGATTTTCTTTCCCGACGCCAGTACGGCATTCGTTTTCGTAATCTGGAAACAGGTAACTGGTACCCGGAACTGCTGGATAACGTTGAACCCAGCTTTGTCTGGGCGAATGACTCCTGGACTTTCTACTATGTTCGCAAGCATCCGGTGACGCTGCTGCCTTATCAGGTCTGGCGTCACGCCATCGGTACGCCAGCATCGCAGGATAAACTGATCTACGAAGAAAAAGACGATACCTATTACGTCAGCCTGCATAAAACGACCTCGAAGCACTATGTAGTCATTCATCTGGCCAGCGCCACCACCAGTGAAGTTCGCCTGCTGGACGCGGAAATGGCCGATGCCGAGCCGTTTGTTTTTCTGCCGCGCCGCAAAGATCACGAATACAGCCTTGATCACTACCAGCATCGTTTTTATCTGCGTTCCAACCGCAACGGCAAAAACTTTGGCTTATACCGTACCCGTATGCGTGATGAGCAACAGTGGGAAGAGTTAATTCCGCCACGCGAAAACATCATGCTGGAAGGGTTTACGCTGTTTACCGACTGGCTGGTGGTTGAAGAGCGTCAGCGCGGGTTAACCAGTTTGCGGCAAATTAACCGCAAGTCCCGGGAAGTCATTGGCATTGCCTTTGATGATCCGGCCTATGTGACCTGGATTGCCTACAATCCAGAACCTGAAACCGCGCGATTGCGTTATGGTTATTCTTCCATGACCACACCAGATACTTTGTTTGAACTGGATATGGATACCGGTGAGCGTCGTGTATTAAAACAAACGGAAGTTCCTGGTTTTGATGCGGCGAATTACAGCAGTGAACACCTGTGGATAGTCGCCCGTGATGGCGTCGAAGTTCCGGTTTCGCTGGTCTATCATCGCAAACATTTTCGCAAAGGACACAACCCGCTGCTGGTGTATGGCTACGGTTCTTACGGCGCAAGTATTGATGCCGATTTCAGTTTTAGCCGCTTGAGTTTGTTAGATCGTGGCTTTGTCTACGCCATTGTCCATGTTCGCGGCGGTGGTGAGCTGGGGCAACAATGGTACGAAGACGGAAAATTCCTGAAGAAGAAAAATACGTTTAATGATTATCTTGATGCCTGCGATGCATTGTTAAAACTGGGCTATGGATCACCTTCGCTCTGTTATGCGATGGGCGGGAGTGCCGGGGGCATGTTGATGGGCGTTGCAATTAATCAACGCCCGGAATTATTCCACGGCGTTATCGCCCAGGTACCGTTTGTTGATGTTGTAACAACGATGCTTGATGAATCAATTCCTCTTACCACTGGTGAGTTTGAAGAGTGGGGGAATCCGCAGGATCCGCAATATTACGAGTACATGAAAAGCTACAGCCCGTATGACAACGTCACCGCACAGGCTTATCCGCATTTACTGGTAACGACCGGTTTACACGATTCTCAGGTGCAATATTGGGAACCGGCAAAATGGGTCGCTAAATTGCGCGAGCTGAAAACCGATAACCATCTTTTATTGCTCTGTACCGACATGGACTCAGGCCATGGCGGTAAATCTGGTCGCTTTAAATCGTACGAAGGTGTAGCGATGGAATATGCTTTTCTGGTCGCGCTGGCGCAGGGAACATTACCCGCTACGCCTGAGGATTAAGTATTTTCCAGATAATGTTTCAGTGTTAAACGCAGCTCCGGGCTCATGCTGTCCAGGTTATTAAACAACCAGCGCAGATAGCCCGGATCGCGTTCGGCAACGTCGGAAACCGCTTTGCCACGGTATTTGCCAAAGGTGAAGGTCGTCATCAACGACGGACGTCCGGTGATATCGGCCATCTGTTCTGCCGTCCAGCCGGAGGTGTTCATAATATCGATAAGCAACGCAGCGGTGATATAACAGTCATATAACGCGCGGTGATGATGCAGGCCCGGCGGCGTCTGTACATTGAGCTTCCGTGTTTTATATAACGCCATATTGCTGTACTTGATCCCTGGCCACAAACGACGGGCCAGTTTCATAGTGCAAATCCACTCACCGGGCATCTCAGGCAGTACGCGGCGGTCAAAGCTGGCGTTGTGCGCGACATACCATTCACTACCGTAATAGTGTGGGATCACATCTTCAATCCACGGTTTATCGGCGACCATGGCTTCGGTGATGCGATGAATCGCCATCGCTTGTGGACTAATAGGACGATCGGGGCGCACCAGGTGGCTCATGGGGTTGACGATTTTTCCGTCAATGACATCAACAGAGGCAATCTCAACGATCCCTCCCTGCAAACCGCAGGTTTCTGTATCGATAATGCGCAACATGGCATGCTCCAGGCCGAAAAAGCCTAGCGTAATGGAATGATATCGCCTTGCCAACCCTGTGATGAACGCTGACCGACTAACAATAATGAACCACGATCGGCGCGAACGATGAGACGACCATGTTCATCCCATAGTGCACTGTTACCACGGGCATTTGCCATCAGCACAGCAATCGAGTACTGATGTGAAAAAAATTGTAAGCGACGGGCCGACGCCAGCAGGTCGGGTTCTCCCAGACATTGCCCTGTCGTAAACAGTGAACAGGTCGGGTCCATATCCATACCTTCCGGTTGTTCATCGACCACCGTGATGGTTCTGGAACGACGGCCCAGACATGCACCATGACTCTGATGGTAGATCCCAGGCGTTTTACGCCACGGTGCGAACACCGCAATTCCACGAATAAAGCGATCGTTATATTCAACGGGAAGGCCGGCAATGATAGTCATTCGCCAGGTCGTTGCAGCATAACAAAGCGGGTCTAATAGCGAGAGATCGGGTGGGGCAGGAAGGGCACGTCGCGAATAATCACACCCCAGTAAAGAAAGCGATGGAAAAACTAACAGCTGACATTGTTGCCTGGCGGCGGCCCTCACAAACTCCAGATGATGAGCTACCTGTTCGGTGAGTGAGGTTTTACGAGGCTCATATTGCGCTGCTGCAACTTTCCAGAACGACATAATGACTTCCTTTTCAAAATGACTGCAAATTATGGGTGCGGTTTAGAAAATACTCATAATTTAGCAGGCGTTATGTAAGAAAGTGTAACTATGTATAAGTTTTATTTAAGTTTGGGCTCGTAAGGTAAACGTGACAGATTGACCGAAGCCAAACGGTGGGCGATAAGCCGCTCGCGAAACCAGCTGCGCAAATGTTCAGGCTGTTCACGTTCAACCGCTTCAGCGATCACCGGCATATTGTAGCGTTCTTTAAATGCCACCCCTGCCGCCGCCAAATCGACATTCACTTTATCCATTTCTGTTTGATCCAGTTTAGCCAGATTCTTCAGCATTCTTAATCTCCTCATCATTCGCGGGCAAAAGTTACTAAGAGTGAGCCTGGATGGCAAGCCGGAATTGATGATCCTCGACTCAGACATTAGACAAGGTTATGCTCTGTAAAAAAGTTATTACAAAAAGGAATAGATAATATGGCTTCAACTGCACGCTCCCTTCGCTACGCGCTGGCAATCCTGACCACTTCGTTGGTGACACCTTCCGTCTGGGCACATGCGCATTTAACGCATCAGTATCCTGCGGCAAATGCACAAGTGACAGCAGCTCCGCAGGCAATCACTTTAAACTTCTCGGAAGGCGTTGAAACAGGATTCAGTGGTGCAAAAATCACGGGGCCAAAAAACGAAAATATTAAAACATTACCGGCGAAGCGGAATGAGCAGGACCAAAAGCAACTGATTGTTCCACTGGCCGATTCGCTGAAACCCGGAACCTACACCGTTGACTGGCATGTTGTTTCGGTGGATGGGCATAAAACGAAAGGACATTACACCTTTAGCGTGAAATAAATCATGCTGGCGTTTACCTGGATCGCGCTGCGATTTATCCATTTCACCTCGCTGATGTTGGTCTTTGGCTTCGCAATGTACGGTGCCTGGCTGGCACCCTTAACGATTCGTCGCTTGCTGACGAAGCGTTTTCTGCGTTTACAACAGCACGCTGCCGTCTGGAGTTTGATCAGTACCACGGCAATGCTCGCCGTTCAGGGCGGGTTGATGGGAACGGGATGGTCAGATGTATTTTCGCCAAACATTTGGCAGGCTATTTTGCAAACGCAGTTTGGTGGCGTCTGGTTATGGCAAATTGTTCTCGCCCTCGTAACGTTGATCGTCGCCCTTATGCAACCGCGGAATATGCCACGTTTGCTGTTTATGCTCACTACCGCGCAATTTTTTCTGCTGGCGGGAGTCGGGCATGCGACGCTGAATGAAGGGGTAACGGCGAAAATCCATCAGACTAATCACGCGATTCACCTGATTTGTGCGGCGGCGTGGTTTGGGGGATTACTGCCGGTGCTCTGGTGTATGCAACTCATCAAAGGCCGTTGGCGATACCAGGCTATTCAGGCGCTGATGCGTTTTTCCTGGTGCGGGCATTTTGCGGTGATCGGCGTACTGGCAAGCGGCGTGCTTAATGCATTGTTGATTACCGGATTTCCCCCCACGCTTACGACTTACTGGGGCCAACTCTTATTGCTCAAAGCCATCCTGGTGATGATTATGGTGGTCATCGCGCTGGCTAATCGTTATGTTCTTGTACCGCGCATGAGGCAGGATGAAGATCGTGCGGCACCCTGGTTTGTGTGGATGACTAAACTCGAATGGGCGATAGGTGCGGTAGTGCTGGTGATCATCAGCCTGCTTGCGACTCTCGAACCTTTTTGATGGATTACGAAAATGATGAAAAAAAGTATTCTGGCGTTTCTGTTACTCACCAGTTCTGCAGCGGCGCTGGCTGCACCGCAGGTGATTACCGTCAGCCGTTTTGAAGTGGGTAAAGACAAATGGGCGTTTAATCGCGAAGAGGTGATGCTGACTTGCCGACCAGGTAATGCTTTGTATGTCATTAACCCAAGTACCCTCGTGCAGTATCCTTTAAACGATATCGCACAAAAGGAAGTTGCCAGTGGGAAGACTAAAGCCCAACCCATTTCGGTGATTCAGATTGATGATCCTAACAATCCCGGCGAAAAAATGAGTCTGGCACCGTTTATAGAACGAGCTGAAAAACTCTGTTAATTACCTAAAATAGCCTTTTGATTTCCAATAAAAAAACCGCCTCAGTTCTTTCACCAGAACGGGCGGTTTTTAACATTTAAGCTGATGACCACCGCGCTTTTTATTGACCATTTTGCACGCAAACTGGAAAACCTGGCGTCGTCATCTATTCTTAAAGGGCAAGGCAACTAAGCCTGCATTAATGCCAACTTTTAGCGCACGGCTCTCTCCCAAGAGCCATTTCCCTGGACCGAATACAGGAATCGTGTTCGGTCTCTTTTTATCTGTTAAAAGCCAGAAGCATTCCCTTCGCTGACTTTATAGTCAACCATAACACACACTCTACTGTCTGAGTCCAGCGTTTTTTAACATTCTTGTTAAGATTATGTGATCTTTAGCGCGGGAGGAAAATATTGATGAAACAGACTGCGCCCGTTTATCAGAGAATTGCGGGTCATCAATGGCGACATATCTGGCTTTCAGGCGATATACACGGTTGTCTTGAGCAGTTGCGCCGCAAATTATGGCATTGTCGTTTTGATCCGTGGCGAGATTTACTTATCTCAGTGGGAGACGTTATCGATCGTGGGCAGCAAAGTTTACGTTGTCTGCAGTTACTGGAACAACATTGGGTTCGTGCGGTAAGAGGCAATCATGAACAGATGGCGATGGATGCGCTGGCATCCCGGCAGATGTCGTTGTGGTTGATGAATGGCGGCGACTGGTTTATTGCGCTGGCAGATTATCAACAGAAACAAGCGAAAACGGCGCTGGAAAAATGTCAGTATTTGCCCTTTATTCTTGAAGTACACAGTCGCACCGGCAAACATGTTATTGCCCATGCCGATTATCCGGATGATGTTTATGAATGGCAAAAGGACGTTGATTTGCATCAGGTCTTGTGGAGCCGCTCGCGATTAGGTGAACGCCAAAAAGGGCAGGGAATTACAGGTGCTGATCATTTCTGGTTTGGTCATACACCGTTGCGCCATCGCGTGGATATTGGCAACCTGCATTATATTGATACAGGTGCTGTCTTTGGGGGCGAACTGACTGTTGTGCAATTGCAATAATTAAAAATCACCGTATTCCTGTGCAGGTCGCCAGAAACCATCTATAAAATCCTCAATCGGAAAACAACCGCCATGGCGGATCCGTTGATCGCTCATAGAATAAAGACACTGCTGTTCCGTGTTGTAGACATCCACAACAATATCTTCACAACCGCCATCCAGGTAGCAAACAAAAAGTACCAGCGCGAACATTTCATCCCCGAAGTGTGGTGCCGTACCGTTAAGTTTAGGTGAGATTTTACAACGGGGGAATAACCAGGACAAATAACCCGCCATGCCGACGGGTTCTTTTTGGATCAGGCAAGACGCATAATCCAGGCATCAGATTGTTGATCGTAACGGGTACGGTAAAGGACAGAGTGTTCGCCATTTAGCAGGGCAGGGATACTGGTTTCAGCATCCCAGGCATCCAGTTGCATACATAAATCGGGGTCTGATTTACAAGGAATGGTTAACGTTCGATCACCCGGCGATTCGCCGTGTAATTCGCCGTCGTCGATTTCAAAAGCGCCTATGCGCACACTGGTTTTCATCTTCGTGCTCTCCATTTAGCTGCCGATTGTGGTACGACCAGTCCGATCGCACCATTTTTCAGCCTAGTTGAGGCAGCCGAATGTGCCAGTCAAAAAGTGCGCTTTTTTTGTGCGCTGTCAGGCGTTACCGGTAAAAAGTTTCCCGTCTCGCACCAGTTCACGCGGGTAGCTGTTTTTCAGTCGCGAACCAATTCGTTTGGCTAAACCAATCGGCTGATGCTGGAAAGTAACCAATACATCATCCGCTACTGGCGCGGCTTGCGGGTAAACATCGCGGCCGCGATACCACTCTTCCGCTTCCTGCGGTGTCAGTTCAAAAGCGTTCACATTGTCGGGGGAGGCAAGGGCAATAACCGCTTCATGCTGCCAGCGATAACCTTTGTTATGCGTTTCGGCAAGTTTAATCCCCAACCGAGAAAATCGGACTTTACCGATCAGGGCTTCAATGCCTACCGGGAACAACCACAGTTCTTTGTCGCGTTGCCAGAGTCGCAGGTTTCCATCCCAGTTTAAGCCAACACCTGCAGCCGCCTGACGAATTTGACCGGCTTCGCGATCTTTCACCGGGCTAAACGGGAAATTGCCCACTTTGTATTTTGGGGCGGGTAAGACGGGGATCGCCTGAGTTTTACGCAGACGAGCAACGAAGAAGCCTTCGCAGTCGTAAATTTGTGGGAAAATATGCAAAAAGCCTTCTTCGGTCAGCGCCTTATTTGCACCAGGGAAGAGATCGCCAAGCGGTAAAAACTCTACTGCTTCGGGGTAAGTCTCTTTCAGCCACAGGCAAACGGCTTCGTTTTCTTCCCTGTTTAAGGTACAGGTCGAGTAAACCAGCGTACCGCCAGGGCGTAATGCATGAAAGGCGCTGTCGATTAGTTCCCGTTGGGTCGCTGCGATTTCCTGATTGCTTTCTGGTGACCAGTTTTTTAGCGCATCGGGATCTTTACGCACCACGCCTTCGCCGGAGCAGGGAGCGTCCAGCAAAATGGCATCGAACATTTCTGGCAATGCCGCACCAAACACGCGGCCATCAAAATGTGTGAGCGCAACATTACTGATGCCACAGCGGCTGATATTGGCATGTAACACTTTTACCCGACTGGCGGAAAACTCATTGGCAAGGATCGCCCCTTCGTTATTCATCCGCGCGGCAATTTGCGTCGTTTTGGAGCCGGGCGCGGCAGCGACATCCATCACCCGCTGTGGTGCATTACCGTCAGCAAACAAGGCGGCAACAGGCAACATTGAACTGGCTTCCTGAATATAAAACAGGCCGCTTAAATGCTCTGCGGTACTACCCAACGGCAATGCATCTTCATCGTCGCGTTCAATCCAGAAACCTTCTTCACACCACGGAATAGGCGTAAGCGTCCAGTTATAAGGGGCGGTTAATTGCAGGAAATCAGCAACGGAGATTTTCAGCGTATTAACGCGAATGCTGCGGCGCAACGGGCGCTGACAGGCGGCAAGAAAATCATCAAAAGAGAGCGTCGAAGGCATTGCTTCGCGCATTTGCGTCAAAAAGGCGTCCGGGAAATAAACGGTGTGTTGGGCCACGAGCATATACCACTGGCAAAAAAACAGGCGCGCAGTTTAGCATAAACGCTCCGGCGCAGACACGCCGGAGCAGTGGGCATTATTTGGGAAGCGCAGTTCCCCATTCACGCCACTCTTTCGGTTCACTTTCCTGCAACAGGAAGTGCTTGCCTTCCTGGGCTTTTGGTGCCAGTGGCGTACCCGGAGGCGTGGCGAAGGCGATGCCGCCACGGATAAATTGGTTAAAGGTGCCGGTTTTCACTACGCCGCCCGTCAGACCAAAGTCCAGACTGTAACCTGATGCCAACCAGAAGACGGAATTGTTGCGCACCAGGTGTTGATAGCGTTTACTGATGCGCATCGCAATCATCACGCGATCAGACAATGTCCCCAGCGTCATTCCGGTAACCGTACCTACTTCCAGACCACGGAACAGCACAGGCGTACCAATACCTAACGAACCGGCTTCCGGCGCTTCAACAATAATGCTTAAGCCATCCAGGTAACGCGAATCAGTAATGGTGGCTTCTTGCAACTCAAAGTCGCGGCGAGGATTACCCCGACCTGGTTCGACGTTGATATACGGCTGGAGGATAGTATCAAGATGCTCAACGCCCGCGGCTGAAATTTGCGGTGTGACCACTGAGAAGCGCGTACCACCGCGAGCAAAGGTCTGGACATATTCCGGGTAAAGTACCGCCTTTGCCTGTACTTCATTGCGAGCGGTAATCAGATCCAGCGTCTGGATTTGCCCGATATCAATACCGAGATAGCGAATTGGCATCCCGACCGCCAGTTTTCCGGCATCGAAAGCGTGAAGCGTAATCTGCCCGCCAACCGCACGGGCCGCTGTTTCGGAAGCATACAGAATACGTTTGTCGCCTTTACGCTGACTGGCGCTGGCACCGCTGAGGTTATCGAAGCTAATGGCTCCCTTTAATGCTCTGGAGAGCGGGGATGCCTGTACGGTCAGGCCACTACCATTCAGCTGAACTTTCGCCCCGCCTTCTGCCCAGAACACGCTATTGCTGGTCAGAAGGTTGCGATACTCCGGCTTAATATGTAGATCGATATCAAACGCGTTAGCTCGCGGACGCACGGTAATAACTTCACCAACTTCAAATTTACGGTACAGCACTACCGATCCTGCCTGCACATCCGGCAGCGTCTCTGCACTCAAACTTAGGGTTGTGGTGGGTAAATCGCTAAGGCTGTTCTCCAGCGCTTTTTCCAGATTGGCATACAGTGGATAGCTGGCTTTCATCTCGCCTTTATCGCCCGGCAGAATACGTATCCCGCCGTTAATCCATTCTGAGGCGCTGGCTCCGAGAAACTCAACGCCATCCAGCCCCACCTTCACGTCGACACGGCTGTTGACGACAAATTTGCTATCGCCTTTTACCAGTTCTCGATGCTGAGGCTCGATGGCGACGGTAAAGGTGACGCCTTTGCTGGTGAGTTTACGATCAATAACCTGGCCTACCTGCACGCCGTGAAGAATGAGCGGCTGACCAGCATCAATACCGTAACTTTCCGGTGCTGTCAGGGTCAGTGTCAGAACATCAGGTTCATGCAGCAGTGCTTTTTCGCCTGGCACAACAACGAACTCTTTGCGTGGCTCGCCATCGCCGGGCACCAACTCAAAGGTTTTTCCGGTCAGCAGGGCGCTGAGATTGGCATCGCTAAGGGATAATTTCGGGTTGCGTAATTCGATGCGGGTATTTTCACGAAGCAGGGTGACGACGCTGGGATCAACGGTCATTTCCCCAGTGACTTTACCACCAGGATTTAAATCCAGTTTAGTCAGCTGTCCGACTTCCAGCCCCTGATACATTAACGGCGTCGAGTCGGCGGTTAATCCGGCCCCACTCGGCAGTTCCAGTTTTATTATTACGCCACGCTGGCTGTGGGCGAGATCTTCATACAGACCAAAGGTATCTTCCGCCTCGGCAGGTTTCGACTCTTCAGGTGAATCGAAGGCAATCGCACCGTTAACCAGTGCCGCCAGACTTTCCAGTTTCACCTTCGCGCCACTGATACTGACGTTGGCATCAACGCCGGAAACGTTCCAGAAACGGCTACCTTTTTTCACCAGATCGGTAAAACGCCGCTCGATCAGGACATCAATCACCACGCCTTGCTTATTGGGATTGATGGCATAGTCGTAGACTTTACCCACCGGGATCTTGCGGAAATAGACCAATGAACCACTGCTCAGTGAACCGAGATCGGGGGCTTGCAGGTGGATCATCAGATCGCCATTGTCCAGCCGATATTTCGGTTGGGTGTCGAGTGCGACAAAGTGATCCTGCTCTTTACCTTTACCCGGCATCATGCCGATATAATTACCACCGACGAGGGCGTCCAGCCCGGAGACACCTGCCAACGAGGCCTTTGGCGTCACCAACCAGAACTGTGTCTCTTCGCGCAGCGCATCTTTCATATCGGACTTGATGCTGACCTTGACTTCAATCTTACGAAGATCGTCGCTGAGGCTGATATCCTGCACTGTTCCAACTTCAACGCCCTGATAACGAACAGGCGTACGGCCTGGAACAATACCATCCGCCGACATAAAGTCGATGGTGACAGTATTACCCCGGTCCTGATAACTGTCCCAAATCAGCCAACCAGCCATCATTAGCGCGATGAACGGCAGCAGCCAGAAAGGTGAGATACGGCGTTTATTTTTAATCTGCGCTTCAGTCGTCGAAGCGGGCGTTTCCTGACTCATGTGCATCCCAAAGTAAGCGGCTGTCCAGCCATTCCACAGCAAGAATAGTCAAAATTACCGCTGCGCCGAAATAAAACGCAGCCGGTCCCATAGTAAAAGCGAGGATCTGATCGCGATTAATCAGCGACATGGTTAAAGATATGACAAACAGGTCGAGCATCGACCAGCGACCAATCCAGGTCACCATCCGCAGTAACAGAATGCGTGTGCGTAAACCTTGCTGGCATTTAAAATGAATACTCAACAGTAAAGTGAACATGACGATCACTTTAGTAAACGGTACCAGAATACTGGCGATAAACACGATTCCCGCAACCGCAATGTTGCTACTTGCCAGCGACATAATTCCGGAAAGAATCGTATCTTCCTGCCGACCACCATTCAGATAAATGATAGAGATAGGCAACAGGTTGGCAGGTAACAACAAAACGATTGACGCTAACAGCGCCGCCCAGCATTTTTGCAGACTATGACGGCGACGCAGGCGTAGCGGGATATGGCAACGCGGGCAGCGACCACGCTGATCAGGATAGCCGGTAAAATGACACCCAAGACAGACACGGAGTTTCTCGTCCCTTCGCGTAGCGGGGCACTGCGGATAAAATCGCTCCCACAGTTCTTCGACATTAAGATGTGACAACGTCACCGTCGTTAAAATCACCAACGCCACAAAAGAGAACAAGCCGACACCCGCCTGGATATGGGCATAATCCTGTACCTTTATAGAAGCAACGCCAATGCCGACCAGGTAGATATCGAGCATTACCCACTCTTTCAGTCGCTCAAGCATCAGCAGTACCGGACGTAAATTCATTCCCAGTCGGTTACCAAACCATAAATAAGCTATGGAGGTCACCAGAATAAGGGGGGCACCAATAACGCAAAAAAAGACCATCGACCCCGTTATCGCATCGCCCTGTTTGGTCATTTGCCAGATGCCTTGCATAACGTTGGCGTCAATACGGATGCCTAACAGCCAGATATGCAACAGCGGTTCGCCCCAGGCAAACGGCATAAGCAACAGCATGGTGAAGGCCATTGCCGCCAGGCGCGTTAGCGACCAGTCGCGCCCGTCACGAATTTTTGCCTGACAGCGCGGACAATAGGCACTTTGATGAGAATTTATCTCGGGCAGGCTAAACAGCATGTCACATTGCGGGCAACGTTGGTAATCACCACGCGGCAGTTCCTCACCGATAGCCCTCACTGTTATCTTTTTTGTCGGCGTAATTTGTGGTGTGTTAAGAGCCATGACGTGCCAAATGTAATAAGAATTAACATTAATCTTAACCCATGATGGGAATGATCTTGAGCATTAACGCATTTAATGCTTATTTTAATAGGCTGGCAGTTCCTGGTAAGACAACCAAGTGATTATATAATGAACAAAACAGAATTTTACGCGGATTTAAATCGCGACTTTAACGCGCTGATGGCAGGAGAAACCAGTTTTCTGGCAACGCTTGCGAACACCAGTGCGTTGTTATATGAGCGTCTCACTGACGTAAACTGGGCAGGTTTTTATTTGCTTGACGACGATACACTGGTGCTCGGACCATTTCAGGGCAAAATTGCCTGTGTCCGGATACCCGTTGGGCGCGGCGTATGCGGCACTGCGGTTGCCCGCAATCAAGTGCAGCGTATCGAGGATGTTCACGCGTTTGACGGGCATATTGCCTGTGATGCGGCGAGTAATTCTGAAATTGTTCTGCCACTGGTGGTGAAAAATCAGATTATTGGTGTTCTCGACATCGACAGTACCGTCTTCGGTCGCTTTACAGACGAGGACGAGCAAGGCTTACGTCAGCTTGTGGCACAGCTTGAAAAGGTGCTTGCAACGACGGATTACAAAAAATTCTTTGCGAGCGTCGCAGGATAATCAACGGATAACGTAGCATTTACTGATAGCGTCATTATAATGACGCCTGTTCATGCCTGCGCTTGTTGGCTACGTCCGTTGTAATCAGGAAATTTCATGGAAAATCAACCTAAGTTGAATAGCAGTAAAGAAGTAATCGCGTTTCTGGCCGAACGTTTTCCCCACTGTTTCAGTGCGGAAGGTGAAGCGCGTCCGCTGAAAATCGGTATTTTTCAGGATTTGGTCGATCGTGTTGCCGGGGAAATGAACCTGAGCAAAACGCAATTGCGATCCGCTTTACGTCTCTACACTTCGAGCTGGCGTTACCTTTACGGTGTTAAACCCGGCGCAACGCGTGTCGATCTTGACGGCAACCCATGCGGTGAGCTGGACGAGCAACATGTCGAGCATGCTCGCAAGCAGCTTGAAGAAGCGAAAGCGCGTGTTCAGGCACAGCGTGCTGAACAGCAAGCGAAAAAACGCGAAGCTGCCGCAGCTGCTGGTGAGAAAGAAGACGCACCGCGCCGCGAACGCAAGCCACGTCCGACCACGCCACGCCGCAAAGAAGGCGCTGAACGTAAACCTCGTGCGCAAAAGCCGGTAGAGAAAGCGCCAAAAACAGTAAAAGCACCTCGCGAAGAACAGCACACCCCGGTTTCTGACATTTCAGCTCTGACTGTCGGACAAGCCCTGAAGGTGAAAGCGGGTCAAAACGCGATGGATGCCACCGTATTAGAAATCACCAAAGACGGCGTCCGCGTCCAGCTGAATTCGGGTATGTCTTTGATTGTGCGCGCAGAACACCTGGTGTTCTGAAACGGAGGCCGGGCCAGGCATGAACATGTTTTTTAGGCTTACCGCGTTAGCTGGCCTGCTTGCAATAGCAGGCCAGACCTTCGCTGTAGAAGATATCACGCGTGCTGATCAAATTCCGGTATTAAAGGAAGAGACGCAGCATGCGACGGTAAGTGAGCGCGTAACGTCGCGCTTCACCCGTTCTCATTATCGCCAGTTCGACCTCGATCAGGCATTTTCGGCCAAAATCTTTGACCGCTACCTGAATCTGCTCGATTACAGCCACAACGTGCTGTTGGCAAGCGATGTTGAACAGTTCGCGAAAAAGAAAACCGAGTTAGGCGATGAACTGCGTTCAGGCAAACTCGACGTTTTCTACGATCTCTACAATCTGGCGCAAAAGCGTCGTTTTGAACGTTACCAGTACGCTTTGTCGGTACTGGAAAAGCCGATGGATTTCACCGGCAACGACACTTATAACCTTGACCGCAGCAAAGCGCCCTGGCCGAAAAACGAGGCTGAGTTGAACGCGCTGTGGGACAGTAAAGTCAAATTCGACGAGTTAAGCCTGAAGCTGGCAGGAAAAACGGATAAAGAAATTCGTGAAACCCTGACTCGCCGCTACAAATTTGCCATTCGTCGTCTGGCGCAAACCAACAGCGAAGATGTTTTCTCGCTGGCAATGACGGCGTTTGCGCGTGAAATCGACCCGCATACCAACTATCTTTCCCCGCGAAATACCGAACAGTTCAACACTGAAATGAGTTTGTCGCTGGAAGGTATTGGCGCAGTGCTGCAAATGGATGATGACTACACCGTTATCAATTCGATGGTGGCAGGTGGCCCGGCAGCGAAGAGTAAAGCTATCAGCGTTGGTGACAAAATTGTCGGTGTTGGTCAAACAGGCAAGCCGATGGTTGACGTGATTGGCTGGCGTCTTGATGATGTGGTTGCCTTAATTAAAGGGCCGAAGGGCAGTAAAGTTCGTCTGGAAATTTTACCTGCTGGTAAAGGGACCAAGACCCGTACTGTAACGTTGACCCGTGAACGTATTCGTCTCGAAGACCGCGCGGTTAAAATGTCGGTGAAGACCGTCGGTAAAGAGAAAGTCGGCGTGCTGGATATTCCGGGCTTCTATGTGGGTTTGACAGATGATGTCAAAGTACAACTGCAGAAACTGGAAAAACAGAATGTCAGCAGCGTCATCATCGACCTGCGTAGCAATGGTGGTGGGGCGTTGACTGAAGCCGTATCGCTCTCCGGTCTGTTCATTCCATCCGGCCCGATTGTTCAGGTCCGCGATAACAACGGCAAGGTTCGTGAAGACAGCGACACCGACGGACAGGTCTTCTATAAAGGCCCGCTGGTGGTGCTGGTTGACCGCTTCAGTGCTTCGGCTTCAGAAATCTTTGCCGCGGCAATGCAGGATTACGGTCGTGCGCTGGTTGTGGGTGAACCGACATTTGGTAAAGGCACCGTTCAGCAGTACCGTTCATTGAACCGTATTTACGATCAGATGTTACGTCCTGAATGGCCAGCGCTGGGTTCTGTGCAGTACACGATCCAGAAATTCTATCGCGTTAACGGCGGCAGTACGCAACGTAAAGGCGTAACGCCAGACATCATCATGCCGACGGGTAATGAAGAAACGGAAACGGGTGAGAAATTCGAAGATAACGCGCTGCCGTGGGATAGCATTGATGCCGCGACTTATGTGAAATCAGGAGATTTAACGGCCTTTGAACCGGAGCTGCTGAAGGAACATAATGCGCGTATCGCGAAAGATCCTGAGTTCCAGAACATCATGAAGGATATCGCACGCTTCAACGCTATGAAGGACAAGCGCAATATCGTTTCTCTGAATTACGCTGTGCGTGAGAAAGAGAATAATGAAGATGATGCGACGCGTCTGGCGCGTTTGAACGAACGCTTTAAACGCGAAGGTAAACCGGAGTTGAAGAAACTGGATGATCTACCGAAAGATTACCAGGAGCCAGATCCTTATCTGGATGAGACGGTGAATATCGCACTCGATCTGGCGAAGCTTGAAAAAGCCAGACCCGCGGAACAACCCGCTCCCGTCAAGTAATATCAATCAGGCACAAGAAATTGTGCCTGATTTTTTAACAGCGGCAAGATGCCGTAAATCAGATGCTACAAAATGTAAAGTTGTGTCTTTCTGGTGACTTACGCACTATCCAGACTTGAAAATAGTCGCGTAACCCATACGATGTGGGTATCGCATATTGCGTTTTGTTAAACTGAGGTAAAAAGAAAATTATGATGCGAATCGCGCTCTTCCTGCTAACGAACCTGGCCGTAATGGTCGTTTTCGGGCTGGTACTGAGCCTGACAGGGATACAGTCGAGCAGCGTTCAGGGGCTGATGATCATGGCCTTGCTGTTCGGTTTTGGTGGTTCCTTCGTTTCGCTTCTGATGTCCAAATGGATGGCATTACGATCTGTTGGCGGGGAAGTGATCGAGCAACCGCGTAACGAAAGGGAACGTTGGCTGGTCAATACTGTAGCAACCCAGGCTCGTCAGGCGGGGATCGCTATGCCGCAAGTGGCTATCTACCATGCGCCGGACATCAATGCTTTTGCAACCGGTGCGCGCCGTGATGCTTCTCTGGTTGCTGTCAGCACTGGTTTGCTGCAGAACATGAGCCCGGATGAAGCCGAGGCGGTAATTGCTCACGAAATCAGCCACATCGCCAATGGTGATATGGTCACCATGACGCTGATTCAGGGCGTGGTGAACACCTTCGTTATCTTTATTTCCCGTATTCTGGCGCAACTTGCCGCGGGTTTTATGGGCGGAAATCGTGATGAAGGTGAAGAGAGCAACGGCAACCCGCTGATCTACTTTGCAGTTGCAACGGTTCTGGAACTGGTGTTTGGTATTCTGGCGAGCATTATCACCATGTGGTTCTCGCGTCATCGTGAATTCCACGCCGATGCGGGTTCAGCAAAACTGGTTGGTCGCGAGAAAATGATTGCTGCATTGCAGCGCCTGAAAACCAGCTATGAACCGCAAGAAGCAACCAGCATGATGGCTTTCTGCATTAACGGGAAGTCGAAATCGCTCAGTGAGTTGTTCATGACTCACCCGCCGCTGGATAAACGTATTGAAGCTCTGCGTACGGGTGAATACCTGAAGTAATATGAAGTAAATACTAAAAAGCGCGTCCTGAACGACGCGCTTTTTTTATGCCCTGGCTCGTGGCTGAGTGATACGTAAACCACTGACACAGGCAGCAATCACTGCCAGAATAGCCGCAGCCATCAGCGAGACGTGCGTACCATTATCACCAAACTGATTTAGCATCAGCGCCACCAGCGCCGCGCCACTACTCTGACCCAATAGACGAGCCGTCCCTAACATGCCACTGGCCCCACCGCTACGTTCGCGCGGAGCGGAGGTTATAATGGTGTGGTTATTGGGTGACTGGAATAAGCCAAATCCAGCGCCACATAAGATCATCGGCCAGATAATATTGATATCCGCAGGTGACGCTGGCAGCAGAACCAGGGAAAAAAGCCCCGCAGCCATGATGAATAACCCTAAAGCACCCAGCAATCCTGCATGTACGCGTTCAATCAAATAGCCTGCCAGTGGAGCCATCACCATTGTTGCTAACGGCCACGGTGTCAGAAGTAAACCTGTTTCGACTTCACTACGCCCGAGCACGGTTTGCAGGTAAAAGGGAAGGGAAACCATTGCCAGCATTTGTGCGCAGAAAGAGCAAACAGATGTGCAAATAGAAAGTGAAAACAGCGGGATACGCAGTAAATCCACCGGTAGCAGCGGTACGGGAAGAGAAAGCTGGCGGCGAATAAAGAAAATACCAACGACAACCATTACCACCAGTTCCGCACTAATCAATGTCAGCGATTGCCCCTGAGCGAAACCACTCAATGCAGTAATAAGCAGGCCGAAGGTTAACGCGTTCATCACGGCGCTGGGCAGGTCGAAACGGGGTTTACTGGCGCGAGAACCATTGGGTGGCAGAAAACGCATCGCCAGAAGCAGGGCGATAATACCCAACGGTACGTTGATTAAAAATAACCATTTCCAGGATGCGATGGAGAGGATTGCTGCAGCAATTGTCGGCCCGGCAGCAGAAGAGACGGCAACAATAAACGAGTTTATGCCCATCCCTCTACCCAGAAAACGTTGTGGATAGATCAGGCGGATAAGTGCGGTATTAACGCTCATCAACGCTGCACCGCCGAAACCTTGTATGACACGCGCAAGGGTGAGCATTTGCAGCGAATCAGAAAGGGCGCAGAACAGTGAAGACAACAGAAAAACGACCAGACCGCATTTATAAATACGTCGATAGCCAAACATATCGCCCAGAAACGAAAACGAGAGCAGGGAGATGACAATGGCGATTTGATAGGCGTTCACTACCCAGATGGAACTGGCCGGCGTGGCATGAAGGTCCGTAGCGATTGTTGGCAAGGCGACGTTGGCGATTGCGCCGTCAAGGACAGCCATCGAAATACCAATCACAATGGTTAATATCGCACCGTATCGCTGGGGCAATGGCAGGCCGTCGGCCTGAACTTTTGGCATAGGAATTTTATATCTTTGGTGAATAATCAACAGGGGTATGATTCTAGCACTGATATTCACGGTGGATGTCGCAGAATTGTAACTAACCGGCAAAAGATGGATTGCGACCACCCAGGTGCGAAATTATAATAAAAAACAGTTCTGATTTTTATAAAACACTCGCAATGAGGTGATAAATGGCTAACGCAGATCTGGATAAACAGCCTGATTCTGTATCTTCCGTGCTAAAAGTTTTTGGCATTTTGCAGGCGCTGGGTGAAGAGCGCGAAATAGGGATAACCGAGTTGTCGCAGCGCGTCATGATGTCAAAAAGCACCGTTTATCGCTTTTTACAGACCATGAAAACCTTAGGTTATGTGGCGCAGGAAGGGGAGTCGGAGAAATATTCGCTGACCCTGAAATTGTTTGAACTGGGCGCTCGCGCGTTGCAAAACGTCGATTTAATTCGTAGCGCAGATATCCAGATGCGTGAGATCTCCCGCCTGACCAAAGAAACTATCCACCTCGGCGCACTGGACGAAGACAGTATTGTTTACATCCACAAAATTGACTCAATGTACAATTTGCGCATGTATTCACGGATTGGGCGTCGTAATCCGCTGTACAGCACCGCGATTGGTAAGGTACTGCTGGCATGGCGCGATCGCGATGAAGTGATGCAAATTCTTGAGGGCGTGGAGTATAAACGCAGTACCGAGCGGACCATCACCAGTACAGAAGCGTTATTACCCGTTCTGGACCAGGTGCGCGAGCAGGGGTATGGCGAAGATAATGAAGAGCAGGAAGAAGGGCTGCGATGCATTGCGGTTCCGGTATTTGATCGCTTTGGCGTGGTCATTGCCGGTTTGAGCATCTCCTTCCCGACGTTGCGTTTCTCTGAAGAGCGTTTACAGGAATATGTCGCAATGTTGCATACCGCGGCGCGCAAAATTTCTGCCCAAATGGGTTATCACGACTATCCGTTCTGATGAGAGTAAGAACCTGTCTGAATATCAAACAGACAGGTTCTTTATTTAGCATGAGAAAAATAAAGTTGAAGGTGGCGTTATATTAAACGCACTTGCGATAAGAATATTTTACTCATGAGTGAGAATCTGGTTATTTATTACCCTTAACCATTATCGACCACAATATTGCTTTTACGTAACAACGGGCAATCTGTTATCCCCAGAAAACCACTTTTAGTGTGCAGGTATTGTACCGTGCTGGTGCCTCTGGCGGTCAGATAGGTACATTGCAAACCTAATCCCGCGGCATTCTCTTTGCTTCCAATCAAAACGCCATATCCGCTGAGTAATAATCCTATCCATACCAGTGCTATCAGCATAACTGTGCGAATGATGAATCGCATTACAACCTCTTCTCTTTTTATGTTCGCTTAATCGTAGCGGCAATATGCGCTGAAGCAAGCGACTCATTCTGAAAAAGCACGAATATCGACATAGTTAGGCGCTGTTTAACTAACGCATGCTAGTTTAATGACATAAGGTAGGTGAAACGGAGATTGGAGTGAAAAAGTTTCGATGGGTCGTTCTGGTTGTCGTGGTGTTGGCTTGCTTGCTGCTTTGGGCGCAGGTATTCAACATGATGTGCGATCAGGATGTACAATTTTTCAGCGGAATTTGTGCCATTAACCAGTTTATCCCGTGGTGATATCATTTTTTCAGCACTAGATTTTCTTCCTCTCCAGCAGTGGTAGAATAGCGCCTCTACTCAGAGGTGGTGAAATGAACGAAGTTGTAAATTCAGGCGTGATGAACATTGCGTCTTTGGTTGTATCGGTGGTGGTTCTTTTTATCGGGCTTATCTTGTGGTTTTTTATCAATCGTGCCAGTTCACGGACTAACGAACAGATTGAACTGCTTGAGGCGTTGCTGGATCAGCAAAAACGTCAAAATGCTCTGTTACGTCGTTTGTGCGAAGCAAACGAACCTGAGAAAGCAGATAAAAAGACCGTTGAGAGTCAAAAATCGGTTGAAGACGAAGATATTATTCGTCTGGTCGCCGAACGATAATCCTTCCTCAATCTTGAGTAACCCCGTCGTTGAAGGGTTACTCAATTCATCCTGATTATACGCACTGTCATGGTGCAACTGCTTCAAATTAAAACTCTGGTCTGACTTCAAATAATTATCATATTATTTATTTGCGTAACGGGATATCAGAAAAAGATATTTAGTCCATTAATTTATTAGGATGTTTACATCGGATTTGTGATTAAGCGTGGTATTATTTATTAGCGAAACGTTTCTCTCTTGATTTTTTTGCGCATTCATCAATTTTTCTTATTTTAAATTTACAATACCATTGGGGATTGACTTCTCTTTGGGGTAATTGGTGGCCGTTAACTGACTGTTTTATGAGAAAAAGTGATATAACTTTTTATTCATTGCATAGCAGAAAATGTGATATTGCACGCACTATGTAATAACTTCTCCCACTGGCCTGGAACAACTGAACTTATTGAACTATGTTAGAAAATACGTCAGTTTAAGTATCTGCCTGAACTGGCAAGGTTAAGCACAATGATATATCGGCGCGTATTCCGTTGCATAAGTGTGCAAAAAAAGTGGAAGACGTATCGAGATTTGTGCGTCTGATCGAGACATGTTTAAAAATGGCTTGCCATAATTAACGTTGTATGTGATAACAGATTTCGGGTTAAACGAGGTACAGTTCTGTTTATGTGTGGCATTTTCAGTAAAGAAGTCCTGAGTAAACACGTTGACGTTGAATACCGCTTCTCTGCCGAGCCTTATATTGGTGCCTCATGCAGTAATGTGTCAGTTTTATCTATGTTATGCCTGCGGGCGAAGAAAACAATCTAAGGAATTTTTCAAATGGCAAAGATTAAAGGTCAGGTTAAGTGGTTCAACGAGTCTAAAGGTTTTGGCTTCATTACTCCGGCTGATGGCAGCAAAGACGTGTTCGTACACTTCTCCGCTATCCAGGGTAATGGCTTCAAAACTCTGGCTGAAGGTCAGAACGTTGAGTTCGAAATTCAGGACGGCCAGAAAGGTCCGGCAGCTGTTAACGTAACAGCTATCTGATCGAATCCACTGATCTGAAGTGTGAATACGCTTCAATCTCGCTATAAAGCCTCGCCGAATGCGAGGCTTTTTACTTTGCTTTATCTTCGCTCCTGGCGTTCGGATATTTGCCCGCCGCGTGATTCGCGTTACACTTGCGGCCTTTAGTATCCTGCCGGAGTTGTCATGTCGTTTTCCTGTCCACTTTGCCATCAGCCTCTTTCGCGTGAAAAAAACAGCTATATCTGTCCCCAGCGACATCAGTTTGATATGGCGAAAGAAGGGTATGTCAATCTGCTGCCCGTTCAGCATAAACGGTCTCGTGATCCGGGCGACAGCGCGGAAATGATGCAAGCACGCCGCGCATTCTTAGATGCCGGACATTATCAGCTGCTGCGTGATGCAATTGTCGCCCAACTGCGGGAACGGCTTGATGAAAAGGCCACAGCGGTGCTGGATATTGGCTGTGGTGAAGGGTATTACACACACGCATTTGCTGATGCGCTGCCCGAAATCACCACGTTTGGCCTGGATGTCTCGAAGGTAGCGATAAAAGCGGCGGCGAAACGCTATCCGCAGGTCACTTTTTGTGTTGCTTCCAGCCACCGTTTGCCGTTTTCCGATACCAGTATGGACGCCATAATACGTATTTACGCGCCGTGTAAAGCAGAAGAATTAGCGCGAGTAGTGAAGCCTGGCGGTTGGGTGATTACTGCCACGCCGGGACCGCGACATTTGATGGAGCTGAAGGGGCTGATTTACAATGAAGTACATCTTCATGCACCACATGCAGAACAACTGGAAGGTTTTACATTACAGCAGAGTGATGAGTTGTGTTATCCGATGCGTCTTCGCGGTGATGAAGCCGTCGCATTATTGCAGATGACGCCGTTTGCCTGGCGTGCGAAGCCAGAAGTCTGGCAAACACTGGCAGCAAAAGAAGTGTTCGACTGCCAGACGGACTTTAATATTCACCTCTGGCAGCGTTCTTATTAACCGTGGAAGTGCGTCCAGAGGATCTGGACGCCGATGCCGATCAGCACCAGCCCGCCGAGAATTTCCGCTTTTTTCCCAATAATTGAGCCGATAAAGCGACCAACCATCATCCCTGATGTCGACATAATCAAGGTTGCACAACCAATGGCCAATGCGGTCGCGATAATGTTGACCTGAAGGAAAGCAAGACCAACACCCACAGCCATGGCATCCAGGCTGGTGGCAATCGCGGTGGTTACCAGTAGCCAGAAACCGTGCCGACGGCGCGGCTCTTCATCTTCATCATCTGCGCCACGAAAACCCTCAATAATCATTCGCCCGCCGAGGAATATCAGCAGCACAAACGCAATCCAGTGATTCCATTCAAGGACAAACCGGCTGGCTAACATGCCCATTCCCCAGCCGATCAGCGGTGTCAGGGTTTCGACGGCACCAAAAATAAGGCCGGTTCGCAATGCTTCAGAAAATTTCGGTTTATGGAGGGTGGCACCTTTACCGATTGATGCAGCAAATGCATCCATCGACATACCAAACGCAAGAAGAACAGTAGCAGTGATATTCATGACAACGTCCTGACCGGGGTATCCATAAAACACATCATCGCCCCCAGCAAACATGCATACATGAACAACAAACCGCGATGGTTTTCGCGTTCATGCAGGCATAGCGATTGATGTGCATATGGTCTCGCCTGACTGAAAGTGTTCAGTCCGTACGTGCCACGTTTTGCAACGAGTATGTTGACACGTACATTTCCGGAATCTGGAAATCGGCTACTCCCCAAATGAGGGCGCAACCTTAACATATTTTGAGAATATAAAACAACTGTTGGAATATATTATTTCATCACTTTATTGATAACGATTTTCATTTAGATTTATATATCAATGAAACGTTAAAATAAATAACAAATAAGGGAAGAGGTAATATAGCCTAAGCTATGTCTGATTATTAAAAATACACTAAACATAGCTTTGGCTAAATTCATAACCTATTGAGTTGAAACGAGAAGCTTATAAATTTTTTCCAGATCGTCGATATTTCGAACGCGGATTAACAGCCGACGCTGTTCTAATTGCATCACCAACACGCCATCTTCCGACAAGTTCATCGCTTTGATTCGGCTATATTCAATCCAGACATTGGCGAAGAAAAAACCTTTTTGTTTAAAGATGATCTTCGGAACGCGGATCCAGAATATATAAAAACCCATCAGAGCCAGTGCACTTAATAACCATGTTGTTATTAGCGCGCCATGATTCGTGACGTTGTTATAGATAAGAATGACAATCAATCCGACGAAGATAACGCTATCGATGCGACCACGCCGGAGCAAAGGAATTGCCAGCAGAGTGGGGCCGTTACGGCGGGGCATGATGAACTGATCGTAGATCGCGAAGGCCAGGAGTGCGGCGATGAAAAGAATCAGTACCAGGTCCGTGATTGTCATTAATCCTCCAGATAAAAAAACGGGGCCAAAAGGCCCCGGTAGTGTACAACAGTCTTACAGTCCCAGCAGGCCGCAAGCGTAACCAGCGATACCGATGACGAAGAAGCCAACGATGATCCACAGCGGGTTAACTTTTTTGCGCAGCAGCCACATACAAGCAAAGGTCAGCAGCAGTGGTACCAGGCCTGGCATTAACTGGTCCAGAATAGTCTGGACAGTGGTAACGTGTTCTTTGCCCGTCTGGTCAGTAATGCGAGAGACAACCAGCGGGATGTTGACATGCGTCCACTTATTAACTAATGCCCCCATGACAAACAGGCCGAGGATAGACGCCCCTTCCGTCAGTTTTTGCAGGAAACCACCACCCATATCTTTAACGATATCGATACCTTTGGAGTAACCATACGCTACGCCGTAGTAACGGGTTGCCAGACGCACCAGGTTAAACAAGATGAAGAACAGCAGCGGACCTAACAGGCTGCCGCTCATTGCGATACCGGCACCCAGCGCTGCAAATACCGGACGTACGGTTCCCCAGAAGATCGGGTCGCCTACGCCAGCCAGCGGCCCCATCAAACCGACTTTGATACCGTTGATAGCACCGTCATCGATCTCTGCGCCATTAGCACGCTGTTCTTCCAGCGCCAGGGTTACGCCGAGAATCGGCGCAGCCACGAACGGCTGGGTGTTAAAGAACTCCAGGTGACGGCGAATAGCTTGTTTACGAGCTTCGTTGTTCTCAGGGTAGAGTCGACGAATTGCCGGTACCATAGAGAAGCAGAAACCCAGTGCCTGCATACGTTCGAAGTTCCATGAACCCTGGAAGAGGTTAGAACGCAGGAAGACGCCACGAATATCACTTTGAGTGAGTTTTTTCTCGGTGGTAGTTTGAGTTGTATCAACCATTTCGCTCACCTGTTAGTCCAGTTCGTTATCGAGATCGTTGTTACCAGCAGCCTGAGCAGGCGCACCGGCTACGCGGTTGTATTTCGGGCTAAGTTGGATGTAGAGCACTGCCATAACAGTACCAATCACACCCAGAGCAACCAGGTTAAAGTTGGTGAATGCTGCGGTTACGAAGCCGAGGTAGAAGAACGGCATCAGGTAGCCAGCACGCATCATGTTGATAACCATCGCATAACCAACCACTACGATCATGCCACCGGCGATATTCAGACCATTGGTCACCACTTCCGGAATCGCATTCAGCATGTTCTGGACTTCGCTGGTACCAACAGACAGCGCAACGATGACGGCCGGAATAGCCACACGCATTGCTTGCAGGAACAGAGAAGAAACGTGGATCCAGGAAATCGCTGTCAGGTTGCCGTTATCAGCAGCCTTATCCGCAGCGTGCTGGAAAGCAACGGTGATAGTACGAACGATGATGGTCAGTACCTGGCCCGCAGCGGCCAGAGGGATTGCCAGTGCGATACCTGCACCAATGCTCTGATGACCTGCGATAACCAGAATAGTAGAAATGATGGAAGCCAGAGCGGCGTCAGGCGCAACTGCAGCACCGATGTTCATCCAGCCCAGCGCGATCATTTCCAGCGTACCACCGATAATAATACCGGTTTTCATATCGCCAAGAACGATACCCACCAGGGTACACGCGATTAGCGGACGGTGAAACTGAAATTCATCGAGGATTGATCCCATACCTGCGATACAGGCTACGATAAATACCAGCACAATTTGAAGAGTGGTAATCTCCATTGTACTTCTCCTGTTTACGTAAGACTTAAGTGTGAAAACTGAGTGATAATCAACACAATACGTTACTTATCGATTTTGCTGATCAGATCCATCATTTTCAGTTTCGGATCGGTGGAAACCTTACGGACTTCCAGCTCAATACCGCGCGCATTCAGTTTCTTGAACGCCTCGATATCTTTTTCATCAACCGAAACCGCGTTATTCACCTGGGTTTTACCCTGACGGAATGCCATACCACCGACGTTAACAGAGGTGATTTTCACGCCGCCTTCAACGAGACGCTCTACATCTGTTGGGTTGGTAAATAACAGCATTACGCGTTCGCCAGCATATTTCGGGTTGTTGTAGACGCGAATCATTTTGGCAACATCAACTACGTGTGCTGTTACGCCCGGAGGTGCAACCTGGGTGAGCAGTGTCTTACGAACGGTATCCGCAGCCACTTCATCACTAACAACAATAATACGGGAGACATTGGTTTCTTTGGTCCAGCGGGTGGCGACCTGACCGTGAATCAGACGGTCGTCGATACGCGCAAGGCCAATAACCATGTAGTCGTTTGGTCCCATTGGTTTTGCCGGAGTTGGAGCCGCTTTTGGTGCTGCGGCAGCGGGTGCTGGCGCGGCTTTTTCAACCGGTTTGGCTTTCAGAGCTTTCACGCCTTCACGGCCTGTTTCTACTGCCAGCGCAACCAGTTCATCAAAGCTTGGGTCATCATCACGGGCCATTAACGTTTCCACGAGCATTGGAATGTTAACGCCTGCAATGACTTCATAATGCTCTTTGTCGACGACAATGCGGCTGGCAGCATTGAACGGGCTGCCTCCCCATGTATCAACGAGAAACAGCACGCCTTTAGTGGTGTCGAGTTTTGCCAACTGAGCGTTGTACTTTTCAATCAGCGTTTCGGCATTTTCACCTGGAACGAAATCGATCCAGCCGACGTTTTCCTGCTCGCCTAACAGCATTTCTGCGGTTTTAAGCAACTGCTCTGCAGCCCAACCATGTGTGCCTATAACAATAGCAATGGTCACTTGCTACCTCCTTTATTATCGTTAACACCTCAACGTGCCAGATGTATTTTTGAATCGTCGTCCACAATCGAATCGATTCAGATAAGGGCTACAACCAAAAACCCCTGCGTTTCGCGATTTATTTTAGATATCGAAAAAATTATTTTATGTGATGAAGATCCGTAATTTAACTTTCGATTAGCAGAAATTTCGAAAGGTAAAATATCCTTGTCACATTCGTTTGCAAAGGAAGGTAAATCTTTGCCAAATCAGATGTGTCTCTGATATGTTTAACTCCCGTTTAACAACCATGGAGTATAGGGCGGTAGCCCGCAGTATGGATCGTCACCGACGTCATTTCAGCATCAGGCCTTTTAACGCCTGCCTTTCTGGCACTTTATGCCGCACCTTTCGTTTGCATTTTGTCGTTACGCCTGCATTATTTCTGGCGTCGAATAGCTATTCCTTAAGCAGGAGCTTGTCATGGAATTCTTAATGGACCCCTCAATTTGGGCGGGGCTACTCACGCTTGTTGTCCTCGAAATTGTGCTGGGTATCGATAACCTGGTCTTCATCGCCATTCTTGCTGACAAACTGCCGCCAAAACAACGCGATAAAGCGCGTTTGCTGGGATTATCACTGGCGCTGATTATGCGTCTGGGGCTGCTGTCGCTGATTTCATGGATGGTCACGCTGACCAAACCGCTATTTACCGTCATGGATTTCTCCTTCTCCGGACGCGACCTGATTATGTTGTTCGGGGGGATATTCTTGCTGTTCAAAGCAACAACCGAACTGCATGAACGACTGGAAAACCGCGATCATGATTCCGGTCACGGTAAAGGCTACGCCAGTTTCTGGGTGGTCGTCACACAGATTGTCATCCTTGACGCCGTCTTCTCGTTGGATGCGGTAATTACGGCAGTAGGGATGGTTAACCATCTGCCAGTGATGATGGCGGCGGTAGTGATTGCGATGGCGGTTATGCTGCTGGCATCGAAACCGCTGACGCGATTTGTTAACCAGCATCCAACGGTGGTGGTGCTCTGTCTGAGCTTCCTGTTAATGATAGGTCTGAGTCTGGTGGCAGAAGGTTTCGGTTTCCACATTCCGAAAGGTTACCTGTATGCCGCGATTGGCTTCTCGATCATCATCGAAGTGTTTAACCAAATTGCGCGTCGCAACTTTATTCGTCACCAGTCGACTTTGCCGCTGCGAGCGCGTACTGCCGATGCCATCCTGCGTTTGATGGGCGGGAAACGTCAGGCCAATGTTCAGCACGATGCCGATAACCCGATACCGATGCCGATCCCGGAAGGTGCGTTTGCCGAAGAAGAACGTTACATGATTAACGGTGTATTGACGCTGGCGTCGCGTTCTCTGCGCGGGATCATGACGCCGCGCGGTGAAATAAGCTGGGTTGACGCTAATCTCGGGGTCGATGAAATCCGTGAGCAACTGCTCTCTTCACCGCACAGTCTGTTCCCGGTATGTCGCGGTGAACTGGATGAAATCATCGGTATCGTACGTGCTAAAGAACTGCTGGTGGCGCTGGAAGAGGGCGTTGATGTGGCGGCGATTGCTTCGGCGTCTCCGGCGATTATCGTCCCGGAAACCCTCGATCCGATCAACCTGCTGGGCGTACTGCGTCGTGCTCGCGGGAGCTTTGTTATCGTGACCAACGAGTTTGGTGTGGTACAAGGTCTAGTCACGCCGCTGGATGTGCTGGAAGCCATTGCGGGTGAATTCCCGGACGCTGACGAAACGCCGGAAATCATTACCGACGGTGACGGCTGGCTGGTAAAAGGCGGTACAGATTTGCATGCCTTGCAGCAGGCGCTTGATGTTGAGCACCTTGCCGATGACGATGATATCGCGACGGTCGCGGGCCTCGTGATCTCGGCAAATGGTCACATTCCCCGTGTGGGCGATGTGATTGATGTAGGGCCACTGCATATCACCATCATTGAAGCCAATGATTATCGTGTTGATCTGGTTCGCATTGTTAAAGAGCAACCGGCGCACGATGAAGATGAGTAAGCGTTAACGTAACGGCATAACGGGCGTGATATGTCCATTATGCCGGGCGGGCGGCGGTTGGCTGCCCGCCAGCCATTTGGGAAAATCACGTAGCGGCATCGGCTGTGCGTACAAATACCCTTGCAAAATATGCACGCCATGACGGCGCAAATACTTCGCCTGTTCTTGTGTTTCCACCCCCTCCGCCACCAGTTCAATATTCAGTCTTTGCGCCAGTGCGATGATGATATCGGTCACCGTCGAGTTAACCGCGTCAGAACCTATAGCTGCGGTAAATGACTTATCAATTTTCAGCACGTCAGGACGTAATGTTTCAAGCCAGGAAAACGAACTGTTGCCGGTGCCGAAGTCATCAATCGCCAGTTTGACGTTTTTACGATGCAGCTCGCGGGCAATCCGATAATCAACATCCAGTAAGGCATCGCGTTCGGTGATTTCGAGGATCAGTTGCTGAATCGGGTGAGCGCTAAACCAGTACTGATTGAGATCTTTTATCAGCACACCACGGCGAAAATGACTGGGTGCGACGTTAATGCCAACATGAAACTGACTACTCATTGGGAAAACATGCCGCTGACGGATGGTTTCTGCCATCACATAGCGGGTCAGTGGCACAATTAAATGATGTTCTTCCGCGATAGGAATAAACACATCCGGTGAAATCCAGCCCTGACGTGGATTGTTCCAGCGCAGCAAAATCTCTACACCAATACATTGCTGGCTGCGCGCATTAAGCAAAGGCTGGCAGAACAATTCGAACTCATGTTGCGCCAGGCCCAGATTGATTTCGCGGGAAAAACTCATCCGGTAAGCGGTCGCCAGCCAGGCGATATAGCCCACCAGTAAACTTAGCAGCACCGCCAGCGGTAATTGTGTTGGAAGATAGTGCCATGCCAGCGCCGTAGCCCCCGGACCATTAACGTTAATGGTAAAAGGAAAGCGTTGCGAAGAAACCTGGTAGTTTTCATTGTTTTCAGGTTGCGGAAGGGAATCTACCAGCCCATTACCATAGAGCAAATGCCGATTGTCCACCGTCAGGCTGGCGCTACTGATTTGCGGCAGTTGTGGCTCAAGCAGCATTGCCGCCAGTAAGTCGATGTTAATCATCTCCATGACCCCAGCTTTGTTACTGCCCGCTGCTGGCGTCCATTGAATCAAAACCGGACTGCCTTTAATCAGGGCATGGTCGGTCGTCAGGCGTAAAAGTGGTTGCGGTGCAGGAAGTTCAGCCAGAATGTCCACGACGGGCACATTGCGATAACCAAAAATGCTGGAGCAATAAAGTGTGCCGTCTTGCACCAGGCCAATGGATCGCACAGTTTGGAGTTTTGCCGCCTGTTTACGTAATGGCAAATGGGCGACAGAGCAGGGCAGACCAATTAGCGGAAGTAAGACTTCGCTACCTGCCTGTAGGGGAAGCAGTACTTTATCTAATTCCTCTACAGCGTGATTGGCGAATTGTACTACCCGTTGTTGATTTAAGTTACGCTGTGAAATAAATCGCACGCTCAGGGTCGAAGCGAGCGTAACGAGTGCGCAAATCGTACAAACAATCATTCGATTACGGCGATAGGTTTTAATGATCCGTTGTGCTTTTTGCATGCGGGCCACCCTGTAAGCGTATGGCGACAAACGCCTGACGCAACAGTGGAAGTGTAGTGGGGAATATTACAGCAGACGAGAAAGCGGGGATAAATTCGCCCATCCGTTGCAGATGGGCGAGTAAGAAGTATTAGTCACACTGGACTTTGATTGCCAGACCACCGCGTGAGGTTTCGCGGTATTTGGCGTTCATGTCCTTACCGGTTTCGTACATCGTTTCGATGACCTTATCCAGCGAGACGCGCGGTGCGCTGGTGCGGCGCAGAGCCATCCGTGCGGCGTTAATCGCCTTCACAGAGGCAATAGCATTACGCTCAATGCACGGCACCTGAACCTGCCCTGCAACCGGGTCGCAGGTCAGACCGAGGTTGTGCTCCATGCCAATTTCCGCCGCCACACAAACCTGTTCCGGGCTACCGCCCAACAGCTCGGCAAGGCCCGCAGCAGCCATTGAACAGGCAACACCCACTTCGCCCTGGCAACCGACTTCCGCACCGGAAATAGAGGCGTTCATTTTATACAGTGCACCAATCGCGCCCGCTGCCATAAAGTAACGGGTATAGATGTCCGGGCTAACCGATTCAATAAAGTGGTCATAATAAGCCAGCACTGCCGGAACAATGCCACAAGCACCGTTGGTTGGCGCAGTTACCACACGACCACCGGCGGCGTTTTCTTCGTTAACTGCCAGCGCAAACATGTTTACCCAGTCAATGACATTCATCGGATCGTTAGACAGTTTATCGCTGGAAACTAACATCCGGCGCAGGGCCGACGCACGACGCGGCACGCGCAGCGGGCCTGGCAGTACGCCTTCGGTGTTCATCCCGCGATCGATACATGCCTGCATGGTTTGCCAGACATGCGCGAAATACTCGTCGATCTCTTTCTTGCTGTGCAGCGCCAGTTCATTCTGCATAGCGAGACCAGAAAGCGAATAGCCGGTTTCATTACAGTACGCGAGCAGTTCGGTGGCAGATTTGAACGGATACGGCACGCTCACTTCGTTGGCGGCATCCTGACCAAAGTGTTCTTCATCGACGATAAAACCGCCGCCGATGGAATAATAAGTTTTGCTGTAGACGACTTCATCGCCATTATAAGCGTGGATTTGCATACCGTTTTCATGCAGCGGCAGGTTACCGTTATGAAAACGCATCCCGTTGTCGCGCGGGAAATCCACTTCATGCCGTCCCTGTGCCAGCAGCAGACGTTCGCGCTCTTCTACGTCGCGAATAAAACCGGGAATACTGTCGATATCCACGGTGGCAGGTTCGTTACCTGCAAGACCCATAATAATGGCGATATCGGTGTGGTGGCCTTTACCCGTCAGCGACAGTGAACCATAAACGTCCACGGCAACGCGAGTAACGCTATCCAGTAAGCCTTTTTCGACCAGATCATCGACGAACTGTTTACCCGCCTTCATAGGCCCTACGGTATGGGAAGATGAGGGACCAATCCCCACCTTAAACATGTCGAATAGACTAATCACGATAATACTCCTGACAAGGTGACTGGACTTCCAGTAACGAACGAATAACAGCGCATAGTGTAAGAGGGAACGCGGCGACTGGCTTAACTATTCACATGAATTAAACTAATCAAAAACCGCGATTTAGCTAATATTGCGATGATTGTCTCAAGTAGTGTTTTGTAGATGTAAAGATAAGTATAGTCAGGGTTTCACACCAATTTGCAGCGCCAGTTCACGAATTATGCCTGCGGTCATTCCCCATACAAAATACTGTTCGTACCAGGACAGCCATACCCGATGTGAATCGCCACGGCGGTAGATATCTAAAGGATGATAACGACCCAGATGTAATGCCTGGGCGAGCGGCATTTCAAAGACGGCGGAGACTTCATCTTCACTGGCGCGATACGGCAGATCGGGCGGGATAATGCCGACCACTGGGGTTACCTGATAGCCAGTGACGCTATCGACGGGCGGCAGCACGCCAATAACTTCAACGGCAGAAGGCGGTATAGCGACCTCTTCTTCAGCTTCGCGCAGCGCGGCGGCGATAACGGATGTGTCCGTGTCATCGACTGCACCTCCAGGGAATGCCACTTGTCCGGCGTGTTTACGCAGATGAATCGAACGCTGAGTCAGCAACAACCCCGGTTGCGGTCGACGGACGATGGGGATTAACACGGCAGCCTGACGATGATTTAGGGTTTCCCGGTTAATTTGCGGGCGCAAAAGTTGAAAGCGCGATAAAAAATCATCAAGCGTCAGGCTACGGTATTCCACGTCTTACTTCTCCAGTTGGCGTAATATCTTATTAACTTTATCAAAAGTTTCCTGATATTCCGCTTCTTCCTGGCTATCGGCGACAATTCCACCCCCCGCAGAGCAGTAAATTTGTCCGTTAATGGCAGTCAGCGTGCGGATAGTAATGCTGGTGTCCATGTTGCCGCAAAAGCTCAAATAGCCAATGCTGCCGCACCAGGCATTGCGTCGCTGCGGTTCCAGTTCGTCGATAATTTCCATAGCCCGTACTTTCGGAGCCCCAGTTATTGAGCCACCAGGAAAAGCCGCGCGCAGCAGATCGCTGGCGTGTAACTGTTCTGGTAGTTGCGCCGTTATGGTGCTGACCAGATGATGCACGGCAGGGAAGGGTTCGACCACGAACAGCTCTGGTACTTTTACCGAACCTGCTACGGCAACACGACCGATATCATTACGCATTAAATCGACAATCATCAGATTTTCGGCACGATCTTTCGCTGAGTTCGCCAGTTTCTCTGCTTGTTTGCTATCTTCCTGAGGATCGGGCAGGCGTGGTAGCGTGCCTTTAATCGGGCGGGTCTGGATTTCACTATTATCACAAAGGATAAACCGCTCTGGCGAAAGGCTTAAAATCGTGCCTTGTTCAAGACGTAAAAAAGCGCTAAATGGCGCGCGGTTGGCCTGATTAAGCTGAAGGAATGCCTGCCATTCATCGCCAGAATAGGTCGCATGAAAACGCTGGGCGAGATTCACCTGATAGCAATCACCGCTGTGCAGATATTCCTGTACCTGGCGAAATTTTTCGCCGTACAGTTCGCGGGTCATATTGGATTGCCAGTCGGAAGTGAGCGTGAAATCTTCCTGCGGCGAGAATTGCTGGCTTTCCAGCCAGGCCCGACGAGCATTGACATCATTATGACTCAGCAAAGAAACTGTTTGACGCTGGTGGTCAACAACCAGCGCCCAGTCGTAGATACCCACTGCCATATCCGGCAGAACGATATCTTGCTGCGCAATTTCTGGCAGTGACTCAAAACGGCGGCCCAGATCGTAGCCAAACAACCCCAGCGCGCCGCCCTGAAATGGCAAATCTTCGTTATGCGCTGGGCGAATGTCTGCGCGATCCAGCACCTGCTGGAGCACCTGTAGCGGGTCATCAGTGGTCGTTGTGCGTTTTTCGCTTTCACTAACAACGGTTTCTTTACCGAAAGTGGTTAAAGTGCAAAGCGGCTCGGCGACCACAATATCAAAGCGGCTATACGGATGATCGGCATAGCCGGAGTGTAAAAGCATCGCCCACGGCAGGTGGCTTAAGCGTGAGAAATAAAATTCAGCGGCGTCCTGACGCCAGGGTAAAGTAATCACAGCGGGAGATAACGTCTTCATCAGTCCTGACTCTACTGGCTATGTGCCGGGTAGCATGAAATAATTAGCGCCAACAATTTAGCAGGAGTTAACAATGTTTGCAGGTTTACCTTCACTCACCCATGAACAGCAGCAAAAAGCTGTCGAGCGGATCCAGGAACTGATGGCTCAAGGGATGAGCAGCGGCCAGGCAATCGCGTTGGTGGCAGAAGAGCTGCGTGCCAACCATTCCGGCGAGCGAATCGTGGCGCGTTTTGAGGATGAAGACGAGTAACACACTAACCCGTATCGCTTTCGTTATAGAAGCCGATGGTTATTTGATTGTGAGAAAAAGGACGCTTTTCATATGTGATTAAAAGCGTCCTGACCCATTTATGCTGATGTAAATTTAACTTAGACCAGTGCTTTTAGTTCTTCCTGCATATATGTTGAAAAGTATTCAGGATTTTTAATCACAATGCGTTCACCAGACTCCATTTTTTTTGCCCATCCAACCATTTTTTCCGTGAACCCCGGGTTCCAGCCTTCCTGGTCAGCTCGCGCCGTAATATCAGCGGCACTCGCGGGTACTCCCAGTTCTTTCAAATATTTAAAGATTCCCTTCGCCGTGCTTTCATTCATCGAACTTGGTGTTGGTGCTGATACATCCATGGCACCAATGAAATCCAGGGCTTTATCTATTACAGCAGGCATATTCTTATCCTTAAAATTAACCATGTTATCGATAAGGCTATATATGACCTTAATTTGCATCTAATATCAAAGGGATTATAACGATATGGCACGAGTTAACCTGTTGACATTCAGGTGTTTTAAAGGTAGCAGCTCATGGTGTGTTATCCAGTAAGAGGGAGAAAATTAACGGTCAGTTCTCACGCTATAACCAGATTGTTCAGCTAAGAAAGAAAACCAGAGTTGCTAATCAGAGGGCGAACACAACGGCATGGTTATGTTTATTTATATAGCCAGTTTTATAGATGAAATTGAAATTATAAAAATAAATAATGAATTAGCAGGAGCATCAACAGTAATAACTTAATCTCTGGTCGATTTATGCAAAACCGACCAGTATTATCGATAAATTATCGTCTGACTTATTATGCTTCGATAAAGCTTACACTGCAGCCACAATCTTAATTTCAACTTTATACTTCGGGTTCATCAAACCCGCTTGTACCGTGCAGCGCACCGGCGCATGACCAGCGACAACCCAGGCATCCCACGCTTTATTCATCGCCGCGAAGTCGTTTTTATCAGCCAGGAAAATGGTGGCATCCAGAATGCTCGATTTATTGCTGCCCTGTTTTTCCAGCACGGCGTCAATCTGCGCCAGCGTGTTGGCGGTTTGCTCAAAAGCATCGGCGTCGAGGTTTTCCGGTACACCAGTGTAGTATAGCGTGTTGTTGTGGATCACCACATCAGACCAGCGGGCTTCAGCATCGATACGAACGATAGTCATCATTTTGTCCTCATTATCCTTCCATTTTCGTGCTGCAAAGACTGCCACAATGTGAGGTCGCCGTCACCACTTCAACTGGCGAAAGCGCCCTCATCCTGACATAATCCCTGTTCAAATCAACAGGGGGTAGTGTGACGGACGATTTTGCACCAGACGGTCAGCTGGCGAAAGCGATACCAGGCTTTAAGCCGCGAGAACCACAGCGACAGATGGCGGTAGCCGTCACCCAGGCGATAGAAAAAGGCCAGCCGCTGGTGGTGGAAGCCGGAACCGGTACGGGCAAAACCTACGCTTACCTGGCCCCTGCGCTGCGGGCGAAAAAGAAAGTCATTATCTCGACCGGTTCAAAAGCGTTGCAGGATCAGCTCTACAGCCGCGATTTGCCAACGGTCTCAAAGGCATTGAAATACACGGGCAACGTGGCGTTGCTGAAAGGGCGCTCAAACTACCTCTGCCTCGAACGTCTCGAACAGCAGGCGCTGGCGGGGGGCGATCTGCCGGTACAAATCTTAAGCGATGTGATCCTGCTGCGCTCCTGGTCTAATCAAACAGTCGATGGTGATATCAGCACCTGCGTCAGCGTGGCGGAAGATTCACAGGCGTGGCCGCTGGTCACCAGCACCAACGATAACTGCCTTGGCAGCGACTGCCCGATGTATAAAGATTGCTTTGTGGTCAAAGCACGCAAAAAAGCGATGGACGCCGATGTGGTGGTGGTAAACCATCATCTCTTTCTGGCGGATATGGTGGTGAAAGAGAGTGGATTTGGCGAACTGATCCCGGAAGCTGACGTCATGATCTTCGACGAAGCCCACCAACTGCCCGACATTGCCAGCCAGTATTTTGGTCAGTCACTCTCCAGTCGACAACTGCTCGACCTGGCAAAAGACATCACCATCGCCTATCGCACCGAATTAAAAGATACTCAGCAGTTACAAAAGTGCGCCGACCGCCTTGCCCAGAGCGCGCAGGATTTTCGTCTGCAACTCGGTGAGCCTGGTTATCGTGGCAACCTGCGCGAACTGTTAGCTAATCCGCAAATTCAACGGGCGTTTTTACTGCTCGATGACACCCTGGAACTTTGTTATGACGTGGCGAAACTGTCGCTGGGGCGTTCCGCCTTGCTGGATGCGGCATTTGAGCGCGCCACGTTGTATCGTACGCGGCTGAAACGGCTAAAAGAGATCAATCAGCCGGGCTACAGCTACTGGTACGAATGCACTTCGCGCCATTTTACTCTGGCACTCACGCCGCTCAGCGTGGCGGATAAATTCAAAGAGTTAATGGCGCAAAAACCCGGTAGCTGGATCTTTACCTCAGCAACGCTGTCGGTGAACGACGATCTGCATCATTTCACCTCGCGGCTTGGCATTGAACAGGCAGAGTCGTTGCTGTTACCCAGCCCCTTTGATTACAGCCGCCAGGCGTTACTCTGTGTGCCGCGCAACCTGCCGCAAACCAATCAACCGGGTTCCGCACGGCAACTGGCGGCAATGCTGCGACCGATCATCGAAGCTAACAACGGTCGTTGTTTTATGCTTTGTACCTCGCACGCCATGATGCGCGATCTGGCCGAGCAGTTCCGCGCTACCATGACGCTTCCCGTTTTGTTGCAGGGGGAAACCAGCAAAGGGCAACTGTTGCAGCAATTTGTCAGCGCCGGTAACGCGCTTCTTGTGGCAACCAGCAGTTTCTGGGAAGGGGTGGACGTGCGTGGCGATACATTGTCATTGGTGATTATCGACAAATTGCCGTTTACCTCGCCGGATGATCCACTATTAAAAGCACGCATGGAAGATTGCCGTTTGCGCGGTGGTGATCCGTTCGATGAAGTACAACTGCCGGATGCGGTCATTACTCTCAAGCAGGGGGTAGGGCGATTGATTCGCGACGCCGACGATCGCGGCGTGTTAGTGATTTGCGATAATCGGCTGGTGATGCGCCCTTACGGCGCGACGTTTCTCGCCAGTCTGCCGCCAGCGCCGCGCACCCGTGACATTGCCCGTGCGGTTCGTTTCCTTGCGATACCATCCTCCAGGTAATTTGTGATGGAGTATGGTATGATGCGCGCCTTTTTATTGATCTAAGCACGAAGACCCATGCGAATTCTGGCTATCGATACCGCGACAGAGGCCTGCTCTGTCGCCCTGTGGAACGACGGTACTGTCAACGCTCATTTTGAGCTTTGCCCTCGTGAACATACTCAACGAATCTTACCGATGGTGCAGGATATCCTGACCACCAGTGGAACTTCCCTGACGGACATAAATGCTCTGGCTTACGGGCGCGGCCCCGGTAGCTTTACTGGCGTGCGCATTGGTATTGGCATCGCGCAAGGGCTGGCGCTTGGCGCGGATCTGCCGATGATTGGCGTTTCCACGCTCATGACCATGGCGCAAGGGGCGTGGCGCAAAAACGGCGCAACCCGCGTGCTGGCAGCCATTGACGCGCGAATGGGGGAAGTTTACTGGGCCGAATATCAGCGCGATGAAAACGGCGTCTGGCACGGCGAAGAAACAGAAGCCGTACTCAAACCTGAACTCGTTCATGAACGGATGCAACAGCTTTCCGGCGAATGGGTGACGGTAGGGACGGGCTGGCAAGCCTGGCCGGATCTCGGTAAAGAGAGCGGTTTGGCCCTGTGCGATGGCGAAGTGTTACTGCCCGCTGCAGAAGATATGCTGCCGATTGCGTGTCAGATGTTTGCCGAGGGTAAAACGGTGGCGGTGGAACATGCCGAACCGGTTTATTTACGTAACAACGTCGCATGGAAGAAACTTCCGGGCAAAGAATGAATCTTAAGAGTATGCCCTGAGAAAAAAGGAGTCGCATCATGGCGGTTCAAAAGAATGTTATCAAAGGCATACTGGCAGGTACGTTTGCGCTAATGCTGAGCGGTTGTGTCACTGTGCCGGACGCCATTAAAGGCAGCAGTCCCACGCCGCAACAAGATTTAGTTCGGGTGATGAGTGCGCCGCAGCTGTACGTTGGTCAGGAGGCTTGCTTTGGCGGCAAAGTGGTTGCGGTACAAAACCAGCAAGGGAAAACCCGCCTGGAAATTGCCACCGTACCACTGGACAGCGGAGCCAGACCGACGCTGGGAGAACCTTCTCGCGGCCGCATTTATGCCGATGTGAATGGTTTTCTTGATCCGGTCGATTTCCGTGGGCAGCTGGTGACAGTTGTCGGGCCAATCACCGGTACGGTTGACGGAAAAATCGGCAACACGCCCTATAAATTTATGGTGATGCAGGCAACAGGTTACAAACGTTGGCATTTAACCCAGCAGGTGATTATGCCGCCTCAGCCGATTGATCCATGGTTTTATGGCGGTCGTGGCTGGCCCTATGGCTACGGCGGATGGGGCTGGTATAATCCCGGCCCCGCGAGAGTACAAACAGTTGTAACTGAATAATTGCTTGTTTTTAAAGAAAAAGAAACAGCGGCTGGTCCGCTGTTTCTGCATTCTTACGGTAAAGATAAAAATAAATAGTGACGCGCTTCGCAACCTTTTCGTTGGGTAATTATCAAGCTGGTATGATGAGTTAATATTATGTTAACAACATGTATATCATTTGGGGTTGCGATGACGACGAACACGCATTTTAGAGGTGAAGAATTGAAGAAGGTTTGGCTTAACCGTTATCCCGCGGACGTTCCGACGGAGATCAACCCTGACCGTTATCAATCTCTGGTAGATATGTTTGAGCAGTCGGTCGCGCGCTACGCCGATCAACCCGCGTTTGTGAATATGGGGGAGGTGATGACCTTCCGCAAACTGGAAGAACGCAGTCGCGCGTTTGCCGCTTATTTGCAACAAGGGTTGGGACTGAAGAAAGGCGATCGCGTTGCGTTGATGATGCCTAATTTATTGCAATATCCGGTGGCGCTGTTTGGCATTTTGCGTGCCGGGATGATTGTCGTAAACGTTAACCCGTTGTATACCCCGCGTGAACTTGAGCATCAGCTTAACGATAGCGGCGCATCGGCGATTGTTATCGTGTCTAACTTTGCCCACACTCTGGAAAAAGTGGTTGATAAAACCGCCGTTCAGCACGTAATTCTGACCCGTATGGGCGATCAGCTATCTACGGCAAAAGGCACGGTAGTCAATTTCGTTGTTAAATACATCAAGCGTCTGGTGCCGAAATACCATCTGCCAGATGCCATTTCATTTCGTAGCGCCCTGCACAACGGCTACCGGATGCAGTACGTCAAACCCGAACTGGTGCCGGAAGATTTAGCTTTCCTGCAATACACCGGCGGTACCACTGGTGTGGCGAAAGGCGCGATGCTGACTCACCGCAATATGCTGGCGAACCTGGAACAGGTTAACGCGACCTATGGTCCGCTGTTGCATCCGGGCAAAGAGCTGGTGGTGACGGCGCTGCCGCTGTATCACATTTTTGCACTGACCATTAACTGCCTGCTGTTTATCGAACTGGGGGGGCAGAACCTGCTTATCACTAACCCGCGCGATATTCCAGGGTTGGTAAAAGAGTTAGCGAAATATCCGTTTACCGCTATCACTGGCGTTAACACCTTGTTCAATGCGTTGCTGAACAATAAAGAGTTCCAGCAGCTGGATTTCTCCAGTCTGCATCTTTCCGCAGGCGGAGGGATGCCTGTTCAGCAAGTGGTGGCAGAACGTTGGGTGAAACTGACTGGACAGTATCTGCTGGAAGGTTATGGCCTGACCGAGTGTGCGCCGCTGGTGAGCGTTAACCCGTATGATATTGATTATCATAGTGGTAGCATCGGTTTGCCGGTGCCGTCGACGGAAGCCAAACTGGTGGATGACGACGACAACGAAGTACCACCGGGTCAACCAGGTGAGCTTTGTGTCAAAGGACCGCAGGTGATGCTGGGTTACTGGCAGCGTCCGGATGCTACCGATGAAATCATCAAAAATGGCTGGTTACACACCGGCGACATCGCGGTGATGGATGAAGAAGGATTCCTGCGCATTGTCGATCGTAAAAAAGACATGATTCTGGTTTCCGGTTTTAACGTCTATCCCAACGAGATTGAAGATGTCGTCATGCAGCATCCTGGCGTACAGGAAGTCGCGGCTGTTGGCGTACCTTCCGGCTCCAGTGGTGAAGCGGTGAAAATCTTCGTAGTGAAAAAAGATCCATCGCTTACCGAAGAGTCACTGGTGACCTTTTGCCGCCGTCAGCTCACGGGCTACAAAGTACCGAAGCTGGTGGAGTTTCGTGATGAGTTACCGAAATCTAACGTCGGAAAAATTTTGCGACGAGAATTACGTGACGAAGCGCGCGGCAAAGTGGACAATAAAGCCTGAGCGTTAAGTCAGTCGTCAGACGCCGGTTAATCCGGCGTTTTTTTTGACGCCCACTAAAGAGAATACAATTTGAATTACCAAATGATTACCACGGACGATGCGCTGGCTTCTTTGTGTGAAGCCGTCCGTGCCTTTCCGGCGATAGCCCTGGATACTGAATTTGTTCGTACGCGCACCTATTACCCGCAACTGGGTCTAATTCAACTTTTTGATGGTGAGCATCTGGCGCTAATTGATCCTCTCGGGATCTCCGACTGGTCACCACTGAAGGCGATCCTGCGCGATCCGTCCATCACAAAATTTCTCCATGCGGGCAGTGAAGATCTGGAAGTGTTCCTCAATGTCTTTGGCGAATTACCACAACCCTTGATTGACACGCAAATCCTTGCTGCCTTCTGCGGACGCCCGATGTCATGGGGTTTCGCTTCCATGGTGGAAGAGTATTCCGGCGTTACGCTGGACAAGAGTGAATCGCGCACCGACTGGCTGGCCAGACCGCTGACCGAACGTCAGTGTGAATACGCAGCGGCGGATGTCTGGTATCTGTTACCGATCACCGCAAAACTTATGGTAGAAACGGAGGCCTCCGGCTGGCTACCTGCGGCGCTGGATGAATGCCGCCTGATGCAAATGCGTCGTCAGGAAGTCGTTGCGCCGGAAGATGCCTGGCGTGATATCACCAATGCCTGGCAGTTACGCACACGCCAACTGGCCTGTCTGCAACTGTTAGCCGATTGGCGACTGCGCAAGGCTCGGGAGCGCGATCTGGCAGTGAACTTTGTCGTGCGTGAAGAGCATTTGTGGTCTGTAGCGCGTTATATGCCGGGAAGTTTAGGCGAACTGGACAGCCTGGGTTTATCCGGTAGCGAAATCCGCTTTCACGGTAAAACGCTGCTGGCGCTGGTGGAAAAAGCGCAGACATTGCCGGAAGAGGCCTTACCGCAGCCGATGCTTAACCTGATGGACATGCCGGGTTATCGTAAAGCGTTTAAAGCGATTAAGTCGCTGATTACTGACGTGAGCGAAACGCACAAGATCAGCGCCGAATTGCTGGCATCGCGTCGGCAAATCAACCAACTGCTGAACTGGCACTGGAAACTGAAACCGCAGAACAATTTGCCGGAGCTGATTTCCGGCTGGCGTGGTGAGCTGATGGCGGAAGCATTACACAATTTATTGCAGGAATATCCGCAGTAAAATCTTCCGAAGCCGGACTGAGCGCGCCCAGTCCGGCTTCGGCAAACTACAAATCCAACACCAGGCGTTTACCCTTCGCGCGCGAACAACAGATCAACATACTTTGCTGGCTGGCACGCTCTTCATCGCTAAAATACTGATCCCGATGGTCAGCTTCACCTTCCAGTATTGCCGTTTCGCAGGTTCCGCATACCCCTTCACGACATAAACATTCCACTTTCGCTGCTTTATTATTTTCAATAACCTGCAAAATAGTCATCTCTTCCGGCACCACAAACTCTTTACCGGAACGGGCAAGCACCAGGGTAAATGCATCGCCGGTTTTGTCTTCGATAGCAAATTGCTCAAAGTGCAGCGTATCGGCGGCGATGTCCAGACGCGCAGCTTCACTTCTTACCGCTTCATTTAGCGCCTCGGGGCCACAGGTATAAACATGTGTGCCAGGTTCGATATCCGCCAATAATCGCGCTAATTCCAGTCGTGTTCCGGTTGATGAATGATGCAAATGGACTTTCTCAGCCTGCGGATGCTGGACTAGCTCATCACGAAATGCGCAACTTTCTGGATTTCGCGAGCAGTAATGTAACTGCCAGTCGACGTCGCTGTATTGCAACTCTGCCAGGTGCGACAGGAAAGGGGTGATACCAATGCCTCCCGCGATAAACAGATGCTTTCTGGCCGAGGGAATTAGCGCAAACAGGTTATTAGGCGTTGAAATCGTTAACCGATCGCCCACTTTTACCTGCTGATGCAAAAAGCGGGAACCTCCGCGCGAGTTTTCCTCCAGCCGAACGGCAATCTGATAACAAGAGGTGTCATGCGGCGAACTCAGTAGTGAATACGCATTGCTGTACTCGTTATCACCATCGCTCATCTGCACAATGACGTGACTTCCTCCGGTAAACGCAGGTAATGGTTTGCCATCGGTTGCCACCAGCGTGAAGCGTTTCACCTGTTCGGTAAGCGGTTCCACCTGACTCACCTGTACTTCAAACATTTGATAGTCTGACATTGCTGTACTCCATCAAAAATCAGCCCAGCGGCGGAAAATACCGCCGCCGATGTCATTAGTCCTTAAACACCTGCGCCAGCAGATTATGGAAATGGGCGATACCATGTTCGGAAATTCCGCTACCGCTACTGTCGGCCATGATGCGCCCCTGACCACGATAGCCACGCGATTTCAGCCCTTTCTGTACGCTTTCAACCAGACGTAAATCTTCCGGACGGAACACATCGCGATACCACTCAATCAGCGATTTTTGATCGTCGGTTAACTCTTCATTGGTGAAGTAAATATCGTAGTTTTGCAGGGTAGTTTCAGAATCCACCGGGAATTCATAAATGACCGTCATCATCCCTTTGATTGGGGTGACGTTCAGCATCGTGCACGGCCACAGCCAGAAACCGTGGAATGCCGCATCCGTGCCCTCTTCGAATTTGAAAGACTGTTCGGACGGTTTGGCGAAACCGTACTGCAGCGTCCAGTTACCGTGCATGGTGTGCCAGTAACGATCAACCTGTACGGAGTCGGAGAAACCTGGATGCGCCGGACCACAGTGATAGCACTCGAGATAGTTATCGACAATGTTCTTCCAGTTGGCAGGCGTGCGGGTGGTAAAGCGGGCCGCCAGTTTCAGGTCGTGGACTTCCGGGCAGGCTTCCAGCACTTTCGCCCCCAGACCGGGTAACTGATCTTCTACGCTGGTGGCGTTAGGGTCCATGTTGATGAAGACGAATCCGGCATATTCTTCCAGACGCACCGGAACCAGTTGCGCTTTGTCGCTATCGAAATTGGCGACGTTTTCGCAGTTACGTGCATGGGCCAGGTTGCCATCGAGTTTGAATGCCCAGGCGTGATACGGGCAGGTAATCACATTTTTCGCTTTTCCTTCACCGCTCAACAACTGATGACCACGGTGCGGACACACGTTATAGAACGCGCGCAAAACCTTATCACGACCGCGTACCAGCACAATGCTTTCGCCAATGATCTCACGCGTCACATAATCATTGGCATTCGCCAGTTCGCTGCTGTGAGCGACGCAAATCCAGCTTTTGGCGAAGACGTTCTCTTTTTCGTGTTCAAAGGCGTTCTGATCGGTATAAAAACGGGCAGGAATGGTCCACGCCTCCTGCGGGTTAGCGCAAAAATTTTCGGGTAGTATAAAGTCAGGGCTCAGATTGCTCATAGGGATACCTTTATCGTTAGGATGACGGCGCTCAGTTGTCGCCTTTGAATACGGTTCCCGCAGGGAGCACTGGTGTTTTTTCCAGGGCTTCAACCGGTGTCTGCGGGAGGTAATGTTCAACTTGATGAGCCGGAATGTCGGCGTAATCCTGTTTCAGCCAGCGAATAAATCCGCCGACTTTTACCAGTAAAATGACGAGGAAGGGAAGGGCTGTGAGCACGACGGTGGTTTTCATCGTTTCCAGCGACGCGCCAGTGAAAAGAATTGAAAGCGGGATCAGGGTAATTACCACGCACCAGAAAAGACGCAGCCCACGGTCAGGATCGTCACCTTCCTGGAGATTACGCGTACTGGTTGCCGCCATGGTGTAGGCCACTGCATCCATATGCGAGGCAAGGAAAATAATCATCACGCCCAGGTATGCGGCGAGGAACAATTTACCGGCTGGCAACGACATCAGAACTTGCTGCACAGCTGTCTCGCCGCCCAGTGTTTCCAGCACCTGTGGGACGTTGATTACGCCATTGATAAACTGGTGAATGGCATAGCTTTCCATTACGCCGAAGAAGAACCAGCAACCGACGGTGCTGCCGAGGATCAGTCCCCAGATAACTTCTTTAATCTTACGACCGCGGGAAACGCGGGTGACAAACATTGCTACGCCAGGGGTGTATGAGATCCACCACAGCCAGTAGAAAACGGTCCAGTTGCGGGTAAATGAACCATCGCCAAGCGGATCGGTGAATAAGCTCATTTGCAGGAAGTTTTGCGTGGTCAGGCCGATGGCATTGATGATGCTGTTGGTAATAAATTCGGTTGGGCCGACAATCAGCACCAGTAATGGCAGCAGGAACGCGCCCCAGCCAACCATTTTGCTCAGACGTTGCAAACCGTTGTTGATACCAATCCACGAGCTTAGGCAAAAAATGCCGCCGGAAAGCAGGATCACAAATGCCTGCACGGTGAAATTATCGGGTAAACCGGTCAGCGCGGAAAGCCCACGGGTAAAGGTTGCTGCGGTGACAACAAGGGAAATGGTCAGTGCGCCGACAGTGGCGATCAGGAACATCAAATCGACCAGTTTTCCCCACGGGCCTTGCGGGCGAACGCCGGTAATCGCGGCAATAATGCCGGAAAGACTCAGACCTTTGTTTTTCCGCACATGAAAGTGATAAGCCATGATTAATGAGGCCAGCGTATAAGTTGCCCAGGCGCTGATGCCCCAGTGGAAGAAGGAGTAAGGGACGCTAAATTCGAGTGCCTGTTGTGAACGCGGTGCGATATTTAATCCAGGTGTTTGATAATAATAGGCCCATTCAGCAACCCCCCAATAAAGCGTAGAAGAACCTAAACCGGCACAAATAAACATAAACAGCCAGGAGAGCGTGCTGTATTCCGGTTTTCCTTCGCCAAGACGAATATTGCCGTATTTACTGGTGGCTAAATAAATCACCAGTCCCATTGCCATCAAAACCAATACCTGTACGGCGGAACCTAACGTACGCGTAACAAAAGTGTATATAGCGTTGGCCGCGTCGGCCGATTGTTGTGGGAAAAGGCTTAATGCAGCTGCGATGAAAAGAATGGCCACCAGACTGATGCTTATCAGCGGCACATCTTTTTTCTTAACATTGCTCATCATGAGTCATCTCCTGGGCATAAAAGCCCGTCTCTGGCTTTTGCCAGTTGTAATTATTTGCAGGGTAATGAGTTGTATGTCGTGATTAACAAATTGATTATTTGCATGTTACATAAATTAAACAATTAAGAATACGGAAAGCCATAAAACACGAAACGGAAACAATAAAAGGTGAAATGACGCAGGTTATTTACTGCAAAGAACGAATAAAAAAACCGCGTCAGTGACGCGGTTCAAATAAACTGGTTTGACCTAACGCAAAATAATTTTGCAAATCGCGTCGGCAACCTGTGGCGTGGTGGCACTGCCTTTCATATCAGGTGTTTTCGGCCCGTGAGCAATCACTTCTTCAATCGCGGCCAGAATACCGTTATGCGCTTGCTGGAAACGCTCATCGCCATTGCCGAGAAAATCGAGCATCATTGCACCGGCCCAAATTGTGGCGATAGGGTTAGCAATATTTTTCCCGTAGATATCCGGCGCGGAACCGTGGACAGGCTCGAAGAGCGACGGGAAAGTGCGTTCCGGATTCAGGTTGGCGGATGGGGCAATGCCAATGGTACCGGTGCAGGCCGGGCCAAGATCGGAAAGGATATCGCCAAACAAATTGGACGCCACCACCACATCGAAGCGTTCCGGCTGCATCACAAAACGCGCGCAGAGAATATCAATATGCTGCTTGTCCCAGCAGATCTCCGGGTAATTCTCGGCCATTGCTTCCACTCGCTCATCCCAGTACGGCATGCTGATGGCTAAACCGTTCGATTTAGTGGCAGAAGTTAGCGTCTTACGTGGGCGGCTTTGTGCAAGTTCAAAGGCATAACGCAAAATGCGATCGACACCACGACGCGTAAATACCGATTCCTGAATGACGACTTCATGCTCTGTACCTTCATTCACTCTACCGCCGAGCGAGGAATATTCGCCTTCGGTGTTTTCCCTGACCACGTAAAAATCGATGTCGCCAGGCTGTTTTCCCGCCAGCGGGCAGGGAACGCCAGGAAAGAGACGAACCGGGCGCAGGTTGACGTACTGGTCGAACTCACGACGAAATTTCAGCAGCGAACCCCACAACGAAATATGGTCCGGAACGGTATCCGGCCAGCCGACGGCACCAAAATAGATGGCGTCGAAACGGCTAAGTTGCTCATGCCAGTCGTCCGGCATCATTTTACCGTGATGGCTGTAATACTCGCAGCTCGCCCACTCCATTTGCTCAAAACTCAAGGCGAAGCCCCAGCGCTCAGCGGCAGCCTGTAACACGCGAATCCCTTCAGGAAGGACTTCTTTGCCAATCCCGTCTCCCGGGATCGCAGCAATACACATCGTTTTCATCATTGGGTTCTCACTTCCTGACCATCAAAATTGACAATACCCTCATCCTATAATTGACTGAAAAGGAATTAATCCCCGTAACTGGTGAAACATAAAACACGAATCATGAACAATTTACCGCTGCTGAACGATTTGCGCGTCTTTATGCTGGTGGCTCGCCGGGCTGGTTTTGCCGCCGTGGCAGAAGAATTGGGCGTTTCACCGGCGTTCGTCAGCAAGCGCATCGCCTTGCTGGAGCAAACGCTAAACGTGGTGTTGTTACACCGCACCACCCGCCGCGTCACCATTACCGAAGAAGGAGAGCGGATTTATGAATGGGCGCAGCGGATTTTGCAGGATGTCGGTCAGATGATGGACGAACTTTCTGACGTGCGTCAGGTGCCACAGGGGATGCTGCGTATTATCAGCAGCTTTGGTTTTGGACGACAGGTGGTGGCCCCGGCGTTATCAGCGCTGGCGAAGGCGTATCCGCAACTGGAATTACGTTTTGATGTGGAAGACCGGTTGGTCGATTTGGTCAATGAAGGTGTCGATCTCGATATTCGCATTGGCGATGATATCGCCCCTAATTTAATCGCCCGCAAACTGGCGACCAATTATCGCATTCTCTGCGCGTCGCCGGAATTTATTGCGCAACATGGCGCGCCGAAACATTTAACCGATCTTTCTGCATTGCCGTGCCTGGTCATTAAAGAGCGCGATCATCCTTTTGGTGTCTGGCAATTACGCAATAAAGAAGGCCACCATGCGATTAAAGTCACCGGCCCACTGTCGTCTAATCATGGAGAAATTGTCCATCAGTGGTGTCTCGATGGGCAGGGGATTGCTCTGCGCTCCTGGTGGGATGTTAGCGAAAACATTGCCAGTGGTCATTTAGTACAAGTGCTACCGGAATATTACCAGCCAGCGAACGTCTGGGCCGTTTATGTTTCAAGGCTGGCGACGTCAGCGAAAGTGCGGATAACGGTAGAATTTTTACGCCAGTATTTTGCCGAGCACTACCCGAATTTTTCACTGGAGCATGCCTGATTAATGATTCAATTATCGGGTTGATATCAGGTTAAAACCTGATTTTCTCCTTTCTAAGCCGCTACAGATTGGTTAGCATATTCACCTTTAATCGCGCATGATCGAAAGATAATTAAAGAGGTTAATGTGTTCGCTGAATACGGGGTTCTGAATTACTGGACCTATCTGGTTGGGGCCATTTTTATTGTGTTGGTGCCAGGGCCAAATACCCTGTTTGTACTCAAAAATAGCGTCAGTAGCGGTATGAAAGGCGGTTATCTTGCGGCCTGCGGTGTATTTATTGGCGATGCGGTATTGATGTTTCTGGCATGGGCTGGAGTGGCGACATTAATTAAGACCACCCCGATATTATTCAACATTGTACGTTATCTTGGTGCGTTTTATTTGCTCTATCTGGGGAGTAAAATTCTCTACGCGACCCTGAAGGGTAAAAATAGCGAGGTCAAATCCGATGAGCCTCAATACGGTGCCATTTTTAAACGCGCGTTAATTTTGAGCCTGACTAATCCGAAAGCCATTTTGTTCTATGTGTCGTTTTTCGTACAGTTTATCGATGTTAATGCCCCACATACGGGAATTTCATTCTTTATTCTGGCGACGACGCTGGAACTGGTGAGTTTCTGCTATTTGAGCTTCCTGATTATTTCTGGTGCTTTTGTCACACAGTACATACGTACCAAAAAGAAACTGGCTAAAGTGGGCAACTCACTGATTGGTTTGATGTTCGTGGGTTTCGCCGCCCGACTGGCGACGCTGCAATCCTGATGCTTTCAGCCCGCGTTGTCGCGGGCTTCCCATCTGTAATCCTCCCTGATTCTTCTCTGATACGGTGCTAAAAAGTAACCAATAAATGGTATTTAAAATGCAAATTATCAGGCGTACCCTGAAACGGCTGGAATAAACCGTTTTCAGCGCATTCACCGAAGGAGGGAAAAGGATGCTGCAAATCCCACAGAATTATATTCATACGCGCTCAACGCCTTTCTGGAATAAACAAACTGCGCCTGCCGGAATATTCGAACGTCATCTTGATAAAGGAACGCGCCCGGGGGTTTACCCACGCCTTTCCGTTATGCATGGGGCGGTCAAATATCTCGGCTACGCTGATGAACACAGTGCAGAGCCTGATCAAGTGATCCTTATCGAAGCGGGGCAGTTTGCGGTGTTCCCTCCAGAAAAGTGGCACAACATTGAAGCCATGACTGACGATACTTATTTCAACATTGACTTCTTCGTTGCTCCTGAAGTCCTGATGGAAGGCGCGCAACAACGGAAAGTCATTCATAACGGGAAATGAATCATGGGCAAAGCAACGTATACCGTGACCGTCACCAATAACAGCAATGGCGTTTCTGTCGATTATGAAACAGAGACGCCGATGACTTTGCTGGTACCAGAAGTGGCGGCTGAAGTGATAAAAGATCTGGTGAATACCGTGCGTTCTTATGACACGGAAAACGAACATGATGTTTGTGGTTGGTAATTATCACTGATCGTTGATGGCGCAATTTCTGCGCCATCGCAAAAAATTCCTCCGTGATGCTCGTCACAAATCTTGCCCTCCCGATGTTGTGCTATGCTTTTTATCAGCGACTAACCCGCTAATGCAAAACAGATAAGTGAGGAAACAATGGGCATTCTGTCATGGATTATTTTTGGGCTTATTGCCGGTATTCTGGCGAAGTGGATCATGCCAGGTAAAGATGGTGGCGGATTCTTTATGACTATCCTGCTGGGGATAGTCGGTGCCGTAGTCGGCGGATGGATCAGCACGCTGTTTGGCTTTGGTAAAGTCGATGGCTTCAATTTTGGCAGCTTCGTGGTTGCCGTTATTGGCGCGATTGTCGTGCTGTTTATCTACAGAAAGATTAAAAGTTAACGCGTAAATTGCACAAAGGCTGCACACAGGCAGCCTTTGCTATTTTCTAGATGTGACGTTACCACCATCCCAGCTCAGTGCCGAGTACGACAATAATCGCCACACCCATCATAATAATCGTTGTTTTTTTCATCTTTATGCTCCCGGGGCAGCATAGCCGCCAATAAAAAACCATGCTAAAAATACGACCGCTGTAATAAAGATTACAACCGGAAAAATAATACCGATTCGCATGTTATCACCAATCAAAAGGATGTGAATACGCCTCAGGAATGTAGCGCTGGATGCGCGACAAAAGGTGTTTTCTGTTTGTGTTTTTTCTCCTGATACATCGCGATATCGGCAGCATGCAGGGCACTGTCTGCATCGGTCGTTTCAGGATCGACTTCTACTATGCCAAGACTGGCACCGGGATAATACAAATCAACATCAGCTAAGTGATATTCTCCACGTATTTGCTGTTGAATACGTTCTCGCAGCGACGAAATATCCGCATTCTCGTTGTTCAGTGAAACAACCAAAAACTCATCACCGCCGAGACGACCAATAACTTCGCCATTTTGCTGGAGCGTATTAAGGCGCTCGCCAACCTGAATGAGAAACAGATCGCCACTATTATGACCAAAACGATCATTGATTAATTTGAAGTTATCCAGATCGATAAACGCGATCATTATCTTATGGTTAAGATGCCGGGCGAGAGAAAACAGCGTCGTCAGATTTTCAAAAATCGCCCGCCGATTCGGTAGCCCGGTTAACGAGTCGGTATACGATTGCGCAATCAGCGCAGCATTAGCTTCGCGCAGCTGTTCAACCAGTGCCTCTTTTTGAATATATTGTGCAATCAGTCCGGCGAATAACTGCAAAACCTGTTCCGCGCGTTCACTCCACTGGCGCTTCTCACTGCTGGCGGCGCAAAGCGTGCCATAGAATGATCCATCCGGTAAGTGAATTGGCGTGCTCAGAAATGTGGTGATGCCAAGATTGCGTGCCGCAATACAGTCGCCCCAACGGTCGGGGACTTCATCGCTGAAAAAGCAGTTTTCATCAATGGCGCGTTTGCATAACGAGTAATCCCACGAGACGGTAAAATTCTCCGGGATGTGCATTTTCTGGCTATTACGGGCAAACATTATATGCTGCAGGCGCGCTTCGACATCCACTTTGGTCAGGTAGGTTGACTCCATATCAGTGACCATTTCCAGCATCTCCAGAAGCTGTCGAACCAGACTTTCCAGTGACTGTTCTTTGGCAAGGGATTGCGAGACGCGGGCGATAATCTGATCTGACACGAAACAACTCCAGGATACGGCGGGTAAATGCTGATTATTTAATCTTTGCAGGCATGATAAAACATCATCAACAAAGATGAAACAAGGCGTAATATGTTTTGAGTGAATGTAATAAAAATAGTGCTGCAAAACAAAACGATACCGCGATACTCTAAGTCTGGATAAATATGTGAGATCAATAAATGAAAATTATCAGTTTTGTTCTGCCTTGCTTGCTGGTCCTGGCTGGTTGTTCAACCCCTTCTCAACCAGAAGCACCTAAACCGCCGCAGATTGGTATGGCAAATCCGGCGTCGGTCTATTGCCAGCAGAAGGGCGGGACGCTCATTCCAGTGCAGACAGCGCAAGGGGTCAGCAACAATTGCAAATTACCGGGCGGTGAAACGATTGATGAATGGGCATTGTGGCGACGGGACCATCCGGCTGGTGAAAAATAACCGCCGGATGCTGTACTAAAATCACAAGCTACGTAGCCAGTCGGCCAGCACCAGCGCATGGTTCTGCGTGGTGTTTTTTGCTGAGTAGAGCAGGGTCAGCGGCTGTTTTTTGGCGATGTTCGCCAGCCGCTTTCCTTCTTGCTCGTGTTGCGCCAGTTCTGCAAGATATTGCTCGCGAAAGGTTGCAAAATCGACGACTTCGCCGTGAAAGGCTTTGCGCAGTTCCGTTGACGGCGTGATTTCTTTATCCCACTCATCAAGGGCTAAATCGGTTTTTTTGATACCGCGCGGCCAGAGGCGGTCGACCAGTACGCGATAACCATCGCTCTGTTCAGCCGGATCATAAACGCGTTTGCACTGAATATTCATCGTGTTTGTTCTCCCTTTCACGCATGATTTGTCACGTCACTATAGCACCGGATATTAGCGAATTTCTTTGTCTCTCCCGGCGCAAAGTCCGAAAATCGCCATCAGTAGTGAAAGTATTGCAACACCCATCAGTGGTACGGACCAGTCACCGTTAGCATCGTGTATTTTACCCATCAGCGGCGGCCCACAGGCTGCCAGCAAATACCCGACGGATTGTGCCATCCCCGAGAGTGCCGCCGCCTGATGCGCAGAACTTGCCCGCAGACCAATGAACGTCAACCCCAGTATCATTGTTGCGCCGGAACCAAAACCGAAAAGCAGAGTCCAGGTGATCGCGTGTGCTGGCATAAAGTAGAGCCCAACCGCACCCACTGCGCACATCAAGGCAACGAACGCTGCAATACCACGCTGATCTTTCACATGATGTAAGAAAAGTGGGATCAGCAAACCGGGAGCTGCTGTGGCTAGTTGCAGCAAACCATGCAGTGAACCCGCCTGTGCTTCGCTATAGCCGTGACTGATGAGGATCGCCGGAAGCCAGCCAATAATCACGTAATAGACGAGTGAGTTGATCCCAAGAAACAATGTTACCTGCCAGGCAAGCGGCGAACGCCAGATACCCCGAGTATGTAAGGCGCGTGAGGTACTCAAATTTGCATGTTGTTGACTTCGCCACTGTGGCAGCCATAAAAAAAGAGCCAGCAGAGGAAAACACATCAGCATGAGCAACGCGCCTTGCCAGCCAAAACCGTTCAAAGCCAGCGGCACTACCATCGCCGATCCCAGTGCCGCTGCAGCTCCCATTGTCAGGGAATATGCGCCGGTAAGTCTGGCGACGGAATGAGGGAAATCGCGTTTAATTAATCCTGGCAGTAAGACATTACCTAATGCAATCCCACCGCCAATGACCGCTGTACCGCCAAATAATAAGTAAGGCGAAGGGAGAGAGCGAATTGCGATACCTGCACAGATCAAAAGTAACGCGGCAAACAGGCTACGTTCCATACCAAAACGTCGCGCCACCGGGGCGGCCAAAGGTGAGATTAGCGCAAAGGCCAATAATGGCAGGGTGGTCAATAAGCCGGTTTGCGCTGTCGTCAGCGAGTAAGCGGAACGAATCGTATCCAGTAACGGTGCTGCGCCGGTAAAGGTGACGCGTAATGTGGTGGCAATCATCAGAATGCCAGCGATAAGGACAATCCTGTTTTTGCTGCTTAATGAAGTTGAACAGGTCATATGCTTCTCATTGTTACAAACGAGGCTGTACCTTACCGTTTTTATTGTTATGTTGAATCAAGCTAAAATGACAAAATATCGCTAAATTCGGACAAAATGATGCACAGGTTGAATCTCAATGGCTATGAACCCGACCGACACCATGAGGCCGCGGTCGCATTTTGTATTCACGCCGGAACGGATGAGTTAACCAGTCCTGTACATCAGCACCGCAAAGGACAGTTGATACTGGCGCTACATGGTGCAATTACCTGTACGGTGGAAAATGCTTTGTGGATGGTGCCGCCACAATATGCGGTTTGGATACCGGGAGGGGTGGAACATAGCAATCAAGTGACAGCTAACGCTGAACTCTGTTTTCTGTTTATCGAACCCAGCGCAGTGACAATGCCGACAACCTGTTGCACATTGAAAATATCGCCCTTATGCCGGGAATTAATTTTAACCCTGGCAAACAGGACGACGACTCAGCGTGCTGAGCCGATGACCCGCAGATTAATTCAGGTCCTGTTTGATGAACTCCCTCAGCAGCCACAACAACAGCTGCACCTACCCGTTTCTTCTCATCCCAAAATCCGCGCGATGGTGGAGATGATGGCGAAAGAGCCCGTCGAGTGGGGGTCATTGGGGCAATGGGCTGGCTTTTTTGCGATGAGTGAACGCAATCTTGCCCGGCTGATAGTGAAAGAGACGGGGTTGAGTTTTCGCCAGTGGCGTCAGCAGTTACAGCTGATTATGGCGCTTCAGGGATTAGTGAAAGGCGATACTGTACAGAAAGTTGCTCATACGCTGGGGTATGATTCAACAACGGCCTTTATTACTATGTTTAAGAAAGGCCTGGGGCAAACGCCAGGCCGATATATTGCGGGATTAACTACTGTTTCCCCACAATCAGCGAAACCAGACCCGCGGCAATAAGCGGGCCAACCGGTACGCCGCGAAACAGCGCCACGCCTAAAACAGTGCCCACCAGCAACCCGGCGACCAGTTGCGGCTGGCTGCCCATTAACGTCACGCCGCGCCCTCCCAGCCAGGAGACAATAACGCCGACTGCAATTGCCACCAGCGATTTCCAGTTCAGAAACGAGTGAATCAGGGTTGAGGGCGGTAGCGTCCCGCTGGCGATGGGAGCCATAACACCAATCGTCAGAATGATTATCCCGATACTTAGCCCCTGTTTTTCAATCCACGGGAAAAAGGTGCTTAACGGTGTGACGCGGACAATGATTAACACCAGAATTGAAACGGCGACAGTGGTGTTATGACTGATAAAGCCCAGCGCAGCTAACCCGAGCAGGATCAGCAAAGTGACATCAAACATCGTGGTTTCCTTGCCAAAGAATAATAAGCCTGCTTACTTTACGCTTGCTGCAGGAAGGAAGTAGAAAATCTTTACGTTTTTTGCATAAAAAATCAGGCGAACTGTCATCAAACTGCCATTTGTGCACGTTAACAATAACGTGAAAACAGCTATCTCCCGGGGGCATACTATGAACGATCAAATGTTCGTCGAGACACTGATTATCACGTCATCGTTTTTTGCCATTGCTGTTGTGCTGGTTTTGTCCGTTCTGCTTATTGAACGGACAGGCTAGTTACGCAGTGCGGCGGAAATTGACCAGTTCTGGTTGCGCAATACGCAAATAATCCGCAGTTTTCAAAATAACGGATTTATCCAGCATGCCTGCATTGAAGGCGATTTCATCAAATCGTTCGAAGAGTAGGGGGTCGGCAACCAGTTTGAGTTTTGGATGGAAGCTGAAAGGGGGGATCGCGCCGAAGACACAGCCTGTGAGTTCATCGACTTCCGCTGGGCTGGCCAACGAAGCGCGTAATCCGCCTATATGGCTGGCGAGTTGGCTCAGATCGGCCTGTTGATCGGCAGCGAGGATCGCCAGAACATGTTGATTTACGCCATTGCCTTTGACTTTACATACCAGTGCCTTAGCCCCCTGGCCTAAAGCGGTGCCACGAATTTCTGACACCGCTTCACATTTACCTACCGCTTCATGGGTAACGACGCGGAAGTTAGCACCTTCTTGCGATAATAAAGCGATTAACCGCTGATGCGTCACGCTTCCTTTAGCCATTTCAGTCATTTCATGCTCCTGAGATTACAAGCAAACAACTACAGAAGGTTATCATGAACGGCTGTTTTTGTTCTGCTTATTGACATATAAACGCTCATCGGAAGCTTTATACGCATCATGTAACGTATCGTTTTCTTTCATCGCGTAAATACCGGAAGAGAAGCCGATCTCTTTCTGCGGCGCGATATGTTGCAGACGTTTTTCGATACGTTCAGGCAGTTGTGCTGCAATTTGCGGTGTCGAATCGACAAGAATGATGCAGAATTCATCGCCACCGAGTCGGATGGCATAATCACTTTTACGAATCGATTGTTTAATCGCCTGCGCTAATAACGTAATCGCTAAATCCCCCTCCTGATGACCAAGGGTGTCATTTATTTGCTTTAACTTGTCCATGTCAATTGCAATAAACATCACCGAAGAACCGGATTGCACCAGTTTCTGCAACCGCTGCTCCAGTTCAGGGGTTAAAATTTTGCGATTATAGAGTCCAGTCATCGCATCACTAATATTTTCTCGCGACACATTTTGGTATAAACGGAAGTGCATCCGCACCATATTCAGCAAAATTAACGCCGTCAAAATCCAGAACAGAACGCTTTTCCACGAAGACGTGATAAAGTAAAGAATATCAATGGATAACGAGACACGAATGCCGCCCGGTAAGTCATGGACGTAACTGACATACTGGAACAGATTATCTTCGCTCTGGTTGATGATAATGTCGCGCCCCGAATCGGTATCAGTTAGCGTGACATTGAGAAAACGCCAGAGGAGAGGGCGGTCATGAGTGTAAAAGATATTCCGCAGATTGTTTTTGTTAATATCCAGCAGCACAATCCCTTTTAGCTGCCCTGCGACATATACCGGCGTCAGCAAACTCATCACGTTCTGTTTAGTACGCTGATCCTGGTAAATGCTCGATAATACGGTACGCCCGGTAAATACCTTTTCAATATCTTTGCGATCGATGCCAATACTTCCTGACTGCAGGAAGGACCAGTTATTCATCGCAAAGTACTCAACATTAACCGGCTCATAAAAATAGACATAGCGGTCATTGAGATCGAGATAATAGTGAAATTTCTCTTCGGCCATCCCAAGACCTGAACCGTAATCATCCTGGTGGCGGTTGCCTTCCACTGCCTGATCAAAAGCGGGTAATAGTGCAGCAGCTTCCACAATTGTGTCGCAGTCAGTGGATGCGGTTTGTAGTGTGCCGCGTAAGCCAGGGTATTTATGGGCAGTCAGGTTTAAGCCATGGGTATTATTGGCAGACTCAAAAGCCTCGCAGATGGCTCGCCGCTGTTCTGGCGACACTTCCGACTGCTCAGCAGCGAGAGCGCGCATCACATGCGCGGCAATACTCTGATTCTGATACTTATCATAAAGAAAGGAGGAGTCTGCTCTCTGCACGATATAGCGCAGATAGGCACTCATTGCTCTGTCACTGGCGACAAGTTCAAAAATAAGGAAGGAAGATGTCAGCACAATGACACTTGCGGCGATAAAATGCCGGAGCATTCTATGGTGCAATTTCATGATAAATGGCACTCCTTCGGTTAGTGAAACGAGAAAACCAGATAAAGTTCGATTGCGGCCTGGCACAGGGGCGCTAATTATACTCATCTCTGCGCCGCTGGGGAGGGGAAATTTAGGGGTAATAGTAATAAATTGTATGCAAAAGCCACGCAAAAAGCATGGCTCTGAATATTTTTGCACTTAAATATGATGAATAATCACTTTGTTGCCCCCCTCGCTTTTCGCTTCGCGTAAGGCTTTATCTGCTTCCGTCATGACAAGCGAGATATTATGCGTGTCACCCGTTGAAAAAACCGTGCCAATACTGATGGTCATTTGTTCAGGAACATCATATCTGTTACTAAAGCCGGTCAGGAGTTCGACATTTTTACGCATACGTTCCGCAATGATTTTTGCCTGGGCACTATTGAGTTCGGTAAATAGCAAGCCAAACACCTCACCCTCCAGTCGCGCTAAAATATCATCGGGGCGGATGCTTTGCTGGATAATATCGACAATTGATACCAGCACTTTATCACCCACACGATGTCCCCATTGGGCATTGATGCGTTTGAACTGATTAATATCAACCAGCATGACACAAAAGTCCTTAACAACAGGTCGCGACAATAATGACTCTACGCTGTTGAAAAAGTAGCGCCGATTATAAATATTGGTCAGCACATCATGAACTGCCAGTTTGCTGGAGAGTTGCAGTTCCTGAAAAATGTTATAAATCAGAAAAGACACAACAAACAGTTTACTGGAAACTTCAATCCCGCGACTGATATACCAGATGGTGTAATTATACTCATCCAGAGTCAGTAGAAGTAAGTTGCAGCATAGCGATGCCAGACATAATAATGCTATTAACGGCCATAGTTCGCTGGCTAATCGTGTACGCATGATAATAAAGAACAGTAAAAATGCCCACAAACAAACCAATATTTTTGTATAGTTGATTCCCCAGGTCGCAGTATGGTTGTCCGGACAGTAATCGACGACATACAAAGAATAGTCAGCGTTATAACTACTCAGATTGTGTGCCAGAAGGGGAAAAACTAAAAAAGGAATCAGCGCCAGCAACAGAATGCCAGTTTTTTTCTTATTGTTGTCAAGGATGTTGTCTTTCCCATAACAAAAGAGCGCCAGCGAGGTTAAACAAATGAAACTGAGTTGGCGGAAAATATAGAAAATAGAAACATCATTCGACTTTGTCTGGATCAGTGTACTGCCGTTGATTGGTTTATGGATAATTACAATGGTTTCAACTAAATAGATAAGGCCACTTAAAAATGCAAGGCTTAAAATGAGTGTTGGTAAAATTTGTTTGTTAGTGAAATATTTCATTAACATGAAAAGAAAAATGACGGCGTTAAGGAAAAACAAAGCCACAACAACCATCAGGTAATTCATCTGTGGGATGAGTTTTACATTCGTGTTTTCGTTATATAAGGTAGTAATGCAAAATAAAATTAACGTCAGCAATAAGCTGAAAATAAAAAAGCCTTGAGCTTTTAATTTTTGTGTACCCATAGAAACCATAAAAAGGAGAGCAATGTGAGTGCTGGATTTTATTGATGGCAGAGATATATAGTTTTGACCAAGATCAATTTTCGTTGACGATAAAAAATAATTAAAGAATAACCCCAGGGAAATACGTGTTGACCGAATCATTTTTCCGAATGATTGTTTTCTGGAACTAAATTGTGTAAAGGTTATGCTGTCATATTTAAAGCGATTGTAAGCTAATGTATGTAATAAATGAGATAATTTACAGTGAGCTAAAAATCAGCCAGGCGATAATGACCCGGCTGACAGTTTTAGTCTTTAGCTGTTGCATTTTGTTTATGAAACAGTTCACGGAACACCGGATAAATATCATCCTGGTCGCGGATATGCTGCATCGCAAAGTTGTCGAAAGTAGATTGCAGATGCTCATATTCTCGCCACAGTGTCTGATGCGCGCGACGTGTAATTTCGATATAGCTGTAATAACGAACAACGGGTAATATTTTTTTCGCCAGAATTTCATGGCAAAGCGGAGAGTCATCGGCCCAGTTATCGCCGTCCGATGCTTGGGCTGCGTAAATATTCCACTGTGCCGGGTTATAACGCTCTTTCACTACCTCATCCATCAGTTTCAGGGCGCTGGAAACAATGGTGCCGCCAGTTTCCTGCGAGTAGAAAAACTCATGTTCATCGACTTCTTTCGCCTGGGTATGATGGCGGATGTATACGACTTCCACGTTCTTATACGTTCTGCTGAGGAACAGATACAGCAGAATATAAAAACGCTTAGCCATATCTTTAGTGGACTGATCCATTGAACCCGAAACGTCCATCAGGCAAAACATCACTGCCTGGCTGGAGGGATCGGGCCGCTTCTCGTAGTTCTTGTAACGTAAATCGAAGGTGTCAATGAAAGGGACGCGTTCAATTTTGGCACGTAATTCTGCAATTTCTTTGCGCAGACGTTCCTCTTCCAGCAGTTGCGCAGGTTCACTGTTGCTGATGATGGCCAAATGCTCTTCCAGCGCATGAAGTTCCCGCCGCTTGCCCGCCGTCATGGCTGTGCGTCGTGCCAGTGAGTTCTGCAATGAACGCACAACGCTGATATTGGCCGGAACGCCGTTAGCGGTATAACCCGCACGATGCGTTTTATATTCGGTCAGCTGGCGTTGTTGGTTTTGTTTCAGATTCGGTAAGGCCAGATCTTCAAAGAGCAGATCAAGATACTCATCTTTCGAAATCTGAAAGACAAATTCATCCTGACCTTCACCATCCTGGCTGGCCTGGCCCTGACCACTGCCGGAACCTCCGCCGCCACCCTGGGGACGTTCAATTCGGTCGTTCTGGACGAAATGGTCATTGCCCGGATGCACGCGGTGGCGCAGACCGCCACGCCCCTGATGAAACATCGGTTCGCTAATATCTTCCGTGGGAATGGATACGGACTCGCCGCTGTCGACGTCAGTCACCGAACGCTTATTAATGGCCTCGGAGATCGACTGTTTAATTTGCGCTTTATAACGGCGTAAAAAACGCTGGCGATTCACCATGCTTTTGTTTTTGCCGTTCAGACGCCGGTCAATAAACCAGGTCATATGCCCCCCGTACTACATTTGCCAACGGTATGCTACGCCTGTGTTGCCGCTTCTCTGGCCCACGGTTCGCTGTCGTTGTAGGCCCGGTAGCATGTGTACCGGGCCAGGGTTGTTAAGACGATTTACGTACGCGCAAATACCATTCGCACAGTAAACGCACCTGTTTACGGGTGTAGCCTTTTTCCATCATACGGTCGACAAAGTCGTCATGTTTCTTCTGCTCGTCGGTTGACGTTTTGGCGTTAAACGAAATAACCGGCAACAGCTCCTCGGTATTGGAGAACATTTTCTTCTCAATAACCGTGCGCAGTTTTTCATAGCTGGTCCAGTTCGGATTGCGTCCGCTGTTATTCGCTCTGGCGCGCAGTACGAAGTTAACAATCTCGTTGCGGAAATCTTTTGGATTACTGATCCCCGCCGGTTTCTCGATTTTCTCCAGCTCGGCGTTAAGAGACTCGCGGTCAAACAACTGCCCGGTATCCGGATCGCGATACTCCTGATCCTGAATCCAGAAATCCGCGTAGGTAACATAACGGTCGAAAATGTTTTGCCCATATTCGGAATAGGATTCAAGATAGGCCGTCTGGATCTCTTTGCCGATAAACTCGGCATATTTCGGGATCAGATAACCTTTCAGGAACTCCAGATAGCGTTCTGCCTGCTCTTGCGGGAACTGCTCGCGCTCGATCTGCTGTTCCAGGACGTAGAACAGATGGACCGGGTTTGCCGCCACTTCTACATGATCGAAGTTGAACACGCGGGAGAGGATCTTAAACGCAAAACGCGTCGACAGACCGTTCATCCCTTCATCGACACCGGCGTAGTCACGATATTCCTGATACGACTTGGCTTTGGGATCAGTGTCTTTCAAACTTTCACCATCATAAACCCGCATCTTTGAATAAATGCTGGAGTTTTCTGGCTCTTTCAGACGCGAAAGAATAGAAAAACGTGACAGCGTTTCCAGCGTGCCAGGGGCGCAGGGGGCGTGAGTCAATTCACTGTGATTAAGCAATTTCTCGTAGATTTTGATCTCTTCGGAAATGCGCAAGCAATACGGCACCTTCACGATGTAAACACGGTCGAGGAAGGCTTCGTTGTTTTTGTTATTACGGAAAGTGACCCATTCGGATTCGTTCGAGTGGGCGAGAATAATCCCGTTGAACGGCAGGGCGGAGATACCTTCCGTCCCGTTGTAGTTACCTTCCTGAGTGGCGGTTAGCAAGGGATGCAGCACTTTAATCGGTGCTTTAAACATCTCAACGAATTCCATGATCCCCTGGTTGGCGCGGCACAGCGCACCGGAATAGCCGTAGGCGTCCGGGTCATTCTGCGCGTAGTGTTCGAGTTTACGAATATCGACTTTCCCAACCAGCGCGGAGATATCCTGGTTGTTCTCATCACCGGGTTCCGTTTTGGCGATAGCAATTTGTTGCAGAATTGACGGCCAGACCTTCACTACCCGGAACTTAGTGATATCGCCACCAAATTCATGCAGGCGTTTTGCCGCCCACGGCGACATGATGGTGCCGAGATAACGGCGAGGAATGCCATACTCTTTTTCCAGAATCTGAGCATCTTCCTGCGGATTGAAAAGACAGAACGGATGATCGTTGACCGGGCTACGCTCACCGTTGGCGCTCAATACATAAATCGGTACGAGCTGCATTAATGATTTCAGTCGCTCAGCAAGCGATGATTTACCCCCACCCACAGGCCCCAGCAGATACAGGATTTGTTTCTTCTCTTCCAGCCCCTGAGCCGCGTGTTTCAGATAAGAGACAATCTGTTCAATCGCGTCTTCCATGCCGTAAAACTCTTCAAACGCCGGATAACGTGCAATGACCCGGTTAGAAAAGAGTCGAGAAAGTCTGGGTTCCTGGGCTGTATCGACCATGACAGGCTCACCAATAGCCATCAATAGCCGCTCAGCCGCGTTGGCATAAGCACTGCGATCTTGCCGACAAGTGGTAAGAAACTCCTGCAGTGTGAACTCTTCGTCCTTGGCAGCTTCATATCGCTGGCGATAGTGATCGAATATATTCATGGTATGCCGTCCTTTCGTTTTTTAGCACAGGTTAAGAGCCGTTCATATGAATAGTAGAGGCTCCCGGAAGAGGTAAACTGAACGACGTCTCTTGCTAAAACACAGCAACTCTCATGCCATTTTATTGACGATGAGAACAACGTGCCCGGTGATACACCTTCAAAATTAAGCGTAGATGGCAAATGGAAAACTTGCCTGCACGGCTTTCTTAATTTCAATGGCATATCAACAACTCATCCATAAATTTTGCATAATTAATGTAAACAATAGGGTCGCCGGTAACGCTAAATTCATTTGGCTGTAAGCGTGGTGTCATCTGCGTCAGGAAAATTAAACAGTTACTTTAAAAAATGAAAACGTAAAAAGGTTGGGTTTCGATGTATTGACGGGTAAACTTTGTCGCCCGCTAAACATTTGTTTAAGGAATGATTAATTGTGACCAAACTCAAACTTCTGGCACTTGGAGTGCTTATCGCAACGTCTGCAGGCGTAGCGCACGCTGAAGGTAAATTTTCCCTGGGCGCAGGCGTAGGTGTCGTTGAACACCCATATAAAGATTACGATACCGATGTTTACCCAGTACCGGTAATCAACTATGAAGGCGATAACTTCTGGTTCCGTGGCTTAGGTGGTGGTTACTACCTGTGGAATGACGCAACGGACAAACTTTCAATTACCGCTTACTGGTCGCCGCTTTACTTCAAAGCTAAAGACAGTGGCGATCACCAAATGCGTCACCTGGATGACCGTAAGAGCACCATGATGGCTGGTCTGTCTTATGCTCACTTTACCCAGTACGGTTACCTGCGTACCACCCTGGCTGGCGATACCCTGGATAACAGCAACGGCATTGTCTGGGATATGGCCTGGTTGTATCGTTACACCAACGGTGGCCTGACCGTGACTCCGGGTATTGGTGTGCAGTGGAACAGCGAAAACCAGAACGAATACTATTATGGCGTATCGCGCAAAGAGTCCGCTCGCAGCGGTCTGCGTGGCTATAACCCGAACGACAGCTGGAGCCCTTACCTGGAGCTGAGCGCCAGCTACAACTTCCTCGGCGACTGGAGTGTTTACGGTACCGCGCGCTACACCCGTCTGTCTGATGAAGTTACTGACAGCCCAATGGTGGATAAATCCTGGACTGGCCTGATTTCTACCGGGATCACCTACAAATTCTGATAATGCATCTTTCCAGGGCATTTTGTGCATAAAAACAGGGCGTCATGCCCTGTTTTGCATTACGGTGGTGCAATACCTGGGAGGAAACAATGCAACAAAAAATGATTCAATTTAGTGGCGATGTCTCACTGCCAGCCATAGGGCAGGGAACATGGTATATGGGCGAAGATGCCAGTCAGCGTAAAACAGAAGTTGCTGCACTACGCGCGGGCATTGAACTCGGTTTAACCCTCATTGATACCGCCGAAATGTATGCCGATGGCGGTGCCGAAAAAGTGGTTGGGGAAGCATTAATCGGTCTGCGTGATAACGTCTTTCTCGTCTCTAAAGTCTATCCGTGGAATGCTGGCGGGCAAAAAGCGATAAATGCATGCGAAGCCAGTTTACGCCGTCTCAATTCTGATTATCTCGATCTCTACTTATTACACTGGTCTGGCAGTTTCGCTTTTGAAGAGACTGTCGCAGCGATGGAAAAATTGATCGCCCAGGGAAAAATCCGCCGCTGGGGCGTTTCTAACCTTGATTATGCCGATATGCAGGAACTCTGGCAGCTGCCGGGGGGGAATCAGTGTGCCACTAATCAGGTGCTTTACCATCTCGGTTCACGAGGGATTGAGTACGATCTACTTCCCTGGTGCCAGAAACAGCAGATGCCGGTGATGGCTTACAGTCCGTTAGCCCAGGCCGGGCGGTTGCGCAATGGGCTGTTAAAAAACGCGGTAGTCAACGAAATTGCACATGCTCACAATATCAGCGCGGCACAAGTATTGTTGGCGTGGGTGATCAGTCATCAGGGTGTGATGGCGATTCCAAAAGCGGCCACGATTGCCCATGTCCAACAAAATGCGGCTGTGCTTGAGGTCGAACTTTCATCAGCGGAATTAGCTATGCTGGATAAGGCATATCCGGCACCAAAAGGAAAAACTGCGCTGGATATGGTGTGATGTTGATACGTGCCGGATGCATCGCACCCGGCACACAACACTAACGCAAATTAACGTTTCGCAACGCGAATGGATTGCGCCAGATGTGCAGGTTTCTCTTTGGTGACTTTTTGCGTTTCTGAGGCGTAAGCTGTTTCTACACAAACAAAGGTCTTGTAGCCATCATCCGGCATATCGCCCATGCTAACTGAAAGCGCCGGTCCTGGGTTCCAGCCTACAACGTTCAGATGATGCTGGTGGCCTACGGCGATAATACGATTCAGCGCTTCGTCATTAATCACGCTGCAATCTTGCGGATTCAGATACACGCGATCGGTACGGTCAGGGAAGGTCTGAATACCGTCGGTCAGTACATCTTCTTTCGCGTCATTCACTTTATCAATGAAGCGATCGCCCAGTCCACTGACGCTTACCTTAGTGATATCACCCACGTTAAAGTAGGTATGCAGAGCAGAGGTAGTTTCAAATTCGCCGTGTGCTTCAAGATCGATTTCACAGGTTTTACCCACGTGGAAATGCGCTAACAGCGTAAAGTCGTGCGGCCAGAATTTTTTCGTCTCTTCGCTTTGTGTCAATTCAAAAGTCAGCGCTACGCCATCAGCATCTTCACGATGTGATTTCAGCGTCCACGGCAGGTTGCGGGCAAAACCGTGCGCAGGCAGACCTTGTTGTGCAGCCGGACCAAACCACGGCCAGCAAACCGGTACGCCACCGCGAATAGCGACGCCATTTTTGAACGGTGTGTTATTGCTCAACCACAGAACTTCTTCTTCACCCGCAGGTTTCCATGAGAGAAGGTGTGCGCCCTGTAATGCAAAAGAGGCTTTTACCTGGGGATGATCGACCACAATGAGGTCCAGTTCATCCAGTTTACGACGGGAGAGGACAGGGGAGATTTGTTCGATGACCGGAAGGGCAAAAATTTTCTTAATCATGACGCAGTCCTTTAACTTCATTTTATCAGGTAAAAAAAAGAGCGACCGAAGTCGCTCTTTTTAGATCACAGTGTCATCTCAACTTATTTGGAGATGTGAGCGATCAGGTCCAGAACTTTGTTGGAGTAACCGGTTTCGTTGTCGTACCAGGATACCAGTTTCACGAAGTTGTCGTTCAGAGCGATACCAGCTTTAGCATCGAACACGGAAGTGCAAACTTCGCCGTTGAAATCGGTAGATACTACGTCATCTTCGGTGTAGCCCAGAACGCCTTTCATTTCGCCTTCAGCAGCAGCTTTAACGGCAGCTTTGATCTGCTCGTAAGTTGCAGCTTTTTCCAGACGAACGGTCAGGTCAACTACGGATACGTTCGGGGTCGGAACGCGGAACGCCATACCAGTCAGTTTGCCATTCAGTTCTGGCAGTACTTTACCTACAGCTTTAGCAGCACCGGTAGAGGACGGGATGATGTTCTGGGAAGCACCGCGGCCGCCGCGCCAGTCTTTGTGAGACGGGCCATCAACGGTTTTCTGAGTAGCGGTAGTAGCGTGAACGGTGGTCATCAGACCTTCGATGATGCCGAAGTTATCGTTGATAACTTTAGCCAGCGGAGCCAGGCAGTTGGTGGTGCAGGAAGCGTTGGAAACGATGTCCTGGCCAGCATATTTGTCGAAGTTAGCGCCTTTAACGAACATCGGAGTGTTGTCTTTAGACGGACCAGTCATAACCACTTTCTTCGCACCAGCGGTGATGTGTTTACGAGCAGTTTCGTCAGTCAGGAACAGACCAGTTGCTTCAGCGACAACGTCAACACCAACTTCGTCCCATTTCAGGTTAGCCGGATCACGTTCAGCGGTAACACGGATTTTTTTACCGTTAACGATCAGATGACCGTCTTTCACTTCAACGGTACCGTCGAAACGGCCGTGAGTGGAGTCATATTTCAGCATGTATGCCATGTAATCAGCGTCTAACAGGTCGTTGATTGCAACGATCTCGATGTCAGAACGTTTCTGAGCAGCACGGAAAACAATGCGACCGATACGGCCAAAACCGTTGATACCTACTTTGATAGTCATATATTCCACCAGCTATTTGTTAGTGAATAAAAGGTTGCCTGTAAAATTACAAAAACCTTACGCAGCGTCAAGCGGAATCGTGTCAATCATTGCGACAAATCAATCCTGTGCCTAAGCATTACGCGACTGACTCGCCTCACTCTTCCTTTGGGCTTGAGACCACATGGGGTCGGCGTCCCGAATTTTAAAGGGCAATTACGATAAAAATGTGATTTTCATCACGATTTAGGTGCAGCCATTTCGTCGAGATCAAGTTTAGGACAAATTTTTGCCAGTTGGTGTTAATGTTTTGTTAGAATCAGTCACGTAATGTGAGCACGATTAAAGTGAGATGTGAGCAAATGGCTAATAAACCTTCGGCAGAAGAACTGAAAAAAAATTTGTCCGAGATTCAGTTCTACGTGACGCAGAATCATGGGACAGAGCCGCCATTTACGGGTCGTTTACTGCATAACAAGCGTGACGGCGTATATCACTGTTTGATCTGCGATGCCCCGCTGTTTCATTCCCAAACCAAGTATGATTCCGGCTGTGGCTGGCCCAGTTTCTACGAACCGGTGAGTGAAGAATCCATTCGTTATATCAAAGACTTGTCACATGGGATGCAGCGCATAGAAATTCGTTGCGGTAACTGTGATGCCCATCTGGGGCATGTCTTCCCCGACGGGCCGCAGCCAACGGGTGAACGTTATTGTGTTAACTCAGCCTCTTTACGCTTTACCGATGGCGAAAACGGCGAAGAAATCAACGGTTGAAAAAACGATTCAGCAACTTATTCCACAGGAGCGGAAAAATTATGAATCTTGATGACATTATCAACAGCATGACGCCTGAGGTATACCAGCGTTTGTCGACAGCCGTTGAACTGGGGAAATGGCCTGATGGCGTTACGTTGACCGAGGAACAAAAAGAGAACTGCCTGCAACTGGTGATGCTGTGGCAAGCCCGCCATAATACCGAAGCACAGCATATGACAATTGACACAAATGGTCAGATGGTCATGAAGAGCAAACAACAGTTAAAAGAAGATTTTGGTATCTCAGCAAAGCCTATTGCCATGTTTAAGTAAGTGGTTTGTCCCCTTTTTGCCGCGGTTATAAAGGGGATAGCCAACAATAACCCCACGACTCATCTCAATTATCTCGTCACGACCAGGCAAAGCCCCAGTCCGGTCTCTTGCAGTCGCGTTCACGCCTGAATGACTTCTCCTGAACTTAAGTCTCAGACCTATTTGGCCGGTAATCCCTCTCAAATTTGCTCATTTTGCGTTCCGCCTTCCATCAACCTGTAACAGATCCAGCCATTTTCTGCGTAATTGTGATCTGAGTTGTAAAACGCAGATCATTATCTGTGTTTTACAGATTTTATGTTGACCTCAAAAATCATGTGGGTAAGTATGATGACCATCTAAGCAAAACAAAACACAGAGGATGACGCAATGAAAGCACTGGCTCGGTTTGGCAAAGCCTTTGGCGGCTACAAGATGATCGATGTCCCACAACCCATTTGTGGCCCGGAAGATGTCGTGATTGAAATTAAAGCCGCGGCAATCTGCGGCGCAGACATGAAGCACTACAATGTCGATAGCGGTTCTGATGAGTTTAACTCTATCCGCGGCCATGAGTTCGCAGGTTGTATTGCGCAGGTTGGTGAAAAAGTCAAAGACTGGAAAGTGGGGCAACGCGTCGTGTCAGATAACAGCGGTCACGTCTGCGGCGTTTGTCCGGCCTGTGAACAAGGTGATTTTCTGTGTTGTACAGAAAAAGTAAACCTTGGTCTGGATAACAATACCTGGGGCGGTGGTTTTTCCAAATATTGTCTGGTTCCTGGTGAAATTCTCAAAATTCATCGTCATGCGTTGTGGGAAATCCCTGATGGTGTTGATTATGAGGACGCAGCCGTACTTGACCCTATCTGTAATGCCTACAAATCCATCGCGCAGCAATCGAAATTCCTCCCTGGTCAGGATGTGGTCGTCATCGGTACTGGCCCACTCGGGCTGTTCTCCGTACAAATGGCGCGGATTATGGGGGCGGTAAATATCGTCGTCGTTGGTCTACAAGAAGATGTGGCGGTCCGCTTCCCGGTTGCAAAAGAACTGGGTGCGACGGCAGTAGTAAATGGTTCTACCGAAGATGTGGTGGCGCGCTGCCAGCAAATTTGTGGCAAAGACAATCTGGGACTGGTGATTGAATGCTCCGGTGCCAATATCGCATTGAAACAAGCCATCGAAATGCTCCGCCCGAATGGGGAAGTAGTACGCGTTGGAATGGGCTTCAAACCTCTTGATTTCTCGATTAATGACATTACCGCCTGGAACAAAAGCATCATTGGGCATATGGCCTATGACTCCACCTCATGGCGTAACGCTCTCCGGCTATTAGCCAGCGGCGCTATCAAAGTCAAACCGATGATCACGCATCGTATCGGCCTGTCGCAATGGCGCGAAGGGTTTGATGCGATGGTCGATAAAACCGCAATCAAAGTGATCATGACTTACGACTTTGATGATTAACTACTCTCCTGAAGGAACGTTATCGCATGGAACAGATAACAAAACCGCATTGTGGTGCTCGGCTGGATCGCTTACCGGATTGCCGCTGGCATTCGTCAATGTTTGCTATCGTCGCGTTTGGCTTGCTTGTCTGCTGGAGTAATGCCGTTGGTGGCTTGATCCTCGCGCAGCTGAAAGCGTTGGGCTGGACAGATAATTCCACCACTGCCACATTCTCAGCAATCACGACCGCCGGAATGTTTCTCGGTGCGCTGGTTGGCGGCATCATCGGTGACAAAACCGGTCGCAGAAATGCGTTCATCCTCTATGAGGCCATTCATATTGCCTCGATGGTGGTCGGTGCTTTTTCACCGAATATGGATTTCCTTATTGCCTGCCGTTTTGTGATGGGCGTTGGGCTGGGAGCTTTACTGGTGACGCTGTTTGCTGGTTTCACCGAATATATGCCCGGTAGAAATCGCGGAACGTGGTCCAGTCGGGTTTCTTTTATTGGCAACTGGTCATATCCGCTCTGTTCATTGATTGCGATGGGACTCACGCCGCTGATTAGTGCAGAGTGGAACTGGCGAGTACAACTGCTTATCCCTGCAATATTGTCGCTTATCGCTACGGCGCTGGCCTGGCGCTACTTTCCTGAATCCCCGCGCTGGCTGGAATCGCGCGGACGGTATCAGGAAGCCGAGAAAGTCATGCGGAGTATAGAAGAAGGCATCATACGCCAGACGGGTAAACCTTTGCCGCCCGTGGTTATTGCTGATGACGGTAAAGCGCCACAAGCGGTGCCGTATTCAGCCTTACTGACAGGAGTATTACTGAAACGCGTGATATTAGGCTCTTGTGTGCTGATTGCCATGAACGTTGTGCAGTACACACTAATTAACTGGTTGCCAACAATATTCATGACCCAGGGGATTAATTTAAAAGACTCGATTGTTTTAAATACCATGAGTATGTTTGGTGCGCCATTTGGTATTTTTATTGCCATGCTGGTGATGGATAAAATTCCGCGTAAAACAATGGGTGTGGGGCTATTAATCCTGATTGCGGTGCTCGGATATATCTATTCACTGCAAACCAGTATGTTGCTCATAACGCTGATTGGTTTCTTCCTGATTACTTTCGTCTATATGTACGTTTGCTATGCCTCGGCAGTGTATGTCCCTGAAATCTGGCCGACAGAGGCCAAATTACGTGGCTCCGGTCTGGCGAATGCGGTAGGGCGAATCAGTGGTATTGCCGCACCTTATGCCGTTGCAGTGCTGCTCAGTAGTTATGGCGTAACGGGAGTCTTTATTCTTCTGGGGGCTGTTTCAATTATTGTCGCAATTGCTATCGCCACCATTGGAATTGAAACGAAAGGTGTCTCCGTTGAAAGTTTAAGTATTGATGCAGTAGTCAATAAATAATACTGGTGGATTCAAAATGAAAAATTCAAAAGCAATATTGCAGGTGCCGGGCACAATGAAAATTATTTCAGCAGAAATACCTGTGCCTAAAGAAGATGAAGTTTTGATTAAAGTGGAATATGTCGGTATTTGTGGTTCAGATGTACATGGTTTCGAATCAGGCCCGTTTATTCCGCCTAAAGACCCAAATCAAGAAATTGGCCTGGGTCATGAATGCGCCGGGACGGTTGTGGCTGTGGGAAGCCGTGTGCGCAAATTTAAAGCGGGGGATCGGGTAAATATCGAACCTGGCGTTCCTTGCGGTCACTGTCGTTACTGTCTGGAAGGCAAATATAACATCTGCCCGGACGTTGATTTTATGGCGACACAACCTAACTACCGCGGCGCATTAACGCACTATCTGTGTCATCCGGAGAGCTTTACTTACAAACTGCCCGACAATATGGACACGATGGAAGGGGCGCTGGTGGAGCCTGCCGCAGTCGGGATGCATGCCGCGATGCTGGCAGATGTTAAACCGGGTAAGAAGATAATTATTCTGGGAGCGGGTTGTATTGGTTTGATGACGTTGCAAGCGTGCAAATGCCTGGGAGCTACGGATATTGCCGTCGTTGATGTGCTGGAAAAACGTCTGACAATGGCGGAACAGCTCGGCGCGACAGTGGTTATTAACGGCGCAAAAGAAGACACTATTGCACGCTGTCAGCAATTTACCGAAGAAATGGGCGCAGATATTGTTTTCGAAACAGCGGGTTCTGCGGTCACCGTTAAACAGGCACCTTATCTGGTAATGCGCGGCGGTAAAATTATGATTGTTGGTACTGTACCGGGCGATTCGGCAATCAATTTCCTCAAAATCAATCGCGAAGTCACTATCCAGACAGTATTCCGCTATGCCAATCGTTATCCGGTCACGATTGAAGCTATTTCCTCAGGGCGATTAGATGTGAAATCGATGGTGACACATATTTACGATTATCAGGATGTACAACAGGCATTTGAAGAGTCGGTTAACAACAAACGCGACATTATTAAAGGCGTTATTAAAATTAGCGATTAATTAATACGGGAGAACAGAATATGCTCGCAGATATCAGATATTGGGAAAACGATGCCACAAATAAACATTATGCAATTGCCCATTTTAACGTATGGAATGCAGAAATGTTGATGGGCGTTATCGACGCAGCCGAAGAAGCGAAATCACCGGTTATTATTTCTTTTGGTACAGGTTTTGTCGGGAACACCTCATTTGAAGATTTCTCTCACATGATGGTATCAATGGCAAAAAAAGCAACGGTGCCGGTAATAACTCATTGGGATCATGGTCGGAGTATGGAAATTATTCATAACGCCTGGACTCATGGTATGAATTCATTAATGCGTGATGCTTCCGCATTTGATTTCGAAGAAAATATTCGTTTAACCAAAGAGGCTGTTGATTTCTTCCATCCGCTGGGTATTCCGGTAGAGGCGGAATTAGGGCATGTCGGTAATGAAACCGTTTATGAGGAAGCGCTGGCGGGCTATCACTATACCGATCCTGACCAGGCGGCTGAATTTGTTGAACGTACGGGCTGTGACTCATTGGCTGTCGCCATCGGCAACCAGCATGGGGTTTATACGTCAGAGCCACAATTGAACTTTGAGGTCGTCAAAGGCGTACGCGATGCTGTTTCTGTTCCGCTGGTTTTGCACGGCGCATCGGGGATCAGTGATGCCGACATTAAAACTGCAATTTCGTTGGGTATTGCGAAAATCAACATTCATACGGAGCTCTGTCAGGCCGCAATGGTAGCAGTGAAAGAAAACCAGGATCAGCCTTTCCTGCATTTAGAACGTGAAGTACGTAAAGCTGTAAAAGAACGGGCATTGGAAAAAATTAAACTGTTCGGTTCTGATGGCAAAGCGGAATAATGATATGGATAATCTCGACGTTATTTGTATAGGTGCCGCTATTGTTGATATTCCATTGCAACCGGTCAGTAAAAATATCTTTGATGTGGATTCTTATCCTCTTGAAAGAATCGCAATGACCACCGGGGGTGATGCAATAAATGAAGCAACAATTATTTCTCGTCTGGGCCATCGCACAGCATTAATGAGTCGTATTGGTAAAGATGCCGCCGGGCAATTTATTCTCGACCATTGCCGCAAAGAGAATATTGATATTCAAAGCCTGAAGCAGGACGTCAACATAGATACCTCTATTAACGTTGGACTGGTGACGGAGGATGGCGAGCGGACGTTTGTCACAAACCGTAACGGCAGTCTGTGGAAATTGAATATTGACGATGTTGATTTTGCGCGGTTTTCCCAGGCGAAATTATTATCACTGGCCAGTATTTTCAACAGTCCACTATTGGATGGTAAAGCGCTAACAGAAATTTTTACGCAAGCTAAAGCCCGGCAGATGATTATCTGTGCCGATATGATCAAACCGCGGTTGAATGAAACGCTGGATGATATTTGCGAAGCATTGAGTTATGTCGATTATCTGTTTCCTAATTTTGCCGAGGCAAAATTACTCACCGGGAAAGAGACACTGGATGAAATTGCTGACTGCTTTCTTGCGTGCGGCGTAAAAACGGTGGTGATTAAAACGGGTAAAGACGGCTGCTTTATCAAGCGTGGTGACATGACGATGAAGGTGCCGGCGGTCGCAGGAATAACCGCCATCGACACCATTGGCGCGGGCGATAACTTTGCTTCAGGTTTTATTGCGGCACTGTTAGAAGGCAAAAATCTGCGTGAATGCGCACGCTTTGCCAATGCAACGGCGGCTATCTCGGTTCTAAGCGTCGGTGCCACCACCGGCGTAAAAAACAGAAAGCTGGTCGAACAATTGCTGGAAGAATACGAAGGATAATGAAGGCAAATGAAAAAGATACCTTTAGGCACAACGGATATTACGCTTTCGCGAATGGGGTTGGGGACATGGGCCATTGGCGGCGGTCCTGCATGGAATGGCGATCTCGATCGGCAAATATGTATTGATACGATTCTTGAAGCCCATCGTTGTGGCATTAATCTGATTGATACTGCGCCAGGATATAACTTTGGCAATAGTGAAGTTATCGTCGGTCAGGCGTTAAAAAAACTGCCCCGTGAACAGGTTGTAGTAGAAACCAAATGCGGCATTGTCTGGGAACGAAAAGGGAGTTTATTCAACAAAGTTGGCGATCGGCAGTTGTATAAAAACCTTTCCCCGGAATCTATCCGCGAAGAGGTAGAAGCCAGCTTGCAACGTCTGGGTATTGATTACATCGATATCTACATGACGCACTGGCAGTCGGTGCCGCCATTTTTTACGCCGATAGCTGAAACTGTCGCAGTGCTCAATGAGTTAAAGGCCGAAGGAAAAATTCGCGCTATAGGCGCTGCTAACGTCGATGCTGACCATATCCGCGAGTATCTGCAATATGGTGAACTGGATATTATTCAGGCGAAATACAGTATCCTCGACCGGGCATTGGAAAGCGAACTGCTGCCGCTATGTCGTGATAATGGCATTGTGGTACAGGTTTATTCCCCGCTAGAGCAGGGATTGTTGACCGGTACCATCACTCGTGATTACGTTCCGGGTGGCGCTCGGGCAAATAAAGTCTGGTTCCAGCGTGAAAACATGCTGAAAGTGATTGATATGCTTGAACAGTGGCAGCCACTCTGTGCTCGTTATCAGTGCACAATTCCCACTCTGGCACTGGCGTGGATATTAAAACAGAGTGATTTAATCTCCATTCTTAGTGGGGCTACTGCACCGGAACAGGTACGCGAAAATGTCGCGGCATTGAATATCAACTTATCGGATGCAGACGCAACATTGATGAGGGAAATGGCAGAGGCCCTGGAGCGTTAAATACTCAACACGATTCACCTCTGTTTCTGTGAAAACTGTGATGAAAATCTGTGATTCAAACAGGTTATTTTGAAAGTAAACATCGGTTATGCGATAATCGCGCTAATGTGATGTAAAAAGATACAGGGGTGTAATCGTGGCGGCAAAAGACAGGATTCAGGCAATTAAGCAAATGGTTGCCAACGATAAAAAGGTGACAGTCTCAAATTTGAGTGGGATTTTTCAGGTAACCGAAGAAACCATTCGCCGCGATCTTGAGAAGCTGGAAGATGAAGGCTTTTTGACCAGAACCTATGGTGGTGCTGTTTTAAATACAGCGATGTTGACGGAGAATATCCATTTTTATAAGCGCGCTTCATCGTTTTATGAAGAGAAGCAGCTTATTGCACGCAAGGCACTACCCTTTATCGACAATAAAACCACCATGGCAGCCGATTCCAGTAGTACCGTAATGGAATTGCTCAAATTGTTACAGGACCGTAGTGACCTGACGTTGCTAACCAACTCGGCGGAAGCGATTCATGTTCTGGCTCAGTCAGAAATTAAAGTCGTTTCAACGGGGGGGGAACTAAACAAAAATACACTTTCCCTGCAAGGAAGAATTACTAAAGAGATCATCAGCCGCTACCATGTCGATATCATGGTAATGAGTTGTAAAGGTCTTGATATTAACAGCGGCGCGCTGGACTCTAACGAAGCGGAAGCTGAAATCAAAAAGACAATGATCCGTCAGGCGACAGAAGTTGCGTTATTGGTTGATCACTCTAAGTTTGATCGCAAAGCTTTTGTCCAGTTAGCTGACTTTAGTCATATTAATTACATAATAACTGATAAATCACCGGGTGCAGAGTGGATAGCATTTTGCAAAGACAATAATATCCAGCTGGTGTGGTAATTTAAGCACACGTTGTCAATATTATTTGTTCCTGCGCCTGGAAATAAAATGATGATAAAGATGCGGCAAGTGAATTTGCCGCAATTGCTACCTTTTTAGCAAATCCGAGGCACCTAATGGAACAATATGATCAAATTGGCGCAAGACTGGACCGCTTGCCTTTGGCCCGGTTTCATTATCGTATATTTGGTATTATAAGCTTTAGTCTGTTATTAACGGGTTTTTTGAGTTATTCAGGCAATGTTGTTTTAGCAAAGCTGGTAAGCAATGGATGGTCAAATAATCTCCTCAATGCCGCCTTTACCTCGGCATTAATGTTTGGTTATTTCATCGGCTCTCTTACCGGTGGGTTTATTGGTGACTACTTTGGGCGGCGCAGGGCGTTTCGCATAAATCTTCTCATCGTCGGTATTGCGGCAACAGGGGCCGCTTTTGTCCCTGATATGTACTGGCTCATCTTCTTTCGCTTCCTGATGGGAACAGGAATGGGGGCGCTGATTATGGTTGGCTATGCCTCATTTACGGAGTTTATCCCCGCGACGGTGCGTGGAAAATGGTCCGCGCGGCTCTCATTTGTCGGTAACTGGTCGCCCATGTTGTCTGCGGCGATAGGCGTGGTGGTTATCGCTTTTTTTAGTTGGCGGATAATGTTTCTGCTGGGTGGTATTGGCATACTGTTAGCCTGGTTTCTCTCAGGTAAATACTTTATTGAGTCGCCTCGATGGTTGGCGGGGAAAGGGCAAATCGCAGGTGCAGAAAGCCAACTTCGTGAAGTAGAGCAGCAAATTGAAAGAGAGAAGAGTATTCGTTTACCCCCGCTTACTTTGAACCAGAGCAACAGCAAGGTTAAGGTAATCAAGGGTACCTTCTGGCTCCTGTTTAAAGGGGAAATGTTACGACGTACATTAGTCGCGATTACTGTTTTAATTGCAATGAACATTTCGCTTTATACCATCACCGTATGGATACCGACCATATTTGTTAACTCCGGCATTGATGTTGATAAATCAATATTAATGACCGCTGTTATTATGATTGGCGCTCCGGTAGGGATATTTATTGCGGCATTAATTATTGATCATTTTCCTCGTCGATTATTTGGCTCTGCCTTACTTATTATTATTGCTGTGTTAGGCTATATCTATTCAATTCAGACTACAGAGTGGGCGATTTTAATCTATGGCCTGGTGATGATCTTCTTTTTATACATGTATGTGTGCTTCGCGTCGGCGGTTTATATCCCGGAACTTTGGCCAACGCATTTACGCCTGCGTGGTTCGGGTTTCGTTAATGCCGTCGGACGGATCGTCGCAGTCTTCACGCCCTATGGCGTTGCGGCACTATTAACGCATTATGGGTCAATCACGGTGTTTATGGTGCTTGGTGTCATGTTAGTGCTCTGTGCGCTGGTTCTCTCCATTTTTGGCATCGAAACGCGGAAGGTGTCGCTGGAAGAGATTTCTGAGGTGAATTAAATCTTTCGTTGATGGCATCAATTGCCAGATGTACCACTGACGTGTTTTATTTGGCCTACAATGGCAGTACAGAATTGTAGGCCAGCGTAAAATTACTCCTGCGTTTCTTCCCAGTCTGCCAGCGTATATAGCGTTGCCCCAGCTGCTGACATCTCCATAAACGCGTGCGCACTGTCCTGTGGCTGGATATTTACGCCACGACAACCATCGGTAATCACGTTCACCTTATAGCCTAACTGTAACGCGTCCAGCACGGTAAACTTCACGCAATAGTCAGTAGCCAGACCCATAACGATCAATTCATTGATTACATGAGCGCGCAACCAGTCATCGAGCGCAGTTTTCTGCCGACGGCCGTTATCAAAAAAGGCACTGTAACTGTCAACTAAAGGATTTTCGCCTTTATGGAACACCGCTGCGATCGCTTTTTGGTTCAGTAACGGATGTAATTGTGCGCCTTCACTGTTCTGCACACAGTGATCTGGCCAGAAGGTTTGTGGCAAACCGTCGAGTTGGCCCGGCGTATAAGGCTCTACACCGTGCTGACTGGCAAAACTGCCGTGATTCGCCGGGTGCCAGTCCTGACTGGCGATAACCGCTTCACCGCGCGACTGGCACCAGTCAATCAGGCGGTTAGCGACATCCACCGTACTGTCACCTTCCGGCACGGCGAGCGCGCCACCAGCACAGAAATCATTTTGTAAATCGACCAGTAACAGGGCGCGAGGGGGCATTGCAGTCTCCTTAATCATCCGGCGTCAGTTCGCCGCGCAGGTTTTGGCTCATGGCCTTGCGAATGGTTTCAGTATCCAGTTCCTGGCTAAGCAGGTAATGCAGTTTGGTTAGTGTGGCTTCTACAGTCATATCTGCACCGCCAATAACGCCGGCATGGGCGAGGGCGTTACCGGTGGCATAACCACCCATATTCACTTTACCGGACATACATTGTGTCAGGTTGACTACCACAATACCGCGATCGCTGGCTTCTTGTAATTCTTGCAGGAAGGCTTTGTTTTGTGGCGCATTACCCACGCCATATGAGCGCAGAATCAATGCTTTCACCGGTTGGCGCAGAAAATTGCGCACGACGTCAGCAGAAATCCCTGGATAAATCGTCACTACGCCAATCGGTTGTGGGGTGATTGGATGAACGATCAATTCCCCTTCACCGTGCGGGGCGGGTGGTGTATTCAAACGACGAATATGGATACCTGCTTCCAGTAACGGAGGAAGGTTTGGAGAGGCAAACGCATCAAAACCATCGGCATGGGCTTTGGTGGTACGGTTGCCACGATAAAGTCGATTATTAAAAAAGAGAGTTACTTCGTTGATAGGATAATTCGCCGCAACGTACAACGCATTCAGCAGATTAATTTGTCCGTCAGAGCGTAACTCAGCTAGCGGGATTTGTGACCCTGTCACAATGACCGGTTTACCGAGATTCTCGAGCATGAACGACAGTGCAGAGGCGGTATACGCCATCGTGTCTGTACCGTGCAGAATGACAAAACCATCATAGTCGTCATAGTGCGCTTTAATATCTTCAGCAATATGCTGCCAGTCTTCTGGCGTCATATCAGAAGAATCCATCAATGGCGTATATTCATGAATGGTGAAATCTGGCATCTCCGGGCGATGGAATTCCGGCATCAGCGCCAGTTGGCGTTGTAGATGACCTGACACCGGAATATAACCCTGCTCGGAACGCTGCATCCCGATGGTCCCGCCCGTGTAGGCGACGTAAATTGATTTCTTTTGCATGATATTGATATGAATGATATCGAAAGAGCAAAAGTATATACGTGAGGCAGGGGGAGCGCACCTGATACTATGCGGATAAGGAAATATGGGGCGAGACAGCGGGAAGAGGATTCGTCGAGGTAAAAAAAATGTGGCCGACGATCTGTCGGCCACTTAGTACATGACTTAACGCACGTTGGCGCAGGTCAGGCAAAACGCATAACGGTTTTGTGGGTCGTTAAACGCGGCCAGCTTGTCGCTTTCACTTTTAACGGTAGAGGCTACCGAGGCCAGCGGTGCAGGTAACATGGCCTGGAACGCATCTGGCAACATTGCGCGGACAGAACCAGACATGTTGTCCATCACTTTGTCGAAGAAGGTCGGTTCATCAACGTAGTATTCCAGATGCCACTGTTTCACTTTTGCCAGCTCTGCTGCTTTGGCGACCGCATCATCGAAATCCCCGAGACTATCGACCAGCCCGTTAGCTTTTGCATCCTGACCGGTCCAGACGTGGCCCTGGGCGATTTTATCAATCTGCTCCGGCGTTGAATGACGCGCATCAGCAACCAGCGTGATAAAGCGTTTATAGCCATTCTCAATGCTTAACTGCATCATCTGCTGCGCTTCCGGCGGCAGTGCCCTGGTGATAGAAACATCCGCCAGCGGTGAAGTTGAGACACCATCAGTATGAACACCAATCGAATCCAGACTATTTTCTACGGTGGTGATCACGCCGAAGATACCGATAGAACCGGTCAGGGTGCTGGGGTTAGCCACAATGTAATTAGCTGGTGTGGAAATCCAGTAACCACCAGATGCCGCCATACCGCCCATCGACACAACCACAGGCTTACCCGCTGCCCGGGCTGCTGCCAGTTCAGCGCGAATCACTTCAGACGCAGTAACGCTGCCGCCGGGACTATTAACACGCAGAACAATCGCTTTCACTTTCGGGTCAAGGCGAGCGTCGCGGATTTGTGCCGCAGTGGTATCACCGCCAACATTCCCCTGAGTTTCCTCGCCATCCATAATTGCGCCATTAGCGAAGACGACTCCGATGCTGTCACCGGTATCTGCCGGCGTTTTCAATGCGTAATCGTAATAACTGATGGCGCGATAATTTTTATCAGTCTTGCTCCAGCCGAACTCTTTGGTCAGAGCTTTTTCGATTTCGGCACTCGATGCCAGTGCATCGACCAGCTTGTTTTCCAGCGCATATTTCGCGGTATCGCCACCGGTTTTGGTTAAACCCTCAAGCAACCCTTGCGCGCCAGGGAATACCTGCTGAGCAGGGATCTGCCGGTTAGCGGCAACAGTATTCAGATAGTTTTGCCACAGCTCACCAATCCAGCGGCTGTCAGCTTCGCGGGCTGCCGGTGACATATCATCACGAATAAACGGTTCAACGGCAGATTTATACGTACCCACGCGGAACACATGGGTGGAAACTTTCAGCTTATCCAGTAACGATTTGTAGTACAGACCGTTGGTGGCAAAACCGTGCAGATCAACCACGCCTTGCGGAGACAGCCAAATTTTATTGGCGAAACTGGCGAGATAATATTGCCCCTGGCTGTAGTTCTCGCCAACGGCATAAACCGGTTTCCCGCTGTCACGAAACTCTTTCAGGGCTTTGCCGATGTACTGCATAGACGGCTGGTCGCCGCCTGCGAAGTTTTTCAGATCCATCACGATACCGGTGATATTGCGGTCGTCCTTCGCCTGGCGAATGGTGTTGACGATATCAAACAGTGAGTTTTCCTGCAGACGATCGGAACTGGCACCAAGCAGCTGGCGGCTTAATTTACTAAACCGCTGAGAACTGTCGGGTTTATCGACGATCACACCAGAAATGTCCAGCAGCAGTGCGCCACGACTGGCCGTTTCTTTCGAATCACCACCACTGACCTGCATCCAGATCCCCACACCAACCAGCACGAGAAAAATAAAGAACAGGTTAAGTACCATTTCACGGACGAAATTCAGCAGACGCCACGTCCATTTAAAAAATCCGGCAATAAATCGCCAAAGGGTTCGCATGTATTCTCCCAACTTAAGGTCACACCTGTCTCAGGCGCAATAGATGTGGTTATCGTAATGACCCAACCGGCACTTGTCAGCAGGAATTGCGGACTGGGCTGTAACAAAATCCACTCTCGTGTTAATTTTGTGAATAAATATCATGACAGGAGTTAATCAAATGGATGCACTCGAACTATTGATCAATCGCCGTAGCGCCTCCCGCCTGGCTGAACCCGCGCCAACGGGTGAACAACTGCAAAACATCCTGCGTGCGGGTATGCGTGCGCCGGACCATAAGTCCATGCAACCGTGGCATTTCTTTGTGATTGAAGGGGAAGGGCGCGAGCGTTTCAGCGCCGTACTGGAGCAGGGGGCGATTGCTGCCGGTAGTGATAACAAAGCCATCGACAAAGCGCGTAATGCGCCGTTCCGCGCACCGCTCATCATAACGGTGGTGGCAAAATGCGAAGAGAATCATAAAGTCCCGCGCTGGGAACAGGAAATGTCTGCGGGATGCGCGGTCATGGCGATGCAAATGGCAGCAGTTGCCCAGGGGTTTGGCGGCATCTGGCGCAGTGGTGCATTAACTGAAAGTCCGGTAGTGCGTGAAGCATTCGGTTGCCGTGAGCAGGATAAAATTGTCGGTTTTCTCTACCTCGGTACGCCGCAGTTGAAAGCATCTACGTCGATAAACGTCCCGGACCCGACGCCGTTTGTGACTTATTTCTGATAATTGTCGCGAAACTGTCTGGATTGTGAGCAAAGGCGCAGGAATTCAGACACTCTCACTTATCACTTCATGGAATGAGGGTTACCATACCCGGATTGCATTGACAGGAGATGTCCATGAGCGAGAACTCGATTCGTTTGACCCAATACAGCCACGGCGCTGGTTGCGGCTGTAAAATTTCCCCAAAAGTGTTGGAAACCATCCTGCACAGTGAGCAGGCGAAGTTTGTTGATCCGAATTTGCTTGTGGGTAATGAAACCCGCGACGATGCGGCGGTGTACGATCTGGGCAATGGCACCAGCGTTATCAGTACCACCGACTTCTTTATGCCGATCGTTGATAATCCTTTCGATTTTGGCCGCATTGCGGCGACTAACGCCATCAGCGATATCTTCGCAATGGGCGGCAAACCGATTATGGCGATTGCGATCCTCGGCTGGCCGATTAACAAACTTTCCCCGGAAATTGCTCGCGAAGTGACCGAAGGTGGACGCTATGCATGCCGTCAGGCGGGTATTGTGCTGGCTGGTGGTCACTCCATCGATGCGCCGGAGCCGATTTTTGGTCTGGCGGTAACGGGGATCGTACCGACCGAGCGGGTGAAGAAAAACAGTACCGCACAAGCCGGATGCAAACTGTTCCTGACGAAGCCGCTGGGGATTGGCGTTCTTACCACGGCTGAGAAAAAATCACTGCTTAAACCAGAACATCAGGGACTGGCGACGGAAGTGATGTGCCGGATGAACATCGCAGGCGCGTCCTTTGCCAACATCGAAGGCGTAAAAGCGATGACCGACGTTACGGGTTTTGGTTTGCTGGGGCATTTAAGCGAAATGTGTCAGGGCGCAGGTGTGCAGGCGCGCGTCGACTATGACGCGATCCCGAAATTGCCTGGGGTTGAAGAGTACATTAAGTTGGGCGCAGTGCCTGGCGGCACCGAACGTAACTTTGCCAGCTACGGTCATCTGATGGGTGAAATGCCGCGTGAAGTGCGCGATCTGCTGTGCGATCCGCAAACTTCTGGCGGTTTGCTGCTGGCGGTCATTCCGGAAGCAGAAAATGAGGTCAAAGCTACAGCCGCCGAGTTTGGCATTGAACTGACGGCGATTGGCGAACTGGTGCCAGCGCGCGGCGGTCGTGCCATGGTTGAGATCCGTTAATTCAATGCGGTTGTTTATTGCCGAAAAACCGAGTCTGGCGCGCGCCATTGCTGATGTCCTGCCTAAACCGCACCGGAAAGGCGATGGCTTTATCGAGTGCGGTAATGGTCAGGTGGTGACCTGGTGTATCGGTCACCTGCTTGAGCAGGCGCAGCCAGACGCCTACGACAGCCGCTATGCGCGCTGGAATCTTGCGGATTTGCCAATTGTCCCGGAAAAGTGGCAATTACAGCCCCGACCCTCCGTGACTAAACAACTTAATGTCATCAAACGCTTCCTGCATGAAGCCAGCGAAATCGTTCACGCCGGAGACCCGGATCGCGAAGGGCAACTGCTGGTGGATGAAGTGCTGGACTACCTGCAACTGGCACCGGAAAAGCGCCAGCAGGTACAGCGTTGTTTGATAAACGACCTGAACCCGCAGGCGGTTGAGCGGGCGATCGATCGTCTTCGCTCCAATAGCGAGTTTGTACCGCTGTGCGTTTCTGCACTGGCGCGAGCCCGAGCTGACTGGCTGTACGGCATCAATATGACCCGCGCTTACACCATTCTCGGTCGCAATGCCGGTTATCAGGGCGTACTTTCCGTGGGACGCGTGCAGACGCCCGTACTCGGACTGGTGGTGCGCCGCGACGAAGAGATTGAAAACTTCGTGGCGAAAGATTTCTTTGAAGTCAAAGCACATATCGTGACACCTGCCGATGAGCGGTTTACCGCTATCTGGCAACCGAGCGAAGCGTGTGAACCGTACCAGGATGAAGAAGGGCGCTTGTTACATCGTCCACTGGCGGAGCATGTGGTTAACCGTATTAGTGGTCAACCAGCTATTGTCACCAGCTATAACGATAAACGGGAATCAGAATCCGCGCCGCTTCCTTTTTCGCTTTCGGCGTTGCAGATTGAAGCGGCTAAACGTTTTGGTCTGAGCGCGCAGAACGTGCTTGATATCTGCCAGAAGCTGTACGAAACGCACAAGCTAATCACTTATCCGCGTTCCGATTGCCGCTATTTGCCAGAAGAACATTTTGCCGGACGCCACGCAGTGATGAATGCCATCAGCGTTCATGCACCGGATCTGTTGCCGCAGCCAGTGGTCGATCCAGATATACGCAACCGCTGTTGGGATGACAAAAAGGTCGATGCGCACCACGCCATCATTCCGACCGCACGGAGTTCTGCGATCAACCTGACGGAGAACGAAGCGAAGGTCTATAACCTGATTGCCCGTCAGTACTTGATGCAGTTCTGCCCGGATGCGGTGTTCCGCAAGTGTGTTATCGAACTGGACATTGCCAAAGGCAAATTTGTCGCTAAAGCCCGTTTTCTTGCTGAAGCAGGCTGGCGCACGCTGTTAGGCAGCAAAGAACGCGATGAAGAAAACGACGGCACGCCGCTGCCTGTGGTGGCGAAAGGCGATGAATTGTTGTGCGAAAAAGGTGAAGTGGTAGAGCGGCAAACCCAGCCGCCGCGCCATTTTACCGATGCAACACTGCTTTCGGCGATGACCGGGATCGCACGCTTTGTGCAGGACAAAGATCTGAAAAAGATCCTTCGTGCGACCGATGGTCTGGGGACAGAAGCAACCCGTGCCGGGATTATTGAACTGTTGTTCAAGCGTGGTTTCCTGACCAAAAAAGGGCGCTATATCCACTCCACCGACGCCGGAAAAGCGCTATTCCATTCGCTGCCAGAGATGGCGACGCGACCGGACATGACCGCGCACTGGGAATCGGTGCTGACGCAAATCAGCGAAAAGCAGTGTCGCTATCAGGACTTTATGCAGCCGCTGGTGGGGACATTGTACCAGTTGATTGATCAGGCAAAGCGCACGTCGGTAAGGCAGTTTCGGGGAATAATGGCTCCCGGCGGTGGAGAAGGGAAGAAAAAGGATTCGACACGCAAGAGAGCGCCGAAAAAAAGCCCGCCATCAGAAGAGGCGGGCAATGGAGTGATAATATAAAGGTTCTTTCAACCATCTGATACTGAAGATTTTTATGGCCGGATAAGGCGTTTGCGCTGTATCCGGCACAATTGTCTTAAATCACGCCCTGGCTTAACATCGCATCGGCAACCTTCACAAAACCGGCAATATTCGCGCCCTGTACGTAGTTGGTTTGCTCACCTTCACCACCATGCTCAACACAGGCATGGTGGATATCCAGCATGATGTGATGCAAACGTGCGTCAACTTTCTCGGCTTTCCAGCCCAGGCGCGCAGCGTTTTGCGCCATTTCCAGGCCCGATGTTGCTACACCGCCAGCATTAGCCGCTTTACCCGGTGCAAACAGTACGCCTGCCTGTTGGAACAGTTCAGTCGCTTCGATGGTGGTCGGCATATTTGCCCCTTCGGCGACGGCTTTAACGCCATTGGCGATAAGCTGATGCGCGGCGTCAACATCCAGTTCGTTCTGGGTGGCGCAAGGCAGGGCGATATCAACCGGTACAGACCACGGCTGTTGGCCTTCGAGATAGACCAGACCAAATTCTTTGGCGTAATCTGCCACTCGACCATCGCGGCTGGCTTTGATTTCGATAAGACGTGCCAGTTTCTCTTTCGTGAATCCGCTTTCATCAACTACAGTGCCACTGGAGTCTGACGCAGTGATCACACGAGCACCAAATTCCATCGCTTTTTCGATAGCGTACTGGGCGACGTTGCCGGAGCCAGAAACGGAAACGCGCATCCCTTCAAAACCCATACCGTGGCGTTTTAGCATTGCTTCTGTGAAATAAACCAGACCGTAGCCGGTAGCTTCCGGGCGAATAAGACTGCCGCCAAATGAAAGGCCCTTACCGGTGAAGACGCAGGCGGTATTGTTGGAGAGCTTTTTCATCATCCCCGCCATAAAGCCGACTTCACGACCACCAACGCCGATATCACCTGCCGGAACGTCGGTATCCGCGCCCAGGTGGCGATACAGTTCAGTCATCAGCGCCTGGCAAAAACGCATCACTTCACCTTCGCTTTTTCCTTTCGGATCGAAATCGCTGCCGCCTTTACCACCGCCCATCGGCAGAGTAGTCAGGGCATTTTTGAAGGTTTGTTCGAAGCCGAGGAATTTGAGAATGGAAAGGTTAACTGACGGATGGAAGCGCATACCGCCTTTGTACGGGCCGATGGCAGAGCTGAACTGCACACGCCATGCACGGTTGACCTGTACCTGGTTGCGATCATCAACCCATACCACGCGAAACTGGATCACGCGCTCCGGTTCAACCAGACGCTCCAGTAATGACATCTGGCGATATTTTGGATTTTGTTCAAGAAAAGGCCAGAGTGTGGTCATTACTTCACGAACGGCTTGCGCGAACTCGGTTTGATTCGGGTCGCGCTTTTGGACATGGTTGAGGAATGACTCCAGAGAATATGTCTGATCCATAGATATAAAACCCTTATATATTAATACGATTGTGCTTATGTTGTTTATGTCATGTGCTTTTGCAGTTTTCGACTATACCATCAAGAATGTGACGGTAAGCAAGAAAAAAATGACCCAGGAAAGCAAATTAATAACGAGAGTAATCTCATAACCAAATGCGATAACTCAGACGCTAAAGTTATGCCGCCCGGCTACCGTTATTAGTAGCAGAGACAATAACGTTAAGGAGTTCCCTGTGAGTCGAGCATTGTTCGCCGTAGTATTAGCATTTCCATTAATTGCACTGGCTAACCCGCATTATCATCCGGACGTGGAGGTAAACGTACCGCCAGAAGTGTTCAGTTCAGGCGGGCAGTCAGCGCAGCCCTGTACTCAGTGCTGCGTTTATCAGGATCAAAATTATTCTGAAGGGGCGGTAATTAAAGCCGAAGGAATACTGCTGCAATGCCAGCGTGATGACAAAACCCTTAGCACTAATCCGCTGGTCTGGCGGCGCGTAAAGCCATAAACGCCTCTAATAGTGGAATGTCAGCAGGGGCCAGCGGATATTGCAGCGCCTCTTCAGGTGAGCACCAGACCAGCGCCTGATGTTCATGTGCCTGTAACGTCCCGTGGAAGTCGGGTACGTGCCAGGCATGAAGATGGATAATCCGCCCCGAAACTTCTCGCTGATGGCTGGCAACATATTCACCCACAGCTGCTTCGATGCCCAGTTCTTCGCGTAACTCACGCACCAGCGCCTGCCGCTGGCTTTCATCCGGCTCGACTTTACCACCGGCAAACTCCCATAATCCCGCCTGATCGCTATGGGCGGGGCGTTGCGCGAGTAAAATTTTGCCATCACGTTCGATGATGGCGGCAACAACTTCAATCATTTTCATAAATTACACACGGGCAGATAAGCGAAAAATGCCATAATATCCGCACTGTTGCTCAATCAGAAAGGCTTTATATTTAAGGAGTGCCTGTGCTAGACCGCCATCTTCATCCCCGGATTAAACCGTTGTTGCATCAGTGCGTGCGGGTTCTTGATAAACCGGGCATTACGCCAGATGGTTTAACATTAGTGGGATTTGCCATCGGCGTGCTGGCACTGCCTTTTCTGGCGCTGGGCTGGTATCTGGCGGCGCTAGTCGCCATTTTGTTGAACAGGCTGCTTGATGGTCTGGACGGTGCGCTGGCGCGGCGCAGAGGGCTTACCGACGCGGGCGGCTTTCTCGATATTTCTCTCGATTTTCTCTTTTACGCGCTGGTGCCGTTTGGTTTTATTCTTGCTGCACCGGAGCAAAATGCGCTGGCAGGCGGCTGGCTGCTGTTTGCGTTTATCGGCACGGGCAGCAGTTTTCTCGCTTTTGCTGCGCTGGCGGCGAAACATCAGATTGATAATCCTGGTTATGCGCATAAATCGTTTTATTATCTGGGCGGGTTAACCGAAGGCAGCGAGACGATTTTGCTGTTTGTTCTGAGTTGCCTCTTTCCGGCCTGTTTTCCGTGGTTTGCGTGGGTATTTGGTGCGTTGTGCTGGATGACGACCTTTACGCGGGTGTGGAGTGGGTATCTGACGCTGAAGTCGCTCCAGCGTCAGTAATTGCAATGTTATTTGCTGCTGTCCGGGCCGCGTTCACCGGTTGCTACCGGATTTTTTGGATCGCTGCTCCATTCGTACCAGCCGCCGTCGTAAACGGAGACGTTATTCCAGCCCATTGCGCGTGCGTACATAAAGGTTTCGGACGCGCGCCAGCCGGTGCCGCAGTAGAATGAAACTTGCTGATCTGGCTTGATATTCCATGCTTTCCACATAGCGGTAATATCATCGGCGCTACGCATGGTGCCATCCGGGTTATGGAAATCTTCCATATGCGTCGAGTCGCTACCAGCGTGTCCCCAACGTGCTCCGGCTATTTCACCTTTTGGTTTAATATAGCTGTAACCACTGGTCGTACCGATAAACTCCGGCCACGAACGAATACTCACCAGCGATGCATCCTGGCGATGCAGCAGTCCACGCGCTTGTTCCATATCAAGCATCAGTTGCGGTTGTGCCGGGATCTTCACGCCGAAATCCGGTTCCGCTTTCACTTTCGGTGGCGTACCGCGCTCAACGGGCAGACCCGCGTCGGACCAGGTTTGCCAGCCTCCGTCCAGCAGGCGCACATCTTTCACGCCGGCATAAAGCATAATTTGCGCCACACGCGCTGCAGCGTATACGTCACGCCCGTACAGAATGACCGTGGTGTCATGGCGAATGCCGTGTTTTGCCAGCATCGCTTTCAGTTGTTCATCAGAAACTTTGTTCCACAGCGGTTCGCTTTCCACTTCGTTGGTGTCGATGTAGTCAGCGCCGGGAATATGGCTGATAAGGTAAAGCTTAGGAGCGCCCCAGGCCGCTTCAATGACTTTCCAGTCACCGGCAGGTTTCGCCGTAACCTCTTTACCTTGTTGCAGGTCATGCAGCCATTGCGGATAAACCAGCTGCTCAAAGTGCGGCAGTTTTTGCAGACGGGAAGGTTCGCTTAGCGCGTCACTCAGGATGGAGATATGCGTAAAACCTGCTTTTTGCAGACGCGTTTTGACGGCATCGACATCTTTGTCATTACCGTACAGCGCCACCGGGGCATCGGCTTTCAGGTTATGTTGCTTGATCCACTCGTTGAGCTGTTCGGTGCTCATTTTGTCGAGCCAGCTAGCAGAGAGGTTTAAGGCGGCAGGTTCATGACCGGAAGGGCCATTTAAGGTTTGTGGCCAGCCGTTATAAAACGCGCTGGGGCGAGTATCAATCGCTTTGCCATTTTGTTGTTGAAGCTGGTCAAGTGTAAGAGGCTTCGCCAGTTCAGCGGCCCACGAAGAAGCGCAAGCCAGCCCTAAAGCCATTGCCAGCGCGGTCATTTGAGAAACACGTTTCATCGAAAATCCCGACATTGTATTTTTGAGAGCGCCATTCTGAACTGACGCATTGAGAAAAACTTTGCGTTATCGCAGTTTGTTGTAATTTTCTGACCACTGCGCCATATCCAGAACGGGGCTATCAGCAGGAACATCCTGGAGATCGTGCGTTACCTGAACGACTGGGATCGCCTGGGCGCGAACTTCGCTGAACACCCACTGGCGAAAATTATCGCGCAGAGCTACATCAAGACGGCTGAATGGCTCATCCAGTAGCAACGCTTTTGGCTGAGCGAGAAGGGCGCGTACTAGAGCAACGCGCGCTCGCTGACCGCCAGACAAAGTGGCAGGATCCTGATGGAACATACCGCCAAGCCCCGCACGCTCCAGCGCATCATTTACCGCATCGCGCCTTGCAACACCTTTGAGTGCCGCTGGCAGAGCCAGCAGTAAATTTTGCCCGACGCTGAATTGGTCAAATAACAGTGCATCCTGGAAAAGAATGCCAATCTGACGCTGTGCGGTGGGTAGCATGTCAATCCGTTGCTCATTGAGCCATAGCTCACCTGTACAAGAAAACTGTCCGGCCAGCGCACCAATCATCCATGAAAACAGTGTAGATTTTCCACAGCCAGACGGCCCCATTAACGTGACAATGTCACCTTTATCCACCGTAAAGTTAACGTTTGTCAGCAAGCGGCTTTCTGGTAAACGTAGCGAAACATTTTTCACGCAGAGCATTAGCGGAGTCCTTGTCTGACATAACCTACCCATTTTGCGACTAACGCGGTCAGGGCAAAAATAATAAGCGGCAACAGTAGTTGCCATAAAGCCTGGGCGGCGAGAATGCCGTTGCTGCCGCCGCTGCTTAATGCCACCGCTTCAGTGGTGAGCGTCGGAAAACGCCCCGCGCCCAGCCACAGCGTCGGCATATACTGCGCAATACTGACTGAAAATCCCACCGCGAAGGCAATCAACGCAGGGCGCAACATGAGTGGGCATTTTACGTAAAAGAAGATTTTGGCCCGCGACCAGCCCAGTGTTTGCGCAATCAAAATTAACCGTGAATCAATGCGCTGCCAGGCGGGTTGCAGGATAAACAGCATCCACGGCATTACCCACAGCAGATGCCCCCAGACCACCGCCGTCCAGCTTCCATCCAGGTTCAGCCATAGCGCCAGCGTGTACTGGCCCGCCACCAGCGGCAGAGCGGGTAATAAAATAGGCAACCATAGCCACAATTGGCGACGCTGTGGCCCCCATTCCAGCCACAGCAGTAACAGGAGCAAAGCGATGAATGTCGCCACCGGCCCCATTGTCAGGCTGTTGATGAGCGCTTCACTATTGATCGTCGACTGATCCGCGAGGATCGCCAGCAGAACCACACACAGCACACCGGTTAAGGGTAAAAAACTCGCCAGCGTATTGCCTGGCAATAAAGGCGTGGCAGGCTTACGAATGCCATCTACGCGGGGAATAGTACGCCGCCAGCCACGCCATAGCAGATAGTCCAGCAAAACGTAGGCGGCGAGTAACAGCATCAGCAGCAGGCTGGCGAGTGCGCCTTTCGTTTGTTGATCGGCGTCGCCCTGAGTTAACCACTGCCAGCTAATTACTGCCAGCGTCGGGGGATTACCTGGCCCAAGAATAATCGCCACATCCACGACCGACAGCGACCAGGCCACAATCGCCAGCATCGCCATTGCCAGCGCAGGCGCGACGGAGGGCAACAGCAGCCAGTTCAGGCATTGCCAGCGGCTGTAGCCCAGCGAATCCAGCACAATGAGTTGCTGCAACAGCCGTTTTTCGCTCAATACTGCCGCTAAGATCCACAGCAGAAATGCGCTTTCTTTCACCGCCAGGGTGAGGCCCAGCCCAATACCCAATTTGTCCATTGGCGGAGTGAAATACGGGAAATAGTCATAAAGCAGCCCTCCGTCAGCAAAGAGCAGAAGGGCGCTGGTGGCAAAAGCCACATGGGGAATGGCGAGCAGCCACGGCAGCCGGGCGCACATACGCTGCCATTTCGGCCCTGGCCACAGCGCCACAATCACCAGCAAGGCAATCAACAACGCCCCGACCGCCGCAATGGTTGTCGACACCAGCGTCGCCAGTAATGCCTGCGGTAACTGTGGATCGGCAAATAACGCCTGCCAGTGTGTCAACGACAAAGCAGGCGATATCAGCGTGAGAGTTGCCGGGATCAGCGGTGCATAAATCACCGCCATCATCGCCCACAGCAAAAAGATTAATGCGTACCGTAACGGTGTAGCCATTCTTGTTCCAGCGCATTTACCCAACCTGCGTGCGGTTCAGCCAGTACCGGCGGCAGATCCTGCGGCATTCTCGATTGCAATGTTTCGCGCTGCCCGTCAGGCAGTTTTTGCGGATCGAGAACAGAAGGATCGCCCCAGACAGCGGGATCTGCTTTACGCAGTTGCGCATCGGGTGAGAGCAAGAAATTGGCAACTACCTTCGCCGCAGCACTGGCATTCGCGTTGGCAGGAATGGTGACGAAATGGACGTTGCCAATCATCCCCTCGCGAAAACCAAAACTGTAACTGCTTGCAGGCAAATCGCCGCTGGCGATTTTTTGCTGCGCATGTGCAGGGTTAAAGGTCAGCGACAGGCGCAATGTGTTAGCTTTCAGCAGAGCATCCATCCGCGCGGGCGAAGGCGGGAAATCCTTTCCTTCGCGCCACAAATACGGATGCAGTGCATCAAGATATTGCCACAAGGGCGCAGTGACGCGGGCGAAAGTCGCATCGTCCGGCGCTTCTTTTAATGCTGTGGGATCTGGCGTTAGCATAATCAGCAACTGTTCAAGAAACGCCGTGCCGGTAAAGTCCGGTGGGCGCGGATAGGTAACCGTGCCGGGATTGGCTTTAGCAAACTCCAGTAAGGCTTGCGGCGTTTGTGGTGGCTGCGGCGTAACATCGCGGCGGGCGATAAACGTCAATTGCGCGCCGCCCCAGGGTGATTCTGCCCCTTCTGTAGGCACTGAAAAATCTTCCCGCACCGGCAGCTGTGTGTCGACATAGCGCCAGTTGGGCAGGGTCTCCGCCCAGTCAGTTTGCAGTAAATTAGCCTCTTTTAAGGTGCGGAAGTTTTCGCCGTTCACCCAGAGCAGATCCACCGAACCGCCTGTTTTGCGCCCGGCAGCAGCTTCGGTCTGAATGCGCTTCACCGCGTCTGCGGCATCCGCCAGACGAACAATCTTCAGGTTTATAGCGTAATAGGTTTTCATCTCGCCGCTAACCCAGTCGAGATAGCGGTTAATTGCGGTATCGCCGCCCCAGGCGTTAAACCAGACGGTTTGTCCTTTGGCCTCATTTTTTATTTCCTGCCAGTCACTGGCATGTGTTGCCAAAGAAAACAGCGATAACAATCCCAGCAACCACCCACAATGGCGCATCATCTCTCCTTAAGAACGTTTGTCAGGAATACGGCACAGCCCCTGAGCGGGAATGTCCATGGCAGAATTAAAACGGGCTGACAGATTTTGCAGGCCGATCAATGCCGTCAGTTCGGTGAGTGCCTGAGCGTCAAAATGGGTAGCCAGTCGGGTACGCAGGGCATCATCGACCGTTGGCGGTGTGACGCTTGCGGCTTCGGCGTACTCCAGCGCCAGCCGTTCTTCATCGCTAAAGAGCGGGCTTTGCCGCCAGTCAGCCACTGCCAGCAGTTTATCGGTGCTGCCGGTACGCTCGGCGACTTTCATACTGGTGATATCCACGCAAAACTCACACAGGCACATTTGCGCAATGCGCGCGCTGACAAGCGATCGCACTACCGGATCGAGCGGTGAGCGTTTGCGCTCCAGCCAGCCGACAAACATCGACACCAGATAAAAGATAAACGGGATCCGCCCCCACCAGCGAATCGGGCTTAGCACCTCGCCGTAATGGCGACGATGCAGCCACGCCTGCGGACGTAAAATGAAAGGAATTTTGCTAAGCGGCGGTAAACCCATCAGGCATTCCTCTTCTGGCGCTCAAGCCATATTTTCTTCGCCATAAAAATCACCACGGTCAGGGCAAACAGAATAAACAGTCCGGTGACAAACCAGAAGGTACCGCCTGTTAACATGCTGCCCGCCCAGGAATAAACAATAGTCGCCGGTAACTGACCAAGCCCGGTGGCGATAAAAAACGAGCGAAAACGTATTGAAGTCAAACCGGCAGCATAGCTTACGGGATCAAAAGGCACAAAAGGCAATAATCGGCATACCAGAATGGTGTGTTTACCATAGCGGGTAAAAAAGCCGTCCATACTATTGAGTACCGTTTTACCCGTTAACTTTTCCACCACTTCGCGGCCCATCACTCTGGCGATAAAAAAGCACAGCGCCGCGCCGGCCATCGAACTGGTCCACGACAGCAAGCCGCCCCAGAGCGCGCCAAACAGCGACGCATTGGCAAAGGTGATCAAAAACGCAGGTAGCGGTGCAGCAATGGCCTGTAAAATCATCAACAAGAACGAGACAACTGCCGCTAGTGCGCCGTAAGACTGAATAAAGCGTTCTATACCCTGTTGGTCCACGGCGGCAAACGCCGCAACGCTGCGATTGATAAACTCATGGACGCCGGGAAGCAGCGCCCATGCCAGCAGCACAGCGAACAACAGGATGATGAGGGTTATACGGTAGTACCAGATTTTACGCGATTGCATCTTCATCATCCGTTATCCTGCTTTATTCGGTGATTTTAAAGGTAACCGTTGCCAGCGTGTTATCCGCCGGGAGAACTGAGGCATTACCTTTGAATTTCACTTCGCCGCGTTTTTCCACCGCACCATAAGTGTATGTTGCATTGCTGACGATGCCGACCGGGCAGCTATCCAGACACACCAGGCAACCCGTTTTCTTCTCTTCTGCTGCCGTTAAATTACCGCCAAAGCGCATGTCCAGTTTCTTGCCATTACTGTCAACAATCACTTCATCGAAGGAATACGCTTTTGCCGCCCCTTGCCAGTTGACCGAAATATCCAGTTTGCTGCCTGTGACATGAGTCGTTTCTTTATTATCCATCGTCATGTTTTCGCCCGGCGTACCACCTGCCTCTTTCAGGGCTTCATAAAATGCTTTCGGGGTCGCATAACCCATAAACAGCGATTTATGTCCGTTGGAGCCATCTTTAAACACAATACCGTGACGAGTGTCGTCGGTGAGGAAACGACCATTAATTTGCACCAGCATGGTTACCGTATGGTTATTGGCATCGACACGCAGCGGTTGGCTGTTCGAAAGTCCGTCGTATTCCACTTTTGCCGCCGCATTCTCTTTTTGATCGCAGCCGCTAAGCCCAGCAACAGCCAGTAAGCAGAGTGCAGCCAGTCCTTTTTTCCATGACACTGAATAATGTTGCAACATCGTTCTATCCTTTATTTTTTGGGTGAGAAAGTGGGCTGCGGCGAGAAGCAGACAGATCCACATGTTTGTGTCGGGCGTAGAGTTTGGCGAGCTGGACGAGAATAAACAGCGCCAGGCCCGCCAGACAGAGTTGTAAAATAAAGCGCAGCGTAATGCCTTCATTGGCGAGATCGCTTGCCATCACGGTATAAATAACAATACCGGGCAGAGTCGTGAGTGCTGAAATAAGGGTATAAGGCCAGAAGGCGATTGTGGTTAATCCGTAAGCGTAATTTTGAATATTGTAAGGAAACAACGGGATTAAGCGGGTCAGAATAAGAAAATCAATACCGTTACGCGCAATGCCTTTTTCAATGGCCTTAAAAGTATGGCTATGGCCCACATATTTCAGCAGTAAATCACGCCCCAGCCAGCGCGCCAGCAGGAATGAGCACGAGGAGGCCAGCGTGGCGGCAATTAATGAGAGTAGTGTCCCTAAGAACGGGCCAAAAACTATTCCTCCAGCGATCACCAGTATGCTTCCTGGTAACAGAAAGAGGGTGGCAATGATGAATAACAAAATATAGAGGCTATAACCGAACAATCCGCTCTGGCGGATGAGTGTTTGTAAGTGAGGTAAATCGGTGAGCAGATCGAATAAACCGAAAGCGTGGATAGCGTAAATGAGCAGCGCAAAAATAAGACAGGCAAAAAGAAATTTACGCTCAGCGTTCATCGTGGAGTTTCCTATATCAAACTTGATAATAGAGAAGTGGTCAGACAACTAAAAACGCAGTGACGGTATAACAAAGGGCGGCAGGCAACAAATCATTACTGACAGTTTGTTGATTTTTCTCAAGGTTAATTCTCCTGACCCAGTTTGAGCCAGGAGAACAGCTAAATTAGCGGCGGAAGGTCGCCCAGACGGGGGCGTGATCGGACGGTTTTTCCATGCTGCGGATTTCATAGTCGATGCCGGTTTCTACGCAACATTCTGCCAGCGGTTGGCTGGCGAGAAGCAGGTCGATACGCAGACCGCGGTTATCGTCAAAACCTTTTGAGCGGTAATCAAACCATGAGAAACGATCGGCTGTTTGCGGATTCGCATGGCGGAAGGTATCGACCAACCCCCAGCTCATCAGTCTCTCCATCCATTCGCGTTCTTCCGGAAGGAAAGAGCATTTTCCGGTACGCAGCCAGCGCTTACGGTTTTCTTCGCCAATGCCGATATCCAGATCTGTAGGGCTGATATTCATATCGCCCATAATCAGTACCGGATTATCACGTTTGAGTTCGGTTTCGAGATAGTTTTGCAGATTCTGATAAAACTGCGCCTTTGCCGGGAATTTTATCGGATGGTCGCGGCTTTCACCCTGCGGGAAGTAACCGTTGATCACGGTAACATTGCCCAGCGGCGAGGGGATTTCAGCCATAATAATCCGCCGTTGTGCCTCTTCGCCGTCACCGGGAAAGCCGCGGCGCACGGCAATCGGCGTCTCTTTGGTCAGCAGCGCCACGCCATAATGGCCTTTCTGCCCGTGATAAAACACGTTGTAGCCGAGCTTCGCCACCTCTTCGAGCGGAAACATATCGTCATGAACTTTTGTCTCCTGCAGGCCAATCACATCCGGTTGGTGCTTTTCGACGATGGCTTCAAGCTGGTGAGGTCTGGCGCGCAGGCCGTTGATATTAAAAGAGACAAATTTCATAGTCGCTGCCATTTATTCAGATAAAGAGTGCGTGGATGGTAGCAGAATTTCGCTTTGCTTACCGCCTGTTGTTAAGTGATTTGATCGATGGTTGTTAATGATGTCAACGATGGCGCAAAAAATGCCCGCTTTTGGTGCGCGCTGCGTCAGAATGGCGCAGTAATTTCCAGTAAATTTCGTCAATGATCACAATTCCAGAATTATATTTTACTTCTGCATAACATTGCGTTTTTTATTCTTTTTATTCACCCACATCGCAAACGTATTCACTTTATATGCACTTTAAATGCATATGGTTTGGTTATAACTGCTTGATTTCCAGTTAGCCTCCGCCGTTTATGCACTTTTATCACTGGCTGGCACGAACCCTGCAATCTACATTTACAGCGCAAACATTACTTATTATTAACATATAAATAACGAATTATTTACTGTAGAGGTCGCTATGTCTCAGCCAATTACGCGTGAAAACTTTGATGAATGGATGATACCTGTTTACGCCCCGGCACCGTTTATACCGGTACGTGGCGAAGGTTCGCGCTTGTGGGATCAGCAGGGGAAAGAGTATATCGACTTCGCGGGTGGCATTGCGGTGAACGCGCTGGGCCATGCGCATCCGGAACTGCGTGAGGCGCTGAACGAACAGGCGAGTAAGTTCTGGCATACCGGCAACGGTTACACCAACGAGCCGGTACTGCGACTGGCGAAAAAATTGATCGACGCCACGTTTGCCGATCGCGTCTTCTTTTGTAACTCCGGTGCGGAAGCCAACGAAGCGGCGCTAAAACTGGCGCGTAAATTCGCTCACGACCGCTACGGCAGCCATAAGAGCGGCATCGTGGCGTTCAAAAATGCGTTTCATGGTCGCACGCTGTTTACTGTCAGTGCGGGTGGGCAGCCAGCCTATTCACAGGATTTTGCGCCACTGCCGCCGGATATTCATCATGCTGCATATAACGATATTAACTCTGCCAGTGCGCTGATTGACGACGCCACCTGTGCGGTGATTGTCGAACCCATCCAGGGGGAAGGCGGTGTGGTGCCAGCCAGCAACGCATTTTTACAAGGTCTGCGTGAATTGTGTGACCGCCACAATGCGTTGCTGATCTTTGATGAAGTACAAACCGGTGTCGGGCGCACCGGGGAACTGTATGCCTATATGCACTACGGCGTGACGCCTGATCTGTTAACTACCGCCAAAGCGCTGGGCGGCGGTTTCCCGGTTGGTGCGTTGTTGGCAACCGAAGAGTGCGCCAGCGTGATGACCGTTGGCACTCACGGCACCACCTATGGCGGCAATCCGCTGGCCTCGGCGGTGGCAGGCAAAGTGCTGGATCTCATCAACACGCCAGAGATGCTTAACGGGGTTAAACAGCGTCACGACTGGTTTGTTGAGCGTCTAAATTCCATTAATCACCACTACGGTTTGTTCAGTGAAGTTCGCGGCTTAGGTTTGTTGATTGGTTGCGTACTGAATGCCGATTACGCCGGGCAAGCGAAACAGATCTCTCAGGAAGCGGCGAAAGCAGGCGTGATGGTACTGATTGCGGGTGGCAACGTGGTGCGTTTTGCGCCTGCGCTCAATGTCAGCGAAGAAGAGGTGACGACCGGACTGGATCGCTTTGCAGCTGCTTGCGAACACTTTGTTAGCCGAGGTTCATCATGATGGTCATCCGTCCCGTTGAGCGCTCAGATGTCTCGGCGCTGATGCAGCTTGCCAGCAAAACGGGCGGCGGCCTGACGTCGCTTCCCGCCAATGAAGCCACGCTTTCGGCGCGTATCGAAAGGGCAATCAAAACCTGGCAAGGCGAACTGCCCAAAAGTGAGCAGGGCTATGTGTTCGTGCTGGAAGATAGCGAGACAGGCACAGTGGCGGGGATTTGTGCCATTGAGGTGGCAGTTGGGCTGAACGATCCCTGGTACAACTATCGCGTCGGCACGTTGGTTCACGCCTCAAAAGAGCTGAATGTCTATAATGCATTGCCGACGCTGTTTCTCAGTAACGATCACACCGGCAGCAGCGAGCTGTGCACGCTGTTTCTCGACCCGGACTGGCGCAAAGAGGGCAACGGCTATTTGCTGTCGAAATCGCGCTTTATGTTTATGGCGGCTTTTCGCGACAAGTTTAATGACAAAGTGGTCGCCGAAATGCGCGGGGTGATTGACGAACACGGCTATTCACCGTTCTGGCAAAGCCTCGGTAAACGCTTCTTTTCGATGGATTTTAGCCGCGCTGATTTTCTCTGCGGCACCGGGCAAAAGGCATTTATTGCAGAACTGATGCCGAAACATCCGATCTATACCCACTTTTTATCCCAGGAAGCACAGGACGTCATCGGTCAGGTACATCCGCAAACCGCGCCTGCCCGTGCGGTACTGGAGAAAGAAGGTTTTCGCTACCGTAATTATATCGACATCTTCGACGGTGGGCCGACGCTTGAGTGTGACATCGACCGCGTGCGCGCCATCCGTAAAAGTCGGCTGGTGGAAGTGGCAGAAGGGCAGCCTGCGCAGGGCGATTTTCCGGCCTGCCTGGTCGCCAATGAAAATTATCACCATTTCCGCGTGGTGCTGGTGCGTACCGATCCGGCAACCGAGCGTTTGATTTTAACCGCCGCACAACTGGATGCCCTCAAATGCCACGCAGGGGATCGCGTTCGTCTGGTGCGCCTGTGCGCAGAGGAGAAAACAGCATGACTTTATGGATTAACGGTGACTGGATAACGGGCCAGGGCGCATCGCGTGTGAAGCGTAATCCGGTATCGGGCGAGGTGTTATGGCAGGGCAATGATGCCGATGCTGCTCAGGTCGGGCAGGCTTGTCGGGCTGCCCGTGCGGCGTTTCCGCGCTGGGCTCGGCTCTCATTTGGCGATCGTCAGGTAAGAGTTGAACGCTTTGCTGGATTGCTGGAAAGCAATAAAGCCGAATTAACCGCGATTATTGCCAGAGAAACCGGCAAGCCGCGCTGGGAAGCGGCAACCGAAGTGACGGCGATGATCAATAAAATCGCGATATCAATTAAGGCGTATCACGTTCGTACCGGTGAGCAGCGTAGCGAAATGCCGGACGGCGCGGCGAGCCTGCGACATCGTCCACACGGCGTGCTGGCGGTGTTTGGGCCGTATAATTTCCCCGGTCATTTACCGAACGGACATATCGTTCCGGCATTGCTGGCAGGTAACACCATTATCTTTAAACCCAGCGAACTGACACCGTGGAGTGGCGAAGCGGTAATGCGTTTATGGCAGCAGGCTGGCTTGCCGCCGGGCGTGCTGAACCTGGTGCAGGGCGGGCGCGAAACCGGTCAGGCGCTGAGTGCACTTGAGGATCTCGACGGCTTGCTGTTTACCGGTAGCGCCAATACCGGCTACCAGTTGCATCGCCAGCTCTCCGGTCAGCCGGAGAAAATTCTCGCCCTTGAGATGGGCGGTAATAATCCGCTAATTATCGATGAGGCGGCGGATATCGATGCCGCTGTCCATCTGACCATTCAGTCGGCGTTTGTCACAGCCGGGCAACGCTGCACCTGTGCCCGCCGTTTATTGCTGAAAAGCGGGGCGCAGGGCGATGCGTTTCTTGCTCGTCTGGTTGCCGTCAGCCAGCGGTTAACGCCGGGCAACTGGGATGACGAACCGCAGCCGTTTATTGGCGGGCTGATTTCTGAACAGGTCGCACAGCAGGTGGTTACTGCCTGGCAGCAACTGGAAGCATTGGGCGGGCAAACGCTGCTTGCGCCTCGTTTGCTACAGGCGGGAACATCGCTGCTGACGCCGGGGATCGTTGAAATGACGGGCGTTTCAGGCGTGCAGGATGAAGAAGTGTTTGGGCCGCTACTTCGCGTATGGCGTTATGACACTTTTGATGGGGCGATAAAGATGGCGAATAACACCCGCTTTGGCCTCTCTTGTGGGCTGGTTTCCCCAAAACGGGAAAAGTTCGAGCAACTGTTACTGGAAGCGCGGGCAGGGATTGTTAACTGGAACAAACCGCTAACCGGCGCTGCCAGTACCGCGCCATTCGGTGGCATTGGCGCTTCCGGCAATCATCGCCCCAGCGCCTGGTATGCGGCGGATTATTGTGCCTGGCCGATGGCAAGTCTGGAGTCGGACTCGTTAACGTTGCCCGCAACGCTTAACCCCGGGCTGGATTTTTCTGATGAGGTGGCGCGATGAATGCCTGGGAAGTCAATTTCGATGGATTGGTGGGGCTGACGCACCATTACGCTGGCTTGTCGTTTGGTAATGAAGCCTCTACCCGTCACCGTTTTCAGGTATCGAACCCACGACTGGCGGCGAAGCAGGGCTTACTGAAAATGAAAGCCCTTGCCGATGCGGGATTTCCCCAGGCGGTGATCCCGCCGCACGAGCGTCCGTTTATTCCGGTGCTGCGTCAGTTGGGATTCAGCGGCAGCGATGAGCAGGTAGTGGAAAAGGTTGCCCGCCAGGCGCCACACTGGCTTTCCAGCGTCAGTTCAGCATCGCCAATGTGGGTAGCTAATGCGGCCACGGTCGCGCCATCCGCCGATACGCTGGATGGCAAAGTGCATTTCACGGTCGCCAACCTGAACAATAAATTTCACCGTTCGCTGGAAGCGCCGATTACCGAATCGCTGTTAAACGCCATTTTTAACGATAAAGAGAAATTTAGCGTCCATTCGGCGTTGCCACAGGTGGCATTGCTCGGTGACGAAGGGGCGGCAAACCACAATCGACTCGGCGGTCATTACGGTGAACCCGGTGTGCAGATTTTTGTTTACGGGCGAGAAGAGGGTAACGGTACGCGGCCTTCCCGCTATCCGGCGCGGCAGACCCGCGAAGCCAGCGAGGCGGTAGCCAGACTGAATCAGGTTAATCCGCAGCAGGTGATTTTCGCCCAGCAAAACCCGGACGTTATCGACCAGGGCGTTTTTCATAATGACGTGATTGCCGTGAGTAACCGCCAGGTGCTGTTTTGCCATCAACAGGCGTTCGCTCGCCAGTCACAGTTATTGGCAAGCCTGCGTGCGCGGGTGAACGGTTTTATGGCGATAGAAGTTCCGGCGACTCATGTTTCCGTGTCAGATGCGGTGTCTACATATCTGTTTAACAGCCAACTGCTGAGCCGCGATGATGGTTCCATGATGTTGGTGCTGCCTCAGGAGTGTCGGGAACACGCCGGAGTATGGGGTTATCTCAATGAACTCCTTGCCGCTGACAACCCTATTAGCGAACTAAAAGTCTTTGATTTACGTGAAAGCATGGCGAATGGCGGAGGCCCGGCGTGCCTGCGGTTGCGCGTGGTATTGACAGAAGAAGAACGCCGGGCAGTGAATCCGGCGGTGATGATGAACGATACGCTGTTTAATGCGCTCAATGACTGGGTGGATCGTTACTACCGCGATCGCCTTACTGCTGCCGATCTGGCCGACCCGCAATTGCTGCGCGAAGGGCGGGAAGCACTGGATGTATTGAGCCAATTACTGAATCTCGGTTCGGTTTATCCGTTCCAGCGCGAGGGAGGGGGCAATGGATAATTTTCTTGCTCTGACATTAACGGGTAAAAAACCGGTTATCACCGAGCGAGAAATCAACGGCGTTCGCTGGCGCTGGCTGGGCGATGGCGTGCTGGAACTGACGCCATTAACGCCACCGCAAGGCGCACTGGTGATTTCAGCGGGAATACACGGTAATGAGACGGCACCTGTGGAAATGCTGGATGCGTTGCTTGGCGCGATATCTCACGGCGAGATCCCGTTACGTTGGCGGTTGCTGGTGATCCTCGGGAATCCTCCTGCGCTGAAGCAAGGGAAACGTTATTGCCATAGCGATATGAACCGAATGTTTGGCGGTCGTTGGCAGCTATTTGCTGAAAGCGGGGAAACCTGTCGGGCGCGCGAACTGGAGCAGTGCCTGGAAGATTTTTATGACCAGGGCAAAGAATCTGTGCGCTGGCACCTTGATCTACATACCGCAATTCGTGGCTCCTTGCATCCGCAGTTCGGTGTATTACCGCAACGCGACATTCCCTGGGACGAGAAATTTCTGACGTGGCTGGGTGCGGCGGGGCTGGAGGCGCTGGTGTTCCATCAGGAGCCTGGTGGTACGTTTACCCATTTCAGCGCCAGACATTTTGGCGCGCTGGCCTGTACGCTGGAACTTGGCAAAGCGTTGCCCTTTGGGCAAAACGATCTTCGCCAGTTTGCAGTCACTGCCAGCGCAATTGCTGCGCTGCTATCTGGTGAGAGTGTCGGTATCGTGAGAACACCGCCGCTCCGTTATCGGGTGGTTTCGCAAATTACTCGCCACTCGCCGTCCTTCGAAATGCATATGGCAAATGACACGCTGAATTTTATGCCGTTTGAGAAAGGAACATTGCTGGCGCAGGACGGGGAGGAACGTTTTACCGTAACCCATGATGTAGAGTATGTGTTATTCCCTAATCCGTTGGTAGCGTTGGGATTACGTGCGGGATTAATGCTCGAAAAAATAAGCTAATACTTACCCGCAGAAATCATTCTGCGGGTATTAAGTTACTTTCTTATAAATTAATACAGATTAATCCTGGTTATTTGCTTTATTTATCACCAGTCATCCGGTATAGTTCTTCATAATCTCTGCAAAATCATCGTGTTGTAATATTCTCTCATTACTCTCCATCAAATTTTCTTTTTTTCTCCATAATTGGCGAAAAAGTGTTTTTTACACTTTCATTGTTTTACCGTTGCTCTGATTAATTGACGCTAAAGTCAGTAAAGTTAATCTCGTCAACACGGCACGCTACTTAAGAAAGCCGTAATAAATAACTGAAAGGAAGGATATAGAATATGCGTAAATTAACTGCACTATTTGTTGCCTCTACCCTGGCTCTTGGCGCGGCTAACCTGGCCCATGCCGCAGACACCACTACCTCAGCACCGGCTGACGCGAAGCCGATGATGCACCACAAAGGCAAATTCGGTCCGCATCAGGACATGATGTTCAAAGACCTGAACCTGACCGACGCGCAGAAACAGCAGATCCGCGAAATCATGAAAGGCCAGCGTGACCAGATGAAACGTCCGCCGCTGGAAGAACGCCGCGCAATGCATGACATCATTGCCAGCGATACCTTCGATAAAGCAAAAGCTGAAGCGCAGATCGCAAAAATGGAAGAACAGCGCAAAGCTAACATGCTGGCGCACATGGAAACCCAGAACAAGATTTACAACATCCTGACGCCGGAACAGAAAAAGCAATTTAATGCTAATTTTGAGAAGCGTCTGACAGAACGTCCAGCGGCAAAAGGTAAAATGCCTGCAACTGCTGAATAATCTTTCAGCCAAAAAACTTAAGACCGCCGGTCTTGTCCACTACCTTGCAGTAATGCGGTGGACAGGATCGGCGGTTTTCTTTTTTGTTCTCAAACAGATGCAAAAAAAGCCTGATTGCCACTAACGTAAATCACCCGAGTTGCCGATAACCATCCACGGTTACCTGAACGATAACAATGAAAAGAACGGGCCGGGAGCGGGTATGGAATACTTTGATATGCGTAAAATGTCGGTGAATCTGTGGCGAAATGCTGCCGGTGAAACGCGCGAAATTTGCACTTTCCCACCGGCAAAACGTGATTTTTACTGGCGTGCCAGCATTGCATCCATCGCGGCGAATGGGGAGTTTTCTTTGTTTCCAGGTATGGAAAGGATAGTGACGTTGCTGGAAGGCGGCGAGATGTTCCTTGAAAGCGCAGACCGCTTTAACCATACCTTAAAACCGTTACAGCCTTTTGCCTTTGCGGCGGACCAGGTGGTTAAAGCGAAACTGACGGCAGGGCAGATGTCGATGGATTTCAACATCATGACACGCCTGGATGTCTGTAAGGCGAAAGTCAGAATTGCCGAACGTACGTTTACTACCTTTGGCTCACGCGGCGGGGTGGTGTTTGTCATTAACGGGGCGTGGCAACTGGGCGATAAACTGCTCACTACCGACCAGGGCGCGTGCTGGTTCGATGGCAGGCACACCCTGCGGCTTTTACAACCGCAAGGTAAACTGTTGTTCAGTGAAATCAACTGGCTCGCTGGTCATTCGCCGGATCAAGTTCAGTAATTTCATAGTTACCGGAAAGCAGCGGCTTACAAAGAATTTTATAACCGTCGTGATCAAACCCGGCGGGTGTCCGAATTAACATTGTCGCTTCTTCCAGCGAATTAACCGCCCCCAGCCACAGCCAGTTTTGAATAATATGATATTGAGTCATTTCCGGGTGCTGTTCTTTCAGCGCCACCGCACCTTTCCACGGCCAACAAACTACTCGTAAACGTTCCAGAGACTGGCGCAAACGTAGCGCATGATCGTCATGGCTCTCTTTACCGCAGCATGCTCCGGCGCAACGTTTTAGCGCTGAACGAAAACATGCACGACCGCGACTTAACGGCTCCAGTCCCAACAGACCATAACAAAGTTTTTGTTCATCAGCGATGGTCTGCAATGCTTGCAAAGCTGCGCGCCTATTGGCAAACAGGCCAAACAGGTTGGGGGCTCGTGAAAAATCCACCTCTTTGGCATACACCACATCGACGCGCTTTTCATTTAATTGCAGGGCACAGAGCTGGCGATTGCGGCGCAAGCGTTTATTAAACAGCGGCTGCTGCTCTTTGATTAATCGCGCTTCAAGGAGTAGAGCGCCGATTTCACCGGCGGTACATATCCAGCTGATGCGTCGGGATTGCCGTAGCATGGCGGCTTCATCCGGGGTACGTAAATGAGAAAGGACGCGGCTGCGAATGTTAATGCTTTTGCCGATATAGAGCGGCATGGTGTCACTTTCGCCATGAAACAGATACACCCCTGGTCGGGTGGGTAAGTCATTAAGGAATGAACGTAAATGTTCGGGATATTCATAAATTGCCGCAGCTTCAAATTCGAGCCGCGGAGAAGTTAAACGCCGTACCACTGTTGACTCCGAATGCTGGTTATCTATCCAGTGTAACAGGCGGGGAGCGATTAAAAAAGAGGCGGGTTGATGACAAAGGTTACACCGTCAGACGTGCTACGCCTGTCAGGCCTATTCGACTCATGCAATATATTGAATTTGCATAGTTTTGTGGGGCGAATAAGGCGTTCACGCCGCATCCGGCGTGAACAAAGTACTCTTTTTCGCACAAACCAATATGTGCAAATTATTACTTCTTCCAGAAATCATCGAAAACGGTAATTGGCGGACGGCGTTTATGTTCAGTTTTCAGATACCAGTTCTCTATTGTTCTGGCGACCTGTTCAGGTACGTTTTTCCCTTCCAGATAGTCGTCGATATTGTCATAGGTCACGCCGAGTGCCACTTCATCTGGTAGAGAAGGGCGATCATCTTCCAGATCGGCCGTTGGCGCTTTCTTATAAAGGTGTTCCGGGCAACCTAATGCCGCCAGTAACTGTTTACCCTGACGTTTGTTAAGACGATACAGTGGATTAATGTCCGTACCGCCGTCACCATATTTAGTGAAGAATCCGGTAATGGCTTCTGCTGCATGATCGGTGCCCACCACGACACCGCTGGTCATACCCGCAATGCTATATTGTGCTTTCATCCGCTCACGCGCTTTTTCATTGCCACGGACAAAATCGCTCAGTTCAATGCCTGCTTCCCGCAATGCCTGCTCGCTGGCCAATACCGCGCCCTTGATATTAACGGTTAATACGCGATCCGGTTGAATAAAGGCAATGGCATCCTGGCAATCTTGTTCGTCGGCCTGAACACCATAGGGCAGGCGTACGGCAATAAATTGCAGTGATTCGTTGCCGGTTTCCTGGCGCAGCTCATTAATCGCCATCTGGCACAGCTTACCGGCAAGCGTGGAATCCTGACCGCCGCTGATCCCGAGCACCAGTGATTTAATGAACGGATAAGTTTGCAGGTAGCTTTTCAGAAAATCGACACTACGACGAATTTCCTCTTCAGCATTAATCTGCGGTTTTGCGCCCAGCGCCTTTATTATTTGTTGTTGCAATGTCATTGAACCCCTCCAGACAGAAAAGACAAAACTTCCTTAAAGCTAACCCGTTGCTACTGAAACGACAAGCGACAGCGGGCTGAATGGTGGTTAAAACGTCATACAGGAATCCTCTGAAAGCGGAGCCGTTTCGTTCACGGGCTTGAAAAAGCGCCCAATGTATTCCAGGCTTATCTAACACGCTGATAAACAAGAGGACGGAATATGAACAAGAATATGGCAGGAATTCTGAGTGCAGCGGCGGTATTAACCATGCTGGCGGGTTGTACGGCTTATGATCGTACCAAAGACCAGTTTGTACAGCCTGTGGTGAAAGACGTCAAAAAAGGCATGAGCCGGGCGCAGGTTGCACAAATTGCGGGTAAACCTTCGTCTGAAGTGAGCATGATCCATGCTCGTGGTACTTGCCAGACCTACATCCTGGGTCAACGTGATGGTAAAGCAGAAACCTACTTTGTCGCGTTAGATGATACCGGACATGTCATCAACTCCGGTTATCAGACCTGTGCTGAATACGACACTGATCCACAGGCTGCGAAGTAATCACTTCGCCTGAAAGCTTGAGTTACAACGGAAACCGGCCATTGCGCCGGTTTTTTTTGGCCTGAGTTCTTAATTATCTTCGCGAATTATTTGCCCGAAATGTGAAGAGGGTCATAACCGCAGGTCAAGGAGAGACAATTTATAAGGTCAAAGAAATACTATTGCTCAGGTCTATACCGTATACTCCTTTCAGCCACAAAAAAAGTCATGTTGGTTTCGCAAGTTACCCAGAGCATGGAAGCAGGTTAAGGCTTGCGGAGTGTCTGGCTGACAGATAATCGTCGATGAGGGCAGTTTTATGGAAAAGAAACACATTTATCTGTTTTGTTCTGCGGGCATGTCTACCTCTTTACTGGTATCAAAAATGCGCGCACAGGCAGAAAAATATGAAGTTCCGGTCATTATTGAAGCATTTCCGGAAACACTGGCTGGTGAAAAAGGTCAGAATGCCGATGTCGTGTTATTAGGGCCGCAGATTGCTTATATGTTGCCCGAAATCCAGCGTTTGTTACCCAACAAACCGGTTGAAGTAATTGACTCGCTGCTTTATGGCAAAGTCGATGGTTTAGGCGTGCTTAAGGCTGCGGTTGCAGCGATTAAAAAAGCCGCAGCAAATTAATTTATTTTAAATTTTCCCGTCAAAGAGTTATTTCATAAATCAATACCGCAATATTTAAATTGCGGTTTTTAAGGGTATTTTTCTATGAGTAATGTTATTGCATCGCTTGAAAAGGTACTCCTCCCTTTTGCAGTTAAAATAGGAAAGCAGCCACACGTTAATGCAATCAAAAATGGCTTTATTCGCTTAATGCCGTTAACCCTTGCGGGGGCCATGTTTGTATTAATTAACAACGTTTTTCTAAGCTTTGGGGAGGGGTCGTTTTTTTATTCCTTAGGTATTCGCCTGGATGCCTCAACCATTGAAACACTTAATGGTCTGAAAGGTATTGGCGGCAACGTATATAACGGAACATTAGGGATAATGTCTTTAATGGCACCGTTCTTTATTGGCATGGCGCTGGCAGAAGAGCGTAAAGTCGATGCGCTGGCGGCCGGGTTGTTATCCGTTGCAGCATTTATGACCGTCACCCCATATAGTGTCGGTGAGGCCTATGCGGTTGGCGCAAACTGGTTAGGTGGGGCGAATATCATCTCCGGGATTATTATTGGCCTGGTGGTGGCAGAAATGTTTACCTTTATTGTCCGCCGCAATTGGGTCATTAAATTGCCCGATAGCGTACCTGCTTCAGTATCGCGTTCCTTCTCGGCTTTAATTCCCGGCTTTATTATTCTTTCCGTGATGGGGATTATTGCCTGGGCGTTGAATACCTGGGGCACCAACTTCCATCAGATCATCATGGATACCATCTCAACCCCACTGGCATCGTTGGGTAGCGTGGTGGGCTGGGCCTATGTGATCTTTGTTCCACTGCTCTGGTTCTTCGGTATTCATGGTGCGCTGGCGCTGACCGCACTGGACAACGGCATTATGACGCCGTGGGCGCTGGAAAATATCGCGACCTATCAGCAATATGGTTCCGTCGAAGCGGCGCTGGCAGCCGGTAAGACCTTCCATATCTGGGCCAAGCCGATGCTGGACTCCTTTATTTTCCTTGGGGGCAGTGGTGCGACTTTAGGTCTTATCCTGGCTATCTTTATCGCCTCTCGCCGTGCTGATTATCGTCAGGTGGCAAAACTGGCGCTGCCGTCCGGCATCTTCCAGATTAACGAACCGATTCTGTTTGGTCTGCCAATTATCATGAACCCGGTGATGTTTATCCCGTTTGTACTGGTACAACCGATTCTGGCGGCAATCACCCTGGCAGCGTACTACATGGGCATTATTCCTCCGGTGACCAATATTGCACCGTGGACCATGCCAACCGGTCTGGGAGCCTTCTTTAACACCAACGGTAGCGTCGCCGCATTGCTGGTTGCACTCTTCAACCTTGGTATCGCAACGTTAATTTATCTGCCCTTTGTTGTGGTGGCTAACAAAGCACAAAACGCGATTGATAAAGAAGAGAGCGAAGAAGATATCGCTAACGCCCTGAAATTTTAATCGATGCCGGTACGGGTAATCGTGCCGGTAAGAAAAGAGAGGAACGATGTATGATGGATCTCGATAACATTCCCGATACGCAAACAGAAGCTGAAGAGCTGGAAGAAGTGGTGATGGGGCTTATCATCAACTCCGGACAAGCGCGCAGCCTGGCGTATGCGGCACTGAAACAGGCGAAGCAGGGCGATTTTGCCGCAGCAAAAGCCATGATGGATCAGTCACGGATGGCATTGAATGAAGCGCATCTGGTACAGACGAAACTGATTGAAGGCGATGCGGGCGAAGGTAAGATGAAAGTGAGTCTGGTGCTGGTCCACGCTCAGGATCATTTAATGACGTCCATGCTTGCGCGTGAACTGATTACTGAATTAATTGAGCTTCATGAAAAACTGAAGGCATAAGGAGTCGATGATGCAGCCAATGATTAACGCGCCGGAAATTGCCACTGCCCGAGAACAGCAGTTGTTTAATGGCAAAAACTTCCATGTGTTTATCTACAACAAAACTGAGAGTATCAGCGGACTGCATCAGCACGACTATTATGAATTTACTCTGGTATTGACCGGGCGTTATTTCCAGGAGATTAACGGTAAGCGCGTGTTACTGGAACGGGGCGATTTTGTTTTTATTCCGTTAGGTTCGCACCATCAAAGTTTTTATGAGTTTGGTGCCACGCGCATATTGAACGTTGGGATCAGTAAACGCTTTTTTGAGCAGCATTACCTGCCGTTGTTGCCTTATTGCTTTGTAGCTTCGCAGGTATACCGGACCAATAACGCTTTTCTCACCTATGTGGAAACAGTGATTTCTTCATTGAATTTCCGCGAAACAGGGCTGGAAGAGTTTGTTGAGATGGTTACTTTTTATGTCATTAACCGTTTACGTCATTACCGCGAAGAACAGGTGATTGATGATGTACCGCAGTGGCTGAAAAGTACGGTAGAAAAGATGCATGATAAAGAGCAGTTTAGTGAATCGGCACTGGAGAATATGGTGACGTTGTCAGCCAAATCACAGGAATATTTGACGCGAGCGACTCAACGATATTATGGCAAAACGCCAATGCAGATTATTAATGAAATCCGTATTAATTTTGCCAAAAAACAACTGGAAATGACCAACTATTCAGTGACGGATATTGCGTTTGAGGCCGGTTATAGTAGCCCGAGTTTGTTTATTAAAACGTTTAAGAAATTAACGTCCTTTACGCCTAAGAGCTATCGTAAGAAATTGACTGAATTTAATCAGTAAGTCGTTATACCTGACAATTCACATATCTGTCCTGTTGCTGGATTATTTATGTCCGGGGGGGCAGATATGCCAGATATCAGTATTCTGTACTGAAGGGAGAAATTATGAGCCAGAAATTAAAAGTCGTCACTATTGGTGGCGGGAGCAGCTATACCCCGGAGTTACTGGAAGGATTTATTAAGCGTTATCACGAATTGCCGGTCAGCGAATTATGGCTGGTGGATGTCGAAGATGGTAAAGAGAAACTGGATATTATTTTTGATCTCTGCCAACGGATGATTGATAACGCTGGCGTCCCGATGAAGCTTTATAAAACGCTGGATCGCCGCGAAGCATTGAAAGATGCTGATTTCGTTACTACCCAACTGCGCGTAGGCCAATTACCGGCGCGCGAACTGGATGAACGTATTCCATTAAGTCATGGTTATCTTGGTCAGGAAACTAACGGCGCGGGCGGTCTGTTTAAAGGTCTGCGTACCATTCCGGTGATTTTTGACATCGTAAAAGATGTCGAAGAACTATGTCCGAATGCATGGGTGATTAACTTCACTAACCCGGCTGGAATGGTCACTGAAGCCGTTTATCGTCATACCGGATTTAAACGCTTTATCGGCGTGTGTAATATTCCGATCGGCATGAAGATGTTTATTCGCGATGTTCTGATGCTGAAAGACTGCGATGATTTATCTATCGATCTGTTCGGCCTCAACCATATGGTGTTCATTAAGGATGTGCTGGTAAATGGCAAATCACGCTTTGCCGAATTGCTTGATGGTGTGGCATCCGGGCAGTTAAAAGCATCTGGCGTTAAAAATATTTTCGATCTGCCATTTAGCGAAGGCTTAATTCGTTCTCTGAATCTGTTGCCGTGTTCTTATTTGCTTTATTACTTCAAGCAAAAAGAGATGCTGGCTATTGAAATGGGCGAATACTACAAAGGCGGCGCACGAGCGCAGGTAGTACAGAAAGTCGAGAAACAACTTTTTGAGCTGTATAAAAACCCGGAGTTGAAAGTTAAGCCGAAAGAACTGGAACAGCGCGGTGGGGCTTATTACTCTGATGCTGCATGCGAAGTGATCAACGCTATCTACAACGACAAGCAAGCTGAACATTACGTTAATATCCCGCATCATGGGCATATTGATAATATTCCGGCAGACTGGGCGGTAGAAATGACCTGTACGCTGGGGCGCGATGGCGCGACGCCACATCCGCGCATTACGCATTTCGATGATAAAGTGATGGGGCTGATTCACACCATTAAAGGCTTCGAGATTGCTGCCAGCAACGCCGCACTTAGCGGAGAATTTAACGATGTGTTACTGGCCCTAAACCTTAGTCCGTTGGTGCATTCCGATCGCGATGCTGAGCTGCTGGCACGCGAGATGATTCTGGCGCACGAGAAATGGCTGCCAAATTTTGCCGACTGCATCGCAGAGCTTAAAAAAGCACATTAACCGAGGCTGATTATGGAACGCTTACTGATTGTTAATGCCGATGATTTTGGCTTAAGCAAAGGTCAGAACTACGGCATTATCGAGGCCTGTCGCAATGGGATTGTCACGTCGACGACGGCGCTGGTGAATGGGCAGGCTATTGACCATGCGGTGCAGTTGAGCCGTGATGAACCGAGTCTGGCCATAGGGATGCACTTTGTCCTTACTATGGGCAAGCCTCTGACAGCTATGCCGGGGTTAACCCGCGATGGTGTGCTGGGAAAATGGATCTGGCAGTTGGCAGAAGAAGATGCTTTACCGCTGGAAGAAATTACTCAGGAGCTCGCCAGTCAGTATTTGCGTTTCATTGAGCTATTTGGACGCAAACCTACGCATCTTGATAGCCATCATCATGTGCATATGTTCCCGCAGATTTTCCCGATTGTGGCAAAGTTTGCGGCTGAAGAGGGGATTGCGTTGCGGGCGGATCGTCAGATGGTGTTTGATTTGCCGGTCAACCTGCGCACTACCCAGGGATTCAGCAGTGCATTCTACGGTGAAGAGATCAGTGAGTCGCTGTTCCTGCAAGTGCTTGATGACTCCAGTCATCGCGGCGAGCGCTCTCTGGAAGTGATGTGCCACCCGGCGTTTATCGATAATACGATTCGCCAGAGTGCTTATTGCTTCCCTCGGTTAACGGAACTGGATGTGCTGACTTCAGCGTCGTTGAAATATGCGATTGCTGAGCGTGGTTATCGGTTGGGTAGTTATCTTGATGTGTAAGTAAGGTGGTAAGGTCACTCCCCAGGGGGCGTGACCTTATCCATATTTACGCCGGGATTTTGTCAATCTTAGGAATGCGTGACCACACGCGGTGTGCTGCCATCAGCGTTAACAGTTCATCCATAAAACTACCGTCGGCGCTGTCAGCTTCCACAATCCCTTCTTCACCCTTGTCAGCGACCTTGATTGTTGCTTTAAACTTGCGCGCGTCTCCCGCCAGCGCAATCGGTTTAAGGTGTTTGTAGGCTTCCATCAGGTAGTAGTTGGCATCGCCGTTGTCAGCGATATCCGCGATATTGCCGCAAGGGACAATGACCGCATCGACCGTCAGCGAAGGTGCACCGGCAAAGGTAGCGGCTATAGGCAACACCGTACCGTCATCCGCAGTCACTTCACCCATTCGGGAGTAGAGCAGTTTGGCATGAACGCCTTTGGCCTTCAGCGCCTTGAGAATGGTCAGAAGGTCTGCCGATCTCACTTCATCATTAAGTAAAATCGCTACCACGCGACCTTTCACATCACCGTCAGGAATGGCGTACAAACTTAAGGATGGATCCTTTTTCAGACCGTTGACGTCCGGAGGCAGGGTGATATTCAACTGGTCGTCAGTCAGTTCGATACCGAGATTTTTCGCCACCGCCTGGGCCAGAGTGAGATCAATATGTGCCAGCTGGTCAACAACGCGCTCACGAATATACGGACGAACTACTTTGCTTAACTCAAAACTGAAACCATCGACAATATGGCGCTGCTCGAATGGCGTCTGACTTAGCCAGAACAGACGCGGATGGGAATAATATTCGCCAAACGATGGGCTGCGCTCGCGAACTTTATTGCCTTCCACGCGCTCCTGGTATGATTCAAAACCGCCGCGTTTCGGCCCCGGCGGTGTTTCGCGCGGCCAGTTATCGTTGATCGAGTTCGGTTCATAATTCGCCGGGTTAGTGTCGATCCCCATACGATGCATGCCGTCACGCTGGAAATTATGGTAAGGGCAGGTCGGGCGGTTAATCGGAATCTCATGGAAATTTGGTCCGCCAAGACGACTGATTTGTGTATCGGTATAAGAGAACAAACGCCCCTGCAACAGCGGATCGTTGGTGAAGTCCAGACCAGGAACAATATGACCTGGATGGAATGCTGCTTGTTCGTTTTCGGCAAAGAAGTTATCCGGATTGCGATTGAGCACCATTTTGCCGACACGCTGAACGGGCACCAGTTCTTCCGGGATAAGTTTAGTTGGATCAAGAAGGTCGAAGTCGAACTTAAATTCATCTTCCTCAGGAATCAACTGGAAGCCCAGTTCGTATTCCGGAAAATCGCCGGCTTCAATCGCTTCCCACAACTCGCGGCGGTGGAAGTCCGGGTCACGTCCGGTTAGTTTTTGTGCTTCATCCCAAACGAGTGAGGCTTTACCTGCCAGTGGTTTCCAGTGGAAACGTACGAACGTTGCCTTCCCTTCGGCATTAATCAGGCGGAAGGTGTGAATACCGAAGCCTTCCATGGTGCGGTAACTGCGCGGGATACCGCGATCCGACATCGCCCACATCACGTTGTGCAGAGTTTCAGGTTGCAGAGAAACATAATCCCAGAAAGTATCGTGGGCGCTTTGCCCTTGTGGAATTGCCCAGTGTGGTTCTGGTTTTACCGCATGCACAAAATCAGGGAATTTATGCGCATCCTGGATAAAGAAGATTGGCGTGTTATTGCCAACAAGGTCAAAAATACCCTCTTCGGTATAGAACTTGGTGGCAAAGCCACGGATATCACGCACGGTATCGGCAGAGCCAGCACCACCCTGAACGGTAGAGAAACGTACAAATACTGGGGTGATTTTGTTCGGATCTGAGAGGAAATCCGCTTTGGTAATATCGCTTAAGCTTTTATATGGCTGGAAATAACCGTGAGCGGCTGATCCGCGTGCATGAACAATACGTTCCGGGATGCGCTCATGGTCAAAGTGGGTGATTTTCTCGCGCAGAATAAAATCTTCCAGCAGCGTTGGACCACGGTTACCGGCACGCAGTGAGTTTTGATCGTCGGCGATGCGCACGCCCTGATTAGTGGTCAGCGCATAATTTTCACTGCCTTTGCGTACGTCTTCCAGAGAATTAAGTTTTTCGTTACGCGTATCAGGGGCTTTCAGGCTCCCAGGGGCGGTAGGTTGTGCACCTGGCGGTGTTGGTTCAGTCGCTGGACGATGAGATCCGTCCTCAGGTGCCAGTGAGTCCATCCCCGGTTTCGCTTCGCTGGAATCGTGTAGTGGTGACTGGTGCTGATGTGGGTTCTTTTCGTTATGTTGCGACATTGAACTCGTCTCCTTAAATTATTACTGAAAGGGCCGCTGTTTTGGTCAAAAAACCCTCTAACTATAGACCACCAGTCAGATCCCGCTTCGGAGACTATTCTGGAAACGGTGTTATGAAATACACGCAAAGCAGGACGTACAGGGGCTAAATCGGCTAAACTACAGTTTTTCTGATTTTTAATATGCGTTTAGTGAAGCCAGTAATGAAGAAACCGCTCCGTCAGCAAAACCGCCAGATTATTAGCTATGTCCCACGCACGGAACCCGCGCCGCCAGAACATGCGATAAAGATGGATTCGTTTCGTGATGTCTGGATGCTGCGTGGCAAATATGTTGCGTTTGTACTGATGGGGGAGTCATTTATGCGCTCACCGGCGTTTACTGTGCCTGAATCCGCCCAGCGTTGGGCAAATCAGATCCGCCAGGAAGGGGAAGTGACTGAGTAAAGATTACGTACCTCCCGGTTTTGTCGGGAGTTACATGGCCTGAAATTTTGTATTTCATTGCTACATTCATTCAAACCACCTGTAACAAAAAGCTGCCTTTGACGATCTATTGCTATAAATAAGTGAACTTTTTTCTTTAATTGTTTATTTATTTTAAAATGGTTAAGTTTTGCTAATCATGATGAGCTATTTTTGATAGTTCATCCTGTGGCGTCGCTCTTAAACTTATATTGTAAATGACTTAGATTTAAATGAGATAATAATTTTGTTAACAATATGAGGCGGGAGATGCTTTCTACAAACTTAATACAGAGTAATTATGGTGATTTAAATATTAAAAGCCTGGCTTTCGACTCTTTTAAAGAAAGGCTGCAGTCTACTATGACAGCACTCACTTTCTTTATATCAACGGGTCAATGTGACTGCGATGAAATAGCAGAATCAAACTTTAATTATATGATTGCCTATATGTCTAACATTAACTATGATGCCTCAAAGCCAGGAGCGCCAGCACTTAGTTTTGATACATATCTGCAGGACAATGTTAAATATAGAGTAATAATTAATAATCTTTATGGTAGTGAAATTCGGATAAGAGGTATAAATAAAGATTTTATTGGAATGGATGTCACTTCTGTATTTCGCCCAGAAAAAATGACCAATTTGATTAATATAAAAAACAGGTTGGTTATTCACTATTTAAGGACTATATACTATGAACAAAATTATATACATCCTGTCGGGAGCATTTTTGCTGCGATTCAAAAAAATGAGAGTCTCCTAAAGTTTCCTTCGATAATATCAATGCTTAATATCAGTCTTCTTTTTAATCCACTAAATCTTCCGGGAATGGGAAATGGTGTGCTTGAAGATATTATGAGTATTTCAGATAGTTCACTTAGAAAACGTCTCGGGTATGAGGTTTTAAGCTTTTCGCTACAGGCACATTCATTGAGTCAGGAATGTATCGATAAGTTAGCCATTTTTTTCGCTGACGATCTGTTTAAATATGAGTCAGTATGCATCGCCGCGATGGAACATTTAAAAAGTAAGGCAACGGCTCCTATACAAAACGGACCGTTGCCAGCATAAGAATTAACGGTGTGCCAGTTCGGCGTCGTCTTCGCTATCCAGAATGGCTTTATCGGTTTGCTTCAGCCACTGGCTGGTCAGCGTGCCAGCGGTCATCGAGCCACTAACGTTTAGCGCCGTACGCCCCATGTCGATAAGCGGTTCAACGGAGATTAACAATGCCACCAGCGTTACAGGCAGGCCCATCGCAGGCAGCACAATCAGTGCGGCGAAAGTTGCACCACCACCGACACCGGCAACGCCTGCGGAACTAACGGTAACAATACCGACCAGCGTCGCAATCCACATCGGGTCCATCGGGTTAATGCCAACCGTAGGTGCAACCATCACCGCCAGCATCGCCGGATACAAACCGGCACAGCCGTTCTGACCAATGGTTGCACCGAAAGAGGCGGCGAAACTGGCGATGGATTCAGGAACGCCCAGACGACGCGTTTGTGCTTCCACATTCAGTGGGATAGACGCAGCACTGGAACGGCTGGTAAAGGCAAACGTCAGAACTGGCCATACCTTACGGAAGTATTTCAGCGGGCTCACGCCATTAATGCCCAGCAGAATGCCATGCACTGCAAACATAATCAGCAGACCGAGGTAGGACGCGACAACGAAACTTCCCAGTTTGATGATGTCTTGCAGGTTAGAACCTGCAACCACTTTGGTCATCAGCGCCAGAACGCCGTAAGGGGTCAGCTGCATGACCAGGCGAACCAGTTTCATCACCCAGCTTTGCAGGGTATCGATAGCGGTTAAGACGCGTTCACCTTTCGGCGCATCATCCTTCAGCAGCTTCAGCGCAGCTACGCCGAGGAATGCGGCAAAAATTACCACGCTGATAATTGACGTCGGATTGGCTCCGGTCAAATCGGCAAACGGGTTTTTCGGGATAAAGGACAAGACCAGCTGCGGAACGCTCAGGTCAGAGACTTTACCAACATAGTTACTTTCGATGGCGTTCAAACGTGCAGTTTCTGCACCACCCTGAACCAGACCTTCAGCCGTCAAACCAAACAGGTTGGTGACCAGCACACCGACCAGCGCCGCAATCAGCGTGGTAAACAAAAGCGTTCCGATGGTCAGAAAACTGATTTTGCCTAACTGAGATGCGTTATGCAGACGGGCAACCGCGCTCAGAATAGAGGCGAAGACTAACGGCATAACGATCATTTGCAGCAGTTGAACATAGCCGTTACCAACAATGTTAAACCACTGTACAGAATCTTTAAGTACCTGGCTGTCAGAACCATAAATGGTATGCAGGGCGAGGCCAAAAACCACACCCATCACCAGACCCACCAGCACTTTTTTCGCCAGACTCCACTGTTTATGGCGGGTCTGAGCCAGCGCAAACAGCAGTACAACGAACACCACGATGTTCGCAATTAATGGAAAGTTCATCCCCGTTCTCCTGATCTTATTATTTCTATCACTGCGTAGCAGTCATAGTGTTGGCGCAAGATTAACAGAACTGTGAGCTGGCTCTTATATTCAAATGGAATTGCTTATTCCAGAAAGGTGATTTTTGCCTTTTTAGTATTCAACCTGATGCTTAATAAGCCGATGAAACTGGATCTGCAAGGTATTGATCATTTGCGATGACCAACGGACAGCGCTGTTTTCGGGTAATGAATGGGGCATCCATACCGACCAGACAAATAATGCCATGCAGATAAAACGTTCCAGTTGGTTGCCCTTTTGGGGAACCAGGATAGGCAAGCGGAAACGCCAGCGGCATGGCCAGAGCAGGGGAACACCGGCGGGGGTCAGCATATCGGCAAGTATGTGGCTCAAATAACCCAGCACCATTCCTTGTAGCGCATCAGCCGGAATGAACCAGCTTTCAGGAACCTTAAGGTAAAAGGTTGCCAGCAGCGCAAATACCGCCAGCAGACTGTGGGTAAAACCACGATGCCCAAAAGCGCGGGCGATCGGTTTTGATATCCACTTTAATCGCTGCCCAAGAAACGACTTTGGGTGATCGATGTCCGGTAACAAACACGTCAGGATTGCGGAAGGGACAATATGCCACCAGTCACCCTGTGCCAGCACGGGCGTCAGCTCGGCATTTTTGGCAAATACCGCACAAGCAATAGAAAAGAGAAGGTGACCTTCCGCCGTCATGATAAAACTCACTAAACTGTCGATACGTACAGTATAGGATTTTTATACAGTGCGCGGAAGTGGTGACGGTGTAACTCTTTCTCTTAAATTGACGATTAATCCGTCAGTTGAATGCAAATTCAGATAAAGAACCAGGAGCAGTGTGATCACTGCCCCTGGTCATTAACCGAGAAGGTCTTTTGCGGTGAGTTCTGTCAGCGATGAGAGTTTGACGTTTGCTAATACAAAACGTGGATCATTTTGCGCTTCTGGCGCAGGAACGACGATGGAACGCATGCGGGCTGCTTTAGAAGCGATCATGCCATTTACCGAGTCTTCCAGCGCCACGCAGGTCAGTGGGTCAACGCCCAGTTTTGCTGCGCAGTCGAGATATACTTGCGGATGCGGCTTGCTGTAAGGCAATTTTTCAGCCGAGGCGAGGGCATCGAAACTGTCGCGTAAGTCAAACATGGTCAACACTTTTTCCAGCATATGTAGTGGTGACGCGGAGGCCAGTCCCACCAATAAACCTTGTTCTTTGCATAACGCAACGGCTTCACGCACGCCTGGCAATAATGGGCGTGTCTCTTCAACCAGTGAAATGGCACGGGCAATAACCCGTTCTACTACTTCCTGACGGCTTGGCCCATTCCAGGGTTGCCGGGCGTACCAAAGATCGACCACCATATCGATGCGTAAACCTAAAGTGTCCGGCAGCTCGTTACGACGGGAGATATCCACCCCCAGGCTTGCCATCACATCCAGTTCAGCTCGATCCCATAAAGGTTCTGAGTCGATAAGTAATCCATCCATATCAAAAATTGCAGCAAGAATCTGACGCGGGGTTGACATTACAACCTCTCCTTTAGAGCATTATGTGTAAGGTATTAAGCCGTGCTTATGATTAAGCGCCTATCATATCGCCTTTAAAGAATGGGCGAAAACAGATATCTACAGGTAAACTAAGTGAAACGACGCGTCTTAATCAAGGAGAACTCATGACGTATCAACAAGCTGGACGCATTGCTGTTTTGAAAAGGATTTTGGGTTGGGTGATTTTTATACCTGCATTGATCTCTACATTGATTTCTTTGCTTAAATTTATGAATACCCGGCAGGAAAACCAGGAAGGCATTAATGCGGTCATGCTCGACTTTACTCATGTCATGATCGATATGATGCAGGCGAATACGCCTTTTTTGAATCTGTTCTGGTATAACTCCCCGACGCCCAATTTTAATGGTGGCGTGAACGTTATGTTCTGGGTGATTTTCATCCTGATTTTTGTCGGACTGGCGTTGCAGGATTCCGGTGCCCGGATGAGTCGCCAGGCGCGCTTCTTGCGGGAAGGTGTTGAAGATCAACTCATTCTGGAAAAAGCCAAAGGGGAAGAGGGGCTAACGCGTGAACAAATTGAGTCACGTATTGTTGTGCCGCACCATACTATTTTCCTGCAGTTTTTCTCGCTGTATATCCTGCCGGTTATTTGTATTGCTGCAGGTTATGTGTTCTTTTCTCTGCTGGGGTTTATTTAATCAAAAGGCCGCACGGAGCGGCCATTATCCTCACCCCATATTATGCTGCTAATAATCTATCCAGTGACTGCTGAGCAATAACCAAATGCTGACCGCCAAATAACCTTGCACGATTTAACAGCGTGTAGAGTTGGTAAACCGGTTGACGTTCAAGGAAATCGGCAGGTAGCGGGGATACTGACTGATAGCCGTCATAGATTTGTGGCGGCTGTTCAGTATGCAGCGGTAACATCGCCAGGTCGCACTCTCGGTCACCCCAGTAGCAGGCCGGGTCGAAAATGTACGGGCCATCCGGACCCAGCGCACAGTTGCCGGACCATAAATCGCCGTGCAACAGAGAAGGCTGCGGTTGATGCGAGGCCAGACGCTGCTGAATATGCTCGACGATGGCATCGATATTGCCGAAAGCGATCCCTTTTTCTGCCGCCAGTTCCAGCTGCCAGCCAATCCGTTGTTCAGCAAAAAACGTTGACCAGCGACGTTGCCAGGTGTTGGGCTGGGGAGTTGTGGAGAGCGCGTTATCGAAATCGAGGCCAAATTGCGGTTGGTCGCTCCATTGATGTAAACGCGCAATTTGCTGACCAAGAATAAATGCGCTATGCGCATCCAGCGGGCGAGGTGGGAGATAGTCCATCACCAGAAAACTGTAGTCACGGTCAGCGCCAACTGCCCAAACCTTAGGCACGGTGACGGTTTTACTACGCGACAGTAACTCCAGTTGGTCGGCTTCGGCGGTAAAACCGGGAAGCAGTTCCCTTTCATCACATTTGACGAAAAAGTCACGTCCTGCATAGCGCAAATGCCATGCGGCATGGACTTCTCCGCCAGGCAGTTCATTACGCAGTTCGATTTCGCCTTCACCTAACTGCTCGCTCAAAAGACGACTGATTGCCTGCCACATGATGTCTCTCCCATGTTGTCTGCCAGATCATAAGGTTAGCGCAAGAATGCGGTGTAAAAACACGAGCTAACGCACACCACAGACTGATTATTGCCCAAAAACCATTTATTTTCTGTTGCTATTCCATTCCTCCCAGGTCGTGATGGTGATTTCAGGATCTTTGCCGGTTGCACTTTGGGTAAGCCCCGAAACCAGTTCTCTAATTTCTTCTTCACTTTGGGTACTGATAAGTCCAAAAGTGTTAGTCCCCAGCTCATGGATATTTCCATCATCATCCGTCATGGTGAGCAAAAAACCGTCGCGAGTCAGGTAATTATTCAACTCGTTAATTTCAGTCAATGTATCTTCGTGCAACATGACGGTTATGACATAACGGACAAGATCGCCACTGGCCATAGTTCACCCCTTTGTTATCACATGACTTTTGAGCATAGTCGGAGAAACGCGTTGCCGACAGGTTGGTGGTGATTCCCCCAATGCAGGGGGAATGTTTCAGTTAGCGGGAAAGGTAAGCGTAAATTTTTTGTGTATCGTCATGGGAGCACAGGCGTGTTCCCTGATTGAGTGTGGCTGCACTCCCCGCAGCTACGCCAAAACGGACCATCTCTTCAAGAGAGGCATTTTCTGCCAGTTTCAGTGTCATCGCGCCGACCATGCTGTCACCAGCGCCAACGGTGCTCTGGCTTTTCACCGGTGGTGGCACAACCTGAATGCAGTTTTCACTATCAACGCCCAACGCCCCTTGTGGACCCAGGGAAACGACAACTCGTTTGGCCTTGCCGCTATTAACGATTTCCTGCGCGGCTTTGCGGACATCGTCTGGCTGGGTGAGTTCGCGATTCACCAGCGCACTGAGTTCTTTTTGGTTAGGCTTAACCAACTCGATATTACCAATCGCCAGTGCTGCACTTAACGCTTCGCCAGAACTGTCGACGATGCAGCGAATCCCTTGTTTTTGCGCAGCGGAAATCAGTTGGGTTAATTTTTCCAGCTTCACACCTGGCGGCAGGCTTCCGCTTATGACCAGGATAGCACCGGATTCAATTTCCAGAACTTGCTCTTCAAGCTGGCGAAACTCATCTTCACTTAATGCCGCGCCTGGCATGACAAAACGATACTGCTCACCGCTTGCTTCCACATGTACGTGTAAATTCTGCCGGGTCCAGTCTTTGGCTTCTACAGTAGCGACGGGGACATTTTCATCTGCCAACAGTGAAACCAGATGTTCGCCGGTCGCACCACCCGCCGGGAAGATCGCTGTGGCACTGCCTCCAAGATGGGCAATGGCGCGGGCGACGTTGATGCCGCCGCCTCCGGGTTCGAATACCGGTGCGGTACAGCGCAGCTTTCCTTCGGGATAAATTTGCGGGGTAATTGTTGCGCTATCGAGAGAGGGCGCAAGTGTCAACGTATAGATACGTACCATCATTTCCTCCTATAGGCTGATTTCAGTCTGGCACCGAATCAGCGGAAAGTGAAGAAATTAACAATATGATTTATTGGAGCTTTATTTAAAATTTTGCAGATAAATATATATAAATAAAAATCTGTTTTCTTCACATGCTTATTCAAAAAATGAAATAAGAATACATTGCTAAGTTATTCAAGCCTTTTTATAATTCGTTACCTTTCCAGGGACGCTAATCTTTGATCCTTAAGAAAGTTTCCGGGACCGCGATGGTCTCTTTTTTTGTTGTACGGACTCTTGATAAATGAAGCTTTTGAAGACAGTTCCTGCCATCGTTATGTTGGCGGGGGGCATGTTTGCGTCATTGAATGCAGCTGCCGATGATTCCGTTTTTACTGTCATGGACGATCCTGCCAGCGCTAAAAAACCTTTCGAAGGTAATCTGAACGCAGGATATCTTGCACAATCAGGCAATACGAAAAGCTCCTCACTTACGGCTGACACCACCATGACCTGGTATGGACAAACCACTGCCTGGTCGCTGTGGGGGAACGCCAGTAATACTTCTTCTAATGATGAGCGTTCTTCAGAAAAATATGCGGCGGGCGGGCGTAGCCGTTTTAATTTAACTGATTATGACTATTTATTTGGGCAGGCAAGCTGGCTGACAGACCGTTATAACGGCTATCGAGAGCGCGATGTGTTGACCGCGGGTTATGGTCGCCAGTTTTTGAATGGCCCGGTACACAGTTTCCGCTTTGAATTCGGTCCAGGTGTGCGTTACGACAAATATACCGACAATGCCAGTGAAACCCAGCCGCTGGGTTATGCCTCCGGGGCTTATGCATGGCAGTTGACTGACAACGCTAAATTTACGCAGGGTGTTTCCGTCTTTGGCGCGGAAGACACAACGCTGAACTCTGAAAGCGCATTAAATGTTGCTATTAATGAACATTTTGGACTGAAGGTGGCTTACAACGTCACATGGAACTCTGAACCTCCAGAGTCTGCACCGGAACATACCGATCGTCGGACAACCTTATCGCTGGGCTACAGCATGTAAAATTATCTGCCGGACCGTGTTATGCGGTCTGGCTGTCTTCGTTTGTCACTGCTCAGCCCCAAATCATTGCTGCCCAACGTAGCAACAACATAGCGCCACAGATTGCCAGTAGCACCACCACCATCTTCCAGTGTTTTTTATCAAAGCGTTTAGTCGGCATACCAGTGTCCTGCATATCTCTTGTGCGTGATAACGGAGTGTAACAAAAGGGACAGGCATCAAGGGATTTTTTGTTATTACAGCCGTCGGGTGGCGTTGTACACCTGATCACTGTTTTTGCGGTTTATGAAAAAAATAAAATTATGTATCGATATATAAATATTTGGTTATAAATACGTCTTTAGTTCATCAGCACTAAAACTCAGGCTTTGGCTGATTACGTTTATAGCAGCATAATATGTTTCTACAGTTTTATAATGATTATGATGAATGGCTATATGAACAGCTGACATGTTGTCATGATTTTTAGCGGCTAACAATGTGAATAACTGACATTGACTAAAAGAATATTTTTTTGCAAAAGTACCCAGCGTTGATATATAAGATAACACGACGTCTTTATTACCCTTGCTCATGGCGATGTATAAAGCAGGGGTTCCATGTGCTGTTGCGCCTTTTAATAAATCCATGATGTTAATTTTGCTGAGGTTATATTTAACAGCGATTCCATAAACTTTAGAGAGGAACCGTGTGACACACAAAGGGTGATTATTTTCCATTGCGGCATATAATCCTGGTTCACCATCACGTGTTTTCATTGCTAAAATATCCATCACCATTTTTTTGCTTAAAAGCTCTTGTGTTATTGGAGTGGTTAATGCATTCAGAAAGATATCGATTATTTCATCGAATCCATACAACATGGAGATATAGAGTCCAGGTGTTTCGTTAGCACTTTTAGTTTGCAGTAATTTAACCAGATTATCTTCATGAATGATATGATTATCTACCAGTGACTGAATTTCTTGCATAAATATTTTCACGTTGTCAGTATGTCCGTTCATCATAGCCAAAAATAATGCAGGTGTACCAACGCTATTCTGCGCAGTTATTATTTCAATGATTTCTTTTTCAGGGAGTATGGGTAACTGTTTAAATAATGTAATAAGCTGTTGAGTCTGGCCTGTGGCCATTATTAACAACATTGCCGATGGATGTATAGGAGCAAATGGCATTCGTGATGCAATACCCGCGAAAATAGCCCCTGGAACTCCCTCAGGTAATAGGGGCAGAAAAGCAATTGCACAGTTGCGAACATACATATCAGCCCAGGTCTGAGCATCGGGACCTGAACTGATGAATTTATCGAGCGAGAGAAAGCCCCGTGCTGTCCTGTGGGTGCCTCTGACGGCAACGTTGGTATCGTTCGGGTCGTAAACGGACACAACATAATTTAATTGCCCATACGCCGACTGCTTTATTCGTAGCCTTACTGACAAAGTATGATTGTCTATATATAAAATCGCGGACATATGACTGACATTGTTTGCCATCATTCGACAGAAGAAAATATCTAAAGCGGAGCCAAAATCTTTACTCGCGATAACGCGACTCCCTGCAGGAGGATGGCGAAGTAATGATCTGAACTCCGCGTCCCGGACTAAGGGAACATGCTGCTGTATGGATTCAACGGAGGAGTAATGTTTAATCAGATTGACTTTGCCTTTTCCATTTCTCAGTGAATCAAGTGCGTATTGCAATGACAGATGGCGACAAAAAATAGCGTCAGAAGGAGATTGCGAAAAAAATGCACTACCATTGAGATTTACTGTTGGTTGTATAGTTTTTTCTCTATGGATTTTTTTAGACAGTTTCATACAATGGTTACGATTTTCGGCAGTTAACTGTTCCTGTTCAATATAATCCAGTATGCTTCGCAAATGGTTAGCTTTAATAGGCGTGGTTTCCAGTAATAAGGAAATGATTTCTTTTTTATAGTGTAATGTAATGAGTATATTTTCTGCATGGATGGGTGAAGTGGCAAAGTTAATGGTAAAAAGGGCAGTGGAATAACAATTTTGTGATATTTTTCGACAGTTTGCGGTAAATTCCTGAGTAACACAGTATGACAGCATCGAACTTAAGTCAGAGGTATCAAGTAGGGTGATGAGTTGGCGCGCAAATTGATTAATAGGCTCTGATGAAGGCGTTGGTATGTCGCTATCGATGTGCATTCTATGAGGAGACTTATAATGAGTTCTGATAATAATGTCGTTTTGACTCATAATCTTTTTGCCTTATATATGTCTGGAGGTTTTGAGGATGATGATTAATTATTATCGCCAGAACGAAATGTGCACGAAAAATTGCTATAAGAATTGTGTCACTTTTATCATTGTGATATGACCACTTCGTCATTAATCTTATGATCGTTTAAATAGTACCGCCAAATCACGCAACGAACTTTGCTGGATTCAGTTTATGCTGCTGCAAATCCGCTCGCAGTAAACTTTTCAGACGCTCCGTGATGTTATCAGTGGTTCTTTAAGCGTTTTGCTGGTGTACTCACTACAAACGAATTGCGAATCGAATCAATGTGAAACGGAAAGGTACAATCTCCCTTTTTTTAGTGTTAACATCGTTCAACCGGGTGGAAGGTGAGAGGTTAATGTCTTTCATTTGTGTACCTGATTGCGAACCAATTTAGCATTTGTTGGCTAGATGGTTTCGCAATGAACTGTTAATAAACAAATTTTTCTTTGTATGTGATCTTTCGTGTGGGTCACCACTGCAAATAAGGATATAAAATGCCTGTTATAACTCTTCCTGATGGCAGCCAACGCCATTACGACCACGCTGTAAGCCCCATGGATGTTGCGCTGGACATTGGTCCAGGTCTGGCGAAAGCCTGTATCGCAGGGCGCGTTAATGGCGAACTGGTTGATGCTTGCGATCTGATTGAAAACGACGCACAACTGTCGATCATTACCGCCAAAGACGAAGAAGGTCTGGAGATCATTCGTCACTCCTGTGCGCACCTGTTAGGGCACGCGATTAAACAACTTTGGCCGCATACCAAAATGGCAATCGGCCCGGTTATTGACAACGGTTTTTATTACGACGTTGATCTTGACCGCACGTTAACCCAGGAAGATGTCGAAGCACTCGAGAAGCGGATGCATGAGCTTGCTGAGAAAAACTACGACGTCATTAAGAAGAAAGTCAGCTGGCACGAAGCGCGTGAAACTTTCGCCAACCGTGGGGAGAGCTACAAAGTCTCCATTCTTGACGAAAACATCGCCCATGATGACAAGCCAGGTCTGTACTTCCATGAAGAATATGTCGATATGTGCCGTGGTCCGCACGTACCGAACATGCGTTTCTGCCATCATTTCAAACTAATGAAAACGGCAGGGGCTTACTGGCGTGGCGACAGCAACAACAAAATGTTGCAACGTATTTACGGTACGGCGTGGGCAGACAAAAAAGCGCTTAACGCTTACCTGCAGCGCCTGGAAGAAGCCGCGAAACGCGACCACCGTAAAATCGGTAAACAGCTCGACCTGTACCATATGCAGGAAGAAGCACCGGGTATGGTATTCTGGCACAACGATGGCTGGACCATCTTCCGTGAACTGGAAGTGTTTGTTCGTTCTAAACTGAAAGAGTACCAGTATCAGGAAGTTAAAGGTCCGTTCATGATGGACCGTGTCCTGTGGGAAAAAACCGGTCACTGGGACAACTACAAAGATGCAATGTTCACCACGTCTTCTGAGAACCGTGAATACTGCATTAAGCCGATGAACTGCCCGGGTCACGTACAAATTTTCAACCAGGGGCTGAAGTCGTATCGCGATTTGCCGCTGCGTATGGCCGAGTTTGGTAGCTGCCACCGTAACGAGCCGTCAGGTTCGCTGCATGGCCTGATGCGCGTACGTGGATTTACCCAGGATGACGCGCATATCTTCTGTACTGAAGAACAAATTCGCGATGAAGTTAACGGATGTATCCGTTTAGTCTATGATATGTACAGCACTTTTGGCTTCGAGAAGATCGTCGTCAAACTCTCCACTCGTCCTGAAAAACGTATTGGCAGCGACGAAATGTGGGATCGTGCTGAGGCGGACCTGGCGGTTGCGCTGGAAGAAAACAACATCCCGTTTGAATATCAACTGGGTGAAGGCGCTTTCTACGGTCCGAAAATTGAATTTACCCTGTATGACTGCCTCGATCGTGCATGGCAGTGCGGTACAGTACAGCTGGACTTCTCCTTGCCGTCTCGTCTGAGCGCCTCCTATGTGGGCGAAGACAACGAGCGTAAGGTACCGGTAATGATTCACCGCGCAATTCTGGGGTCGATGGAACGTTTCATCGGTATCCTGACCGAAGAATTCGCTGGTTTCTTCCCGACCTGGCTTGCGCCGGTTCAGGTTGTTATCATGAATATTACCGATTCGCAGTCTGAATACGTTAACGAATTGACGCAAAAACTATCAAATGCGGGCATTCGTGTTAAAGCAGACTTGAGAAATGAGAAGATTGGCTTTAAAATCCGCGAGCACACTTTGCGTCGCGTCCCGTATATGCTGGTCTGTGGTGATAAAGAGGTGGAATCAGGCAAAGTTGCCGTTCGCACCCGCCGTGGTAAAGACCTGGGAAGCATGGACGTAAATGAAGTGATCGAGAAGCTGCAACAAGAGATTCGCAGCCGCAGTCTTAAACAATTGGAGGAATAAGGTATTAAAGGCGGAAAACGAGTTCAAACGGCGCGCCCTAACCGTATCAATGGCGAAATTCGCGCCCAGGAAGTTCGCTTAACAGGTCTGGAAGGCGAGCAGCTTGGTATTGTGAGTCTGAGAGAAGCTCTGGAGAAAGCAGAAGAAGCCGGAGTAGACTTAGTCGAGATCAGCCCTAACGCCGAGCCGCCGGTTTGTCGTATAATGGATTACGGCAAATTCCTCTATGAAAAGAGCAAGTCTTCTAAGGAACAGAAGAAAAAGCAAAAAGTTATCCAGGTTAAGGAAATTAAATTCCGTCCTGGTACAGATGAAGGCGACTATCAGGTAAAACTCCGCAGCCTGATTCGCTTTCTCGAAGAGGGTGATAAAGCCAAAATCACGCTGCGTTTCCGCGGTCGTGAGATGGCGCACCAGCAAATCGGTATGGAAGTGCTTAATCGCGTGAAAGACGATTTGCAAGAACTGGCAGTGGTCGAATCCTTCCCAACGAAGATCGAAGGCCGCCAGATGATCATGGTGCTCGCTCCTAAGAAGAAACAGTAAGGCCTTCAAGTAGCACTGTCTGTGGAGCCTTCGGGCTTCACAGGCTTTGTTCGCCTTTGTTTCGTTTATTAACAATGCGAAGTGGAAGTTATTAAAATGCCAAAAATTAAGACCGTACGCGGTGCTGCTAAGCGCTTCAAAAAAACCGGTAAAGGTGGTTTTAAGCACAAGCACGCTAACCTGCGTCACATTCTGACCAAAAAAGCGACCAAACGTAAACGTCACCTGCGTCCGAAAGCCATGGTTTCCAAAGGCGATCTGGGCCTGGTAATCGCGTGCCTGCCGTACGCATAAGCCGTTAACGTTTTTTAACTTTTTAATTAGAATATAGATACAGGAGAGCACATATGGCTCGCGTAAAACGTGGTGTTATTGCACGCGCACGTCACAAGAAAATTTTGAAACAAGCTAAAGGCTACTACGGTGCGCGTTCTCGCGTATACCGCGTTGCCTTCCAGGCTGTTATCAAAGCTGGTCAGTATGCTTACCGTGACCGTCGTCAACGTAAGCGTCAGTTCCGTCAACTGTGGATTGCGCGTATCAACGCAGCAGCACGTCAGAACGGTATTTCTTACAGCAAATTCATCAATGGCCTGAAAAAAGCCTCTGTTGAAATCGACCGTAAGATCCTGGCTGATATCGCAGTATTCGACAAAGTAGCGTTCACCGCTCTGGTTGAAAAAGCGAAAGCAGCTCTGGCATAAGCCAGTTGAAAGAGGGAGCTAGTCTCCCTCTTTTCGTTTCAACGCCATCAAAACATTGACTTTTATCGCCGTAGCCTTTTCAATAAAGGTCTTTTGAAAAGTACCAAAAGGTAACGCAAGCAATGAATGCTGCTATTTTCCGCTTCTTTTTTTACTTTAGCACCTGACTCCAGGAGGCTAGCGCGTGAGAAGAGAAACGGAAAACAGCGCCTGAAAGCCTCCCAGTGGAGGCTTTTTTTGTATGCGCGTTTTGAAAAAATTAAGTCCAACGAACCAGTGTCACCACTGACACAATGAGGAAAACCATGTCACATCTCGCAGAACTGGTTGCCAGTGCAAAGGCGGCCATTAGCCAGGCGTCAGATGTTGCCGCGTTAGACAATGTGCGCGTCGAATATTTGGGTAAAAAAGGGCACTTAACCCTTCAGATGACGACCCTGCGTGAGCTGCCGCCAGAAGAGCGTCCGGCAGCTGGTGCGGTTATCAATGAAGCGAAAGAGCAGGTTCAGCAGGCGCTGAATGCGCGTAAAGCGGAACTGGAAAGCGCAGCACTGAATGCGCGTCTGGCGGCGGAAACGATTGATGTCTCCCTGCCGGGGCGTCGCATTGAAAACGGCGGTCTGCATCCGGTGACTCGTACCATCGACCGTATCGAAAGTTTCTTCGGTGAGCTTGGCTTTACCGTGGCAACCGGGCCGGAAATCGAAGACGATTATCATAACTTCGATGCTCTGAACATTCCTGGTCACCACCCGGCGCGCGCTGACCACGACACTTTCTGGTTTGACGCTACCCGCCTGCTGCGTACCCAGACCTCTGGCGTACAGATCCGCACCATGAAAGCTCAGCAGCCACCGATTCGTATCATCGCGCCTGGCCGCGTTTATCGTAACGACTACGACCAGACTCACACGCCGATGTTCCATCAGATGGAAGGTCTGATTGTTGATACCAACATCAGCTTTACCAACCTGAAAGGCACGCTGCACGACTTCCTGCGTAATTTCTTTGAGGAAGATTTGCAGATTCGCTTCCGTCCTTCCTACTTCCCGTTTACCGAACCTTCTGCAGAAGTGGACGTCATGGGTAAAAACGGTAAATGGCTGGAAGTACTGGGCTGCGGGATGGTGCATCCGAACGTGCTGCGTAATGTTGGCATCGACCCGGAAGTTTACTCTGGTTTCGCCTTCGGGATGGGGATGGAGCGTCTGACCATGTTGCGTTACGGCGTCACCGACCTGCGTTCATTCTTCGAAAACGATCTGCGTTTCCTCAAACAGTTTAAATAAGGCAGGAATAGATTATGAAATTCAGTGAACTGTGGTTACGCGAATGGGTGAACCCGGCGATTGATAGCGATGCGCTGGCAAATCAAATCACTATGGCGGGCCTGGAAGTTGACGGTGTAGAACCGGTTGCCGGTAGCTTCCACGGCGTGGTCGTTGGTGAAGTGGTTGAGTGTGCGCAGCATCCGAACGCTGACAAACTGCGTGTGACAAAAGTGAATGTCGGCGGCGATCGCCTGCTGGACATCGTCTGCGGTGCGCCAAACTGCCGTCAGGGCCTGCGTGTGGCGGTAGCGACCATTGGTGCTGTTCTGCCGGGTGATTTCAAAATTAAAGCGGCGAAACTGCGTGGCGAACCGTCAGAAGGGATGCTGTGCTCTTTCTCTGAGCTGGGAATTTCTGACGATCACAGCGGTATTATCGAACTGCCTGCGGATGCGCCAATTGGCACCGACATTCGTGAATACCTGAAACTCGATGACAACACCATCGAAATTAGCGTAACGCCAAACCGTGCCGATTGCTTAGGCATTATCGGCGTGGCGCGTGATGTTGCCGTGCTGAACCAGCTGCCGCTGGTTGAACCGGAAATCGTTCCGGTTGGTGCGACCATCGACGACACGCTGCCGATTGCAGTAGAAGCGCCGGAAGCTTGTCCGCGCTATCTTGGCCGTGTGGTAAAAGGCATTAACGTTAAAGCGCCAACTCCGCTGTGGATGAAAGAAAAACTGCGTCGTTGCGGGATCCGTTCTATCGATGCAGTTGTTGACGTCACCAACTATGTGCTGCTCGAACTGGGCCAGCCGATGCACGCTTTCGATAAAGATCGCATTGAAGGCGGCATTGTGGTGCGGATGGCGAAAGAGGGCGAAACGCTGGTGCTGCTTGATGGCACTGAAGCGAAGCTGAATGCTGACACTCTGGTCATCGCCGACCACAACAAGGCGCTGGCGATGGGCGGCATCTTTGGTGGCGAACATTCTGGCGTAAATGAAGAAACGCAAAACGTCCTGTTGGAATGTGCTTTCTTCAGCCCGCTATCTATCACCGGTCGTGCTCGTCGTCATGGCCTGCATACTGATGCGTCTCACCGTTATGAGCGTGGCGTTGATCCGGCACTGCAGCACAAAGCGATGGAACGTGCGACCCGTCTGCTGATCGACATCTGCGGTGGTGAGGCTGGTCCGGTAATTGATATCAGCAACGAAGCAACGCTGCCGAAGCGTGCAACCATCACTTTGCGTCGCAGCAAACTGGATCGCCTGATTGGCCATCATATTGCCGATGAGCAGGTCACTGACATTCTGCGTCGTCTCGGCTGCGAAGTGACCGAAGGCAAAGACGAGTGGCAGGCAGTTGCGCCGAGCTGGCGTTTCGACATGGAGATTGAAGAAGATCTGGTCGAAGAAGTCGCGCGTGTTTACGGCTACAACAACATTCCGGATGAGCCGGTACAGGCAAGCCTGATTATGGGTACTCACCGTGAAGCTGACCTGTCGCTCAAGCGCGTGAAAACGCTGCTCAACGACAAAGGCTATCAGGAAGTGATCACCTACAGCTTCGTTGATCCGAAAGTGCAGCAGATGATCCATCCAGGCGTTGAAGCCTTACTGCTGCCAAGCCCGATCTCTGTTGAAATGTCAGCAATGCGTCTTTCTCTGTGGACCGGCCTGCTGGCAACCGTGGTGTACAACCAGAACCGTCAGCAGAACCGTGTGCGCATTTTCGAAAGCGGTCTGCGTTTCGTACCAGATACTCAGGCACCGTTGGGCATTCGTCAGGATCTGATGTTAGCCGGTGTGATTTGCGGTAACCGTTACGAAGAGCACTGGAACCTGGCAAAAGAGACCGTTGATTTCTATGATTTGAAAGGCGATCTTGAATCCGTTCTCGACCTGACCGGTAAACTGAATGAGGTTGAGTTCCGTGCAGAAGCGAATCCGGCACTGCATCCGGGGCAATCCGCAGCGATTTATCTGAAAGGTGAACGTATTGGTTTTGTTGGGGTTGTTCATCCTGAACTGGAACGTAAACTGGATCTTAACGGTCGCACTCTGGTGTTCGAACTGGAGTGGAACAAGCTCGCAGACCGCGTGGTGCCTCAGGCGCGCGAGATTTCTCGCTTCCCGGCGAACCGTCGTGACATCTCGGTGGTGGTCGCAGAAAACGTTCCCGCAGCGGATATTTTATCCGAATGTAAGAAAGTTGGCGTAAATCAGGTAGTTGGCGTAAACTTATTTGACGTGTACCGCGGTAAGGGTGTTGCGGAGGGGTATAAGAGCCTCGCCATAAGCCTGATCCTGCAAGATACCAGCCGTACACTCGAAGAAGAGGAGATTGCCGCTACCGTCGCCAAATGTGTAGAGGCATTAAAAGAGCGATTCCAGGCATCATTGAGGGATTGAACCTATGGCGCTTACAAAAGCTGAAATGTCAGAATATCTGTTTGATAAGCTTGGGCTTAGCAAGCGGGATGCCAAAGAACTGGTTGAACTGTTTTTCGAAGAGATCCGTCGCGCTCTGGAAAACGGCGAACAGGTGAAACTCTCTGGTTTTGGTAACTTCGATCTGCGTGATAAGAATCAACGCCCGGGACGTAACCCGAAAACGGGCGAGGATATTCCCATTACAGCACGGCGCGTGGTGACCTTCAGACCCGGGCAGAAGTTAAAAAGCCGGGTCGAAAACGCTTCGCCCAAAGACGAGTAATCTGATCTAACTAAAAAGGCCGCTCTGCGGCCTTTTTTCTTTTCACTGTCGAAGAGTCACCGTAAAATCAACGCCATGACACTTCAGCAGAACGGATACCATGCTGACACTTGCCCGCCAACAACAGCGACAAAATATTCGCTGGTTATTATGCCTGTCAGTTTTGATGCTGCTGGCGCTTCTCTTAAGCCTTTGCGCCGGTGAACAATGGATCTCGCCAGGTGACTGGTTTACTCCTCGTGGCGAACTGTTCGTCTGGCAAATTCGCCTGCCACGTACGCTGGCTGTATTGCTGGTTGGTGCGGCGCTGGCTATATCCGGCGCTGTAATGCAGGCGTTGTTCGAAAATCCTCTGGCAGAACCTGGACTACTTGGCGTCTCTAACGGCGCAGGCGTGGGGCTTATCGCCGCGGTATTGCTTGGGCAAGGGCAACTCCCCAACTGGGCGCTAGGGCTGTGTGCGATTGCTGGCGCGCTTATCATCACTTTAATACTCTTACGTTTCGCCCGTCGTCATCTTTCGACCAGTCGGTTATTGCTGGCTGGCGTTGCATTAGGGATTATCTGTAGCGCACTAATGACGTGGGCTATCTACTTTTCCACCTCTGTTGATTTACGTCAGCTGATGTACTGGATGATGGGCGGTTTTGGCGGCGTAGACTGGCGGCAAAGCTGGCTGATGCTGGCATTGATCCCCGTGTTGTTGTGGATCTGTTGTCAGTCCAGGCCAATGAATATGTTAGCACTTGGCGAGATCTCGGCGCGGCAACTGGGTTTACCCCTGTGGTTCTGGCGCAATGTGTTGGTGGCAGCGACCGGCTGGATGGTTGGCGTCAGTGTGGCGCTGGCGGGTGCTATCGGCTTTATTGGTCTGGTGATCCCACATATTCTCCGGCTGTGTGGTTTAACCGATCATCGCGTATTACTTCCCGGCTGCGCGCTGGCAGGGGCGAGCGCATTGCTGCTGGCCGATATTGTAGCGCGCCTGGCATTAGCTGCCGCAGAGCTGCCTATTGGCGTGGTCACCGCAACGTTGGGTGCGCCGGTGTTTATCTGGTTATTGTTAAAAGCAGGACGTTAGCCGCAAAAAGACGGTCTATGATTAAAAGCTAAGATTTTTACTGACCACACCCAGGAGAAACGATGCAAGATTCCATTCTGACGACCGTAGTGAAAGATATCGACGGTGAAGTGACCACGCTGGAGAAGTACGCCGGTAATGTGCTGTTGATTGTCAATGTCGCCTCAAAGTGTGGCTTAACGCCGCAATATGAGCAGTTGGAGAATATTCAGAAAGCCTGGGCTGATCGTGGTTTTGTGGTGCTGGGATTCCCGTGCAACCAGTTTCTGGAACAAGAACCGGGCAGCGATGAAGAGATTAAAACTTACTGTACCACCACATGGGGGGTGACGTTCCCGATGTTCAGTAAGATTGAAGTTAATGGCGAAGGACGCCATCCGCTGTATCAAAAATTGATTGCCGCAGCGCCGACCGCAGTCGCGCCGGAAGAGAGCGGATTCTATGCCCGTATGGTCAGCAAAGGTCGTGCACCGCTGTACCCTGATGATATTTTATGGAATTTTGAGAAATTTTTAGTTGGCAGGGACGGATTGGTCATCCAGCGTTTTTCCCCGGATATGACGCCGGAAGATCCCATTGTGATGGAAAGCATTAAACTGGCGTTGGCAAAATAATGTCTATTGTGATGCAGTTACAGGATGTTGCGGAATCTACCCGCCTGGGGCCGCTTTCTGGCGAGGTTCGGGCTGGGGAGATCCTGCACCTGGTGGGGCCGAACGGCGCGGGTAAGAGTACCTTACTGGCGCGAATGGCCGGAATGACCAGCGGTAAGGGAAGCATTCAGTTCGCGGGGCAACCACTGGAAGCATGGTCCGCAACAAAACTCGCGCTGCATCGCGCCTATCTTTCACAACAGCAGACGCCGCCGTTTGCAATGCCGGTCTGGCACTACCTGACACTGCATCAGCACGATAAAACGCGTACCGAACTACTGAATGATGTCGCAGGGGCGCTGGCTCTTGATGACAAACTCGGACGTAGCACCAATCAACTTTCCGGCGGCGAATGGCAACGCGTACGTCTTGCTGCGGTGGTGCTGCAAATCACACCACAAGCCAATCCCGCAGGCCAATTACTACTTCTTGATGAGCCTATGAACAGTCTTGATGTTGCGCAACAAAGTGCATTAGACAAAATTCTGAGCGCGCTGTGTCAGCAAGGACTGGCGATTGTGATGAGCAGTCACGATCTCAACCATACATTGCGTCATGCGCATCGGGCGTGGTTGCTAAAAGGTGGAAAAATGCTGGCCAGTGGACGCAGGGAAGAGGTGCTCACGCCGCCAAATCTGGCGCAGGCCTATGGGATGAATTTTCGCCGTCTGGATATCGAAGGTCACAGAATGCTGATTTCGACCATCTGATTTCATTAGTATCTTGAAAATCGGGTAATTACGACGCTAAATTAATGCAAGAATAAAAAACAGAGGAACCGTACGGAATGCGTTTCTGCCTTATTTTGATCACAGCACTGTTTCTGGCCGGGTGTAGCCACCATAAAGCACCGCCGCCAAATGCCAGACTTTCTGATTCGATTACCGTTATTGCCGGTTTGAACGACCAGCTACAGAGCTGGCATGGCACGCCGTATCGTTATGGTGGCATGACGCGGCGCGGTGTGGACTGTTCGGGGTTTGTGGTTGTGACGATGCGCGATCGTTTCGATTTGCAGCTGCCCCGAGAAACCAAAGAACAAGCCTCTATCGGCACGCAAATTGATAAAGACGAGTTGCTGCCTGGTGACCTGGTCTTTTTCAAAACGGGCTCCGGACAAAATGGTTTGCATGTAGGTATTTATGATACCAACAACCAATTTATCCACGCCTCTACCAGCAAGGGAGTGATGCGTTCCTCACTCGATAATGTTTATTGGCAGAAAAATTTCTGGCAGGCGAGACGAATCTAGTATGTCGAAAAATGGACGGCGATGATACATCTCCGTCCATTTACTCCTGAATACAGTAGTATTTTACAGACAAAAATTCCGTAAATGGATTATTCGTTTATAATCAGGATAATCTAATAAAAGGACCCCTGAAAAAGTGGTTAACATGGAACAAATGAAAGTTACTCCTTCTGTAATTGTTATGTCTTATGGCCTCATCCCTTTTAGCCGGATACTGAAAAACATCCTTCGAGAGGGACGGTTACCATGAAGATTTTTTTGGAGAATCTTTATCATTCTGATTGCTATTTCCTGCCGATAAGAGATAACCAGCAAGACCTTGTCGGTGTTGAGTTAATTACCCATTTCTCCAGTGAAGATGGTACGGTTCGTATACCGACGAGTCGGGTTATAGCGCAACTTACCGAGGAGCAACATTGGCAATTATTTTCTGAGCAGTTGGAATTGCTAAAATCATGCCAACACTTTTTTATTCAACATAAACTCTTTGCCTGGCTTAATTTAACCCCACAAGTGGCTACTTTATTATTAGACAGGGATAATTACGCGGGCGAACTATTAAAATATCCGTTTATTGAACTGTTGATTAATGAGAATTACCCGCATCTCGATGAAGGAAAAGATAATCGCGATCTTTTGTCCTTATCGCAAATGTATCCCCTTGTGTTAGGTAATTTGGGCGCAGGCAATAGCACAATGAGAGCGGTTTTTGATGGTCTTTTCACCCGCGTCATGCTGGATAAAAGTTTTATTCAGCAACAAATCACGCATCGCTCCTTCGAACCGTTTATTCGTGCGATCCAGGCGCAAATTTCCCCATGTTGCAATTGCATCATCGCGGGGGGCATTGATACGCCAGAAATAATGGCACAGATTACCCCCTTTGATTTCCATGCTCTCCAGGGATGCCTGTGGCCTGCCGTTCCTGTAAATCAGATAACGACGTTGGTTCAGCGATAACCCTCCTGTTTGCTGGTGTTTAAGACGAGAGTAACCGTCTACACTATCAAACAGGAGGATCTATGACCCTGTCTTTTATTACCCGCTGGTGCGATGAATTGCCAGAAACCTATACAGCACTTTCCCCTACGCCTTTAAATAATGCCCGGCTGATTTGGCATAATGCCGAACTGGCTAACACGCTGAGTATTCCATCGTCGCTGTTTAAAAATGGCGCAGGTGTCTGGGGCGGCGAAACCCTACTGCCTGGTATGTCACCACTGGCGCAGGTTTACAGTGGTCATCAGTTCGGCGTCTGGGCGGGCCAACTGGGTGATGGGCGCGGCATTTTACTCGGCGAACAACTGCTTGCTGATGGCACTACAATGGACTGGCATCTGAAAGGTGCTGGCCTGACGCCTTATTCGCGAATGGGTGATGGACGGGCGGTTTTACGTTCGACGATACGAGAAAGTCTCGCCAGTGAGGCGATGCATTATCTGGGCATTCCGACGACTCGCGCGTTAAGTATCGTCACCAGCGATTCGCCAGTGTATCGGGAAACGGTGGAGCCAGGCGCGATGTTGATGCGTGTGGCACCAAGTCATCTGCGCTTTGGTCATTTCGAACATTTTTACTATCGCCGCGAGCCGGAAAAGGTTCGTCAGTTGGCTGACTTTGCCATTCGTCATTACTGGTCACATCTTGAAGATGATGAGGACAAATACCGTCTCTGGTTTAGCGATGTTGTCGCACGTACCGCATCGCTAATTGCCCAATGGCAGACGGTCGGCTTTGCTCATGGGGTGATGAATACCGACAACATGTCGCTGCTGGGGCTGACGCTTGATTACGGGCCGTTTGGTTTTCTTGATGATTACGAACCCGGTTTTATTTGTAATCACTCGGATCATCAAGGGCGTTATAGCTTTGATAATCAACCTGCTGTCGCGTTGTGGAATTTACAGCGTCTGGCGCAGACATTGTCACCATTTGTTGCCGTAGATGCCCTGAATGAGGCCCTGGACAGCTATCAGCAGGTTTTGTTGACGCATTATGGACAACGGATGCGGCAGAAACTGGGCTTCATGACGGAGCAAAAAGAGGATAACGCGCTACTGAATGAATTATTCAGTCTGATGGCGCGAGAGCGCAGCGATTATACCCGCACATTCCGCATGCTGAGTCTGACCGAGCAGCACAGCGCGGCGTCACCGCTACGTGATGAGTTTATTGATCGTGCGGCATTTGATGACTGGTTTGCCCGTTATCGGGTACGTTTGCAACAAGACGAGGTTACCGATAGTGAGCGTCAGCAGCTGATGCAAAGCGTTAACCCAACTCTGGTGTTGCGCAACTGGTTGGCGCAACGGGCGATTGAAGCGGCAGAAAAGGGTGATATGACGGAATTGCACCGCCTGCATGAGGCGTTGCGAAATCCTTTCAGCGACAGAGATGATGACTACGTCAGTCGTCCACCTGACTGGGGTAAACGGCTGGAAGTCAGCTGCTCGAGTTAAAGGCTACTTGGTCAACAGCAGCTTGCCAGCCTGAGTTTTACGGAGCAGATATTCTTGCCCGTCATGATCGATAATCAGTTTGCCATCCGGACCTAACAGTGTCTGGCTGGTAATTCGCCGAATGGGCTGCGGGGAAGCGGTCTTGTGATTGGCATCCGTTTCAGGCGTGAGTTTTCTGCTATCCGTATAACGCATAAAAAATAATAATAATTGATATAACAATGATTCTTATTATCAATATTATAGCGGGACAGAGCAAGCAGTAATGTGTTGAGAAGACAACAAGTTGCGCAGAAATGCCCATTCCGTCAGGAATGGGCACGCATTCAGAAGCGGGTATCAACCGCAGAGGCGAGTTTTTCGACCAGGCGTTCGGTATCTTCCCAGCCCAGACACGGGTCGGTAATCGATTGACCGTAAGTGAGCGGCTGACCGCCGACGATTTTTTGCGTTCCTTCGCGCAGGAAACTTTCCGCCATAATTCCAGCAATCGCCGTAGAGCCATTGCGGATTTGCTGACAAATATCCTCACAAACTTCTAACTGGCGACGGTGCTGCTTCTGGCAGTTACCGTGGCTGAAATCCACCACCAGATGTTCAGGTAAATCAAACTCGTGCAGCGTATCGCAGGCTGCGGCGATATCATCGGCATGGTAATTCGGTTTTTTGCCGCCACGCATAATAATATGGCCATACGGGTTGCCACTGGTCTGATAGATGGTCATCTGACCGTTTTTGTCTGGCGAGAGGAACATATGGCTGGCGCGGGCTGCGCGGATAGCATCTACGGCAATCCGCGTGTTGCCATCGGTACCATTTTTAAAACCTACCGGACAGGAGAGTGCCGAAGCCATTTCACGGTGGATCTGACTTTCGGTAGTACGTGCGCCAATCGCGCCCCAACTGATTAAATCAGCAATAAACTGACCGGTCACCATATCGAGGAACTCAGTCGCGGTAGGGACGCCCAGCTCATTTACCTGTAAAAGTAATTTGCGCGCCAGCTCCAGACCGTGATTTACCCGATAGCTGCCGTTTAAATCCGGATCGGAGATGAGTCCTTTCCAGCCGACAACAGTTCGTGGTTTTTCAAAATAGGTGCGCATTACGATTTCCAGCCGTGGCTGGTACTGGTTGCGCAGCGACTGCAGACGGGTGGCGTACTCCATCGCAGCGGTGAGATCGTGGATCGAGCAGGGGCCAATAATGACCAACAGTCGCTTATCTTCACCATTCAGTATTTTTTCAATTCTGCGGCGGGAGTCGGTGACATGGGTGGCGACGCCAGTCGTTACGGGATACCGTAGCGCGAGTTCGGCGGGCGTTACCAGGCTCTCAATACGCGCAGTACGGAGTTCGTCAGTTCTGTTCATTACAAGTCTCAGAAATTTGTTGCTTCTACGGCAGGACTACCGGGAAGTGATGCGCATCACGATAAACCAATCGCAGCTGATTTCAAGTGCGAGGTGTGTCACACCTCGCCGGGTGGTTAGCATGATAACAAAAAAGCAAGCCAATGCACTAGTTTTCTAGTACATTCGGCGGCTAAGGCCCATGATATCGAGGATCTTGGTGGCAATCTCTTCTACCGAATAATTGGTACTGTTAATCCACGGGATCTGATTTTTACGGTACAACGCTTCCACTTCCGCGACTTCCATCCTGCACTGACGAAGCGAGGCATAGCGACTGTTCTCCCGACGTTCCTCGCGAATCGCCGCCAGACGTTCCGGGTCGATAGTCAGGCCGAACAATTTGTGCTGAAGCGGTTTGAGCGACGCGGGTAGCACCAGATTATCCATATCGTCGGCAATAAAGGGGTAGTTTGCCGCGCGGATACCAAATTGCATTGCCAGATACAGACTGGTGGGGGTTTTACCACAGCGAGAAACACCGAGCAGGATCACCTGAGCCTGGTCCAGATTGCGCAACGAAATGCCGTCGTCATGGGCAAGGGTGTAATCAATCGCCGCAATACGCGCATCATATTTATTGAGGTTATTAGGGTTCAGGCCATGGGTACGATGAGCAATCGGCGTGGGATCCAGTTGCATCTCTTGTTGTAGCGGGGCAACCAGCGCCTGAACGATATCCTGGCAAAAGCCCTCACTTTGCAAGATGATGGCGCGAATCTCCGGCAACACGATGGAGTAGAAGACCAGCGGGCGCACGCCTGTCTGGTGATAAATTGCGTCAATCTGATCCTTCACTGCCCGTGCACGGCTCTCATTTTCGACAAACGGCAGCGTAATGCTGCTGATAGTGACGGGAAATTGTGACATTACTGCGTGTCCTAATACCTCCGCAGTTATTGCCGTACCATCAGAAATATAAAAAACGTGGCGATCAACAGCATTATCCATTTTGTTCTTCCCGTGATGTAGACATAATTCTATGAAAGCATAAATTAAAAACGCACAGAAGCGTAGAACGTTATGTCTGGTTTATAAATGAACCTTCAATTTTATTTTTTATGAAAACAGCATTTCATTTTTATGGTTTCGTTTATACCGATGGTTTATGTGGAAATTGTCGAAGAGAGCAGATTTGCGCAACGCTGGGATCAGTCTTAAAAAGTAAAAAAATATATTTGCTTGAACGATTCACCGTTTTTTTCATCCGGTTAAATATGCAAAGATAAATGCGCAGAAATGTGTTTCTCAAACCGTTCATTTATCACAAAAGGATTGTTCGATGTCCAACAATGGCTCGTCACCGCTGGTGCTTTGGTATAACCAACTCGGCATGAATGATGTAGACAGGGTTGGGGGCAAAAATGCCTCCCTGGGTGAAATGATTACTAACCTTTCCGGAATGGGTGTTTCCGTTCCGAATGGTTTCGCCACAACCGCCGACGCGTTTAACCAGTTTCTGGACCAAAGCGGCGTAAACCAGCGCATTTATGAACTGCTGGATAAAACGGATATTGACGATGTTACCCAGCTTGCGAAAGCGGGCGCGCAAATCCGCCAGTGGATTATCGACACTCCCTTCCAGCCTGAGCTGGAAAACGCCATCCGCGAAGCCTATGCACAGCTTTCCGCCGATGACGAAAACGCTTCGTTTGCGGTGCGTTCCTCCGCTACTGCAGAAGATATGCCGGACGCTTCTTTTGCCGGTCAGCAGGAAACTTTCCTCAACGTTCAGGGTTTTGACGCCGTTCTCGTGGCAGTGAAACATGTATTTGCTTCTCTGTTTAACGATCGCGCCATCTCTTATCGTGTGCACCAGGGTTACGATCACCGTGGCGTGGCGCTCTCCGCCGGTGTTCAGCGGATGGTGCGCTCCGACCTCGCATCTTCTGGCGTGATGTTCTCCATTGATACCGAATCCGGCTTTGACCAGGTGGTGTTTATCACTTCCGCATGGGGCCTTGGTGAAATGGTCGTGCAGGGTGCGGTTAACCCGGATGAGTTTTACGTGCACAAACCGACACTGGCGGCGAATCGCCCGGCTATCGTGCGCCGCACCATGGGGTCGAAAAAAATCCGCATGGTTTACGCGCCGACCCAGGAGCACGGCAAGCAGGTTAAAATCGAAGACGTACCGCAGGAACAGCGTGACATCTTCTCGCTGACCAACGAAGAAGTGCAGGAACTGGCAAAACAGGCCGTACAAATTGAGAAACACTACGGTCGCCCGATGGATATTGAGTGGGCGAAAGATGGCCACACCGGCAAACTGTTCATTGTGCAGGCGCGTCCGGAAACCGTGCGCTCACGCGGTCAGGTCATGGAGCGTTATACGCTGCATTCACAGGGTAAGATTATCGCCGAAGGCCGTGCTATCGGTCATCGCATCGGCGCGGGTCCGGTGAAAGTCATCCATGACATCAGCGAAATGAACCGCATCGAACCTGGCGACGTGCTGGTTACTGACATGACCGACCCGGACTGGGAACCGATCATGAAGAAAGCATCTGCCATCGTCACCAACCGTGGCGGTCGTACCTGTCACGCGGCGATCATCGCTCGTGAACTGGGCATTCCGGCGGTAGTGGGCTGTGGAGATGCAACAGAACGGATGAAAGACGGTGAGAACGTCACTGTTTCTTGTGCCGAAGGTGATACCGGTTATGTCTATGCGGAGTTGCTGGAATTTAGCGTGAAAAGCTCCAGCGTAGAAACGATGCCGGACCTGCCGTTGAAGGTGATGATGAACGTCGGTAACCCGGACCGTGCTTTCGACTTCGCCTGCCTGCCGAACGAAGGCGTGGGACTTGCGCGTCTGGAATTTATCATCAACCGTATGATTGGCGTCCACCCACGCGCACTGCTTGAGTTTGACGATCAGGAACCGCAGTTGCAAAACGAAATCCGCGAGATGATGAAAGGTTTTGATTCTCCGCGTGAATTTTACGTTGGGCGTTTGACTGAAGGGATCGCGACGCTGGGTGCCGCGTTTTATCCGAAGCGCGTCATTGTCCGTCTCTCTGATTTTAAATCGAACGAATATGCCAACCTGGTCGGTGGTGAGCGTTACGAGCCAGATGAAGAGAACCCGATGCTCGGCTTCCGTGGCGCGGGCCGCTATGTTTCCGACAGCTTCCGCGACTGCTTCGCGCTGGAGTGTGAAGCAGTGAAACGTGTGCGCAACGACATGGGGCTGACCAACGTTGAGATCATGATCCCGTTCGTGCGTACCGTAGATCAGGCGAAAGCGGTGGTTGACGAACTGGCGCGTCAGGGGCTGAAACGTGGTGAGAACGGGCTGAAAATCATCATGATGTGTGAAATTCCGTCCAACGCCTTGCTGGCAGAGCAGTTCCTCGAATATTTCGACGGCTTCTCAATTGGCTCAAACGACATGACGCAGCTGGCGCTCGGTCTGGATCGTGACTCCGGCGTGGTATCTGAACTGTTCGATGAGCGCAACGATGCGGTGAAAGCACTGCTGTCGATGGCGATTCGTGCCGCGAAGAAACAGGGCAAATATGTCGGGATTTGCGGTCAGGGTCCGTCCGACCACGAAGACTTTGCCGCATGGTTGATGGAAGAGGGGATCGATAGCCTGTCTCTGAACCCGGATACTGTGGTGCAAACCTGGTTAAGCCTGGCTGAACTGAAGAAATAAAATAAATCCCCGGCGGCGTTTTGTCGCCGGGTTTATGTGATCCCCGAAGATGAAACTTATTCAATCTCTTCACAGACATCCTGAGTTAATCGCCGCATAATATCTTTCCTTAACAAAAACTTTTGTATTTTACCTGAGGCAGTGCGCGGTAGTTTTTCGATTACCACGATATGTTCAGGATATTTATATTTCGCGACCCGTTTACGGCTAAAAAATGCCACTACATCTTCCAGCGATAATGAATGATGCGGTGCTTTCAGCACGACATAAGCGCATGAACGTTCACCTAAGCGTTCATCGGGCATTGCAACCACACAAGCATCGTGAATTTTAGGATGCTGCAATAAAATATCTTCTACTTCACGGCTGCTAATATTTTCGCCGCCGCGGACAATAATATCTTTCTTGCGCCCGGTTATTTTTATATAGCCAGCCGCATCCATGCGGCAGAGATCGCCGCTGTAATACCAGCCTTCTTCATCCAGCGCACGGGCGGTTAATTCAGGTTCATCAAAATACCCCATAAACACATTGGGGCCACGCGAGGCTTCTTCACCTTCGCAACCTGGCGGTAAAGTCTTGCGTGCGTCATCGACCACTTTAATCTCTACACCTGCGGCAGCGTAACCGTCGGTGTGCATAAAGCGCGGCAAAGGATCGTCGAGATTCACCACCGCATGCGGCGAACTTTCTGTGGAACCATAAACACTTAATAATTTAATGCCGCGCTGCTGGCATTCTCGCGCCACTTTTTTGGGGATTGTGGTACCTCCGCAAAGAAAGAAGCGCAGCGCTGAAAGGTCTGCGGGTTGTTTCTCTAGTAAATTCAAAAGATCATAGACAAACGGCGTTGCGCCGAGCATACAGGTGCAACGCTGCTGCTCAAGCAGCGCGAGACACGCATCAGGAGTGAAAATATCTAACAACACGCTGCGAGCACCAATCAAAAAAGGTGCTGTTACGCCATGCAGAAAGCCCGTTGCGTGACCAAGTGGCGCAGGCATCATAAAGACATCCTGCCAGTTCAGATTCAGCCGCGCGCAATAAGCCCGCTCACTGGCGAGAATATTGTTATGCGTTAGCATCACGCCCTTTGGCAGACCCTCGGTTCCGGAGGTAAACAGCACCGCGGCTAATTCATCGCCGTGGACCGTTATCGCCGTGGTCAGAGGAGTATTGTCGGCGATAATCTGACTTAATGAGAGGGAAGAGGTGGCGGGAGCCAGTTTGTCCACGCCGACAATTTGTTGTAGTTGTGGAAGCTGATTTTGCAGTGGCAGGATTAAATCTACCGGACGCGTTTGTTTAAACAACGTCGGTGCAAAGAACATTTTTGCCTGACACTTATTGAGCACCCACACCAGTTCTGCTTCCCGCCAGGAAGGTAACAGCGGCACGGAAACCGCACCGGTTTTCAGGCAGGCAAGATAGATAACGGTAAATTCACACCAGCCTGGCAGTTGAAATGCGATGCGATCGCCTGATTCAATACCCTTCGCTAACATCCAGTTTGCCAGACAGCTCGCGGCGTGATCGAGCGCGCTATAGGTGTACGTTGCACCATGATTATCGACCACGGCAATTTTGTCTGGCATCGCACGAGCGGTCTGCTGCCAGTAATCGGCCAGCGAAGCATCGCCCCATAACCCTTGCTGACGATACGCCGCACGACGTTGTTCGTTGAACGTTAATGTCACTTTCATTTTGGACTCTCGAAACAGAACATCAGGCCCGAGATGCGGGCCTGTGGGATGCATGATTAGCCGTAGCGAAAATCAATACCGAAGGTGCCTGCGGGATATTGCCACTGTTCGAGAATAGTGTTACCGCACAGCACCCGACAGGTGCCGCACTCCAGACAACCGGCAGAATCAAAATGAATGTTGCCGGCATCATCCTGCTTATAAAGTCCGGCAGGGCAGGCTTTCATTAATTTACGGAATTCATTGATATCGGGATTTGCCGCCAAAATGATATGCGGGTGGCCCTCATCAACATGGAATTTATTGACGCCTAATTTGATGTCGACGTTAACCGTAGCGTTCTGGCTCATAGCGCGGTTGCTCCCTTAATGCCATCTTTCAGCAAGTTGATCAGCCCAATTTTCTTCGCGTGTCCCATGATCATTTTGCGTACCGGCTGGTTTGGTTTGCCGTCAATGGTGAACATCTCGTTCATGATGTCGGCGACCATGCGCGGATACTGACTAAACAGGCGCGGATTTTCCATCAGCGCCGGGATCTTGCGGAAATGCTGCATATCGCGCATAACACAACTTTGTTCCAGCTCACGTTTGTATTGCGCCAGACTGCTGGCGGAGAAATCCGCGCGTTCTTTGGCTGCAATCACTGTTGTGGCGGCAGCCTGAGCTGATGCAATGGCTAAATCCATGCCGCGAACTGTAAAACCCAAATTCAGGCAGAAGCCTGCGGCGTCACCAACGATCATCACGCCATCGTTAACCAGCTGCGGCACCATTGCCAGACCGCCCTCCGGCACCATATGCGCGGAATATTCAAGCAGTTTGCCTCCGCTAATCAGCGGGCGAATGGCGGGGTGTTGTTTAAAATCTTCCAGCATTTGTGGCACGCTTTTTTGCGCATGGGCGATATCACCCAACCCACAAACCAGCCCCAACGATATGGAATCCTTATTGGTATAGAGGAATCCGCCGCCCATCAGGCCGTCAGAAGGGGAACCGGCAAACAGCCAGGCGGCACCTTCCTCGCCCGTAATATTAAAGCGATCCTTGATCTGTTCTGGTGTGAGGCCAATAACCTCTTTAACACCAACAGCGTAATGATGCGGATCGGAAGCGGGAACCATTCCCAGCGAGCGGCCAAGCATCGAGTTAACGCCATCAGCCAGAATCACCACATTCGCTTCGAGAATATCATCCCCAGCCTGGACGCCAGTGACCTTATTTCCTTCACGAACCAGCGCATCGACACGAACGCCCGGGATAAACTGCGCGCCAGCCTGTTCGGCTTGTTCCATCAACCACGGGTCCAGACGATTACGCAATACGGTATAAGACGCGTGTTGCGGAACATCTGGTTGCTCGCGGTGAAAATCGAGGGTAACGGCACTCTCATCGGTTAAGAAGGAGATTTTCTCGCGTGTGACCTTGCGTTCTACCGGCGCTGATGCTGCAAAGCCTGGAATAATCGCTTCAAGTGTGTGGGCATAAAGACGCCCGCCGGTCATGTTTTTACATCCGGCACTGTCGCCGCGTTCTATCACCAGGACATCCAGCCCGGCTTGCGCCATGACCAGTGCGGCAACGCTACCGGCAACGCCCGCACCGACCACAATGGCATCAAATTTGTCATCCGACATGCGTTATGCTCCCTTCCCGCTGCGTTTACAGCGGGAGATGTGGTTGAAAGGGAATTAGCGACTCAACTGGCTAATCAGGGCAGGGACGACTTTGTAGATATCGCCCACCAGACCGTAGTCGGCATAGTTGAAGATTGGCGCATTTTTATCTTTATTGATGGCGACAATCACTTTTGCGCCGTTGCCGCCAACCATATGCTGGATCTGCCCGGAGATCCCCAGCGTCAGGTAGAGATCGGATTTCAGCAACACGCCGGAGACACCGATATAACGTTCACGCTCCATCCAGTTCTCGCCTTCGGCAATTGGACGTGAACAGCCGACTTCAGCATTCAGCACTGCCGCCAGTTCGTGGACCATTTTCAGGTCATTCTGCGCCGCCAGACCACGACCGACGCCAACCACACGTTTTGCTTTGCTCAGGTCCACGCTGCTTGCCGCTTTCGCACGGCGTTCGCGACAGAGAATTTCATGACGCGGGGCAACATAAGGTACCGTTTCTGTCGGGCACTGATGAGAGATATCACGGGTGCACGGTTCCTGAACACCGGGTGCAAGGGTAATGATCGCCAGCGGGCTGTTGATCTTTTCCTGAGCGAACGCTAACCCGCCATACATCCGGTGTTCGGCGCAAATGTGACCATCGACAATATCCACCGCAGTGGCATCGTTCACCAGCGCCGCATTCAGTTGCACACTTAACCGTGCTGCCAGAGCTTTACCACGTTTCGTCGCGGCCAACAGCAACATAGCGGGGTGTTTATCTTTCAGCAGGGCAGCAATGCTTTCGGCGTAATTTTCAGTACGTTGCAGCGCGTCGTTTTGCTCAAGAACATAAATGCATTTTGGCCCATAAGGCATAACTGCCTGCGCCTGCTCGGTATTTTGGACAATGGCATACACCTGTTGGCCCCATTGCTGAGCGCCGCCAAACAGTTCAGCATAACGTTCAGGATTATCGCTAAAGACCCAGACGCTGTTTAATTGACTCATCGTTTCTTCTCCGTAGGCTTCAGTTCAGGGCTTTCTTCAGATGTTCCGCCAGCTCGGCAATGGCCTCCGGCGAATCGTTATCGAGAATGATGTGCTTACGTTCTGTTTGCGGCGGTACGCGAATACCGGTCAGTTCAGCAAGTGGTGCGCTCTGGCTCCAGCCAATGTCACTTGCCTGCCACTGATTTACCGGTTTTTTACCCGCGCCGAGAATGGCTTTCATCGAAGGAATGCGTGGCATGTTAATATCGGAGGTGACGCAGAGCACGGCTGGAACAGAGAGCTCAATAACTTCAACATCATCTTCAAGCGTGCGTTCAATCACCAGTGTATTGCCCTGACGCTGAATAGCACTCACTGCATTAATCACCGGAAGTTGCAGAATTTCTCCGACCAGCAAGCCAACCTGCTGGGCATAAAGGTCGCCGGAACCTTCACCAAAGATCAGTAAATCGAAGCCGATCTTTTCAACTGCTGCCGCCAGCGCCTTTGCGGTATCGAGAGGCAGTGCATGTTCAAGTTGCGCATCCTGCACCAAATACAGGCTATGCGGCCCGCGGGATAGCACGTCTTTTCGCACTTTCGAGTTCTGCAACAATGAGCCACCAATGGTCAGCGCGGCTATCTCATCGTCATCTGATGCAAGCTGGCTTGCAGCTTCAATGGCATTGAGATCGAACTGGCTGATTTTGGCGTCGGCATTGTCGAAATTCAGGGTATATTCTGGAGTGACAACAATGTCCTGTTCTTCAGGCACCAGCTTAAAGCAGGTTATTATTTTCATGATTTCTCCTGTGAGTCGCATACGGAACCATCTCCGATGGAAGGTAAATATGGCCTGAAAATAGTGTGCGATAGCGGTGCGGGGTTTTCGACGGAGCAAGCTGTTTTCCTTGCCAACAATCTTGCAAAAAAAATGCGATCGCTAAAACAAAAGTGCAATTTGCGGCAATGTTGTTATTCCATGACCGTACAATCTTGCATTCAGTGTAAATAATCTTGTTTAGCTCTCGCTAAACGCGGTTGTATAACCGCAATACACGCCGTATTTTATCCGGCATATATTGTTTTTGCTTGCTCATGGAATAGGGAGGTTGTCATGTATCAACGCTGTTTTGATAACGCCAGCGAAACGCTGTTTGTCGCCGGTAAAACGCCACGGCTTTCACGTTTTGCATTTAGCGATGATCCAAAATGGGAGTCCGGACATCACGTTCATGACAATGAAACCGAGTTGATTTACGTCAAGAAAGGGGTAGCAAGGTTTACCATCGATTCTTCGTTATATGTCGCGCATGCCGATGACATTGTGGTGATAGAACGTGGCAGGCTGCATGCGGTGGCCTCTGACGTTAACGATCCGGCAACGACGTGTACCTGTGCGCTGTACGGCTTTCAGTTTCAGGGGGCTGAGGAAAATCAGCTACTGCAACCGCATTCTTGCCCGGTAATTGCCGCAGGGCAGGGAAAAGAAGTCATTAAAACCTTATTTAATGAGCTAAGTGTGATTTTGCCGCAAAGTAAAAATAGCCAAACATCTTCGTTATGGGACGCATTTGCCTATACGTTAGCAATTCTTTATTACGAAAACTTTAAAAATGCTTATCGTTCGGAGCAGGGGTATATTAAAAAAGATGTTCTGATAAAAGATATTCTTTTCTATCTGAATAATAACTATCGCGAAAAAATCACTTTAGAGCAGTTATCGAAAAAATTTCGTGCCAGCGTCAGTTATATCTGCCATGAATTTACCAAAGAGTATCGTATTTCCCCTATTAACTATGTTATTCAACGGCGTATGACGGAAGCGAAATGGTCACTCACTAATACTGAATTATCACAGGCAGAGATCTCCTGGCGTGTGGGTTATGAAAATGTCGATCACTTTGCCAAACTGTTTTTGCGCCATGTCGGCTGTTCGCCCAGCGATTACCGCAGGCAATTTAAAAACTGTTTTGCGGAACAAGAAATCTTATCTGAATTTCCTCAACCGGTAAGTCTTGCCGGATAAATCTGGCGGCGCAGTTTGTTAAGAAGCTGCGCCGCCTGCAGATTATTTGTTCTGATAATCTTTCAGGATCTGCCGACCCGCTACGTAAATCATAATTTCGTCTGTACCGCCGCCGATACGTTCACAACGGACATCACGCCAGAAGCGGGAGACGCGCGCCTCATCGGTATAGCCCAGACCGCCCATGATTTGAATCGCATCATCAATGACTTCCATTGCGGTACGTGCGCAGTACAGTTTTGCCAGCGCCGCGCTGGTGCGCAGTGACTGATGCTGATCGGCTTGCCATGCCACTTTCAGCACCATGTTGCGCATGTTGTCGATCTTAATCGCCATCAGCGCCAGTTTTTCCTGGATCATCTGGTTATGACCAATGGGCTTACCAAAAGCGATACGCTGGTTGGCATAGCGGGCGGCATCTTCGAATGCGCATTCGGCAAAGCCGGTGCTGCGCGCGGCGTTGATCAGGCGCTCCATCTCAAAGTTGTACATCACATTGAGGAAACCCATTCCTTCTTCGCCCACCATGTCGCTCTCTTCAACTTCCACGTTGTCGAGATAGACTTCGCAGGTGCTGAGCATATGCCAGCCGATTTTATGCAGTGGATTGATTTTAATGCCGGGCTTACTGGAGTCGACCCACCACAGAGTAAAGGCCTTTTTCGGATCTTTCGGTTGCGGATCGCGCGCCAACACCAGCATATATGGATACTCTTTCGCACCGGTAATAAAGGTTTTCTGTCCGTTGATGTAAACCTTGCCGTTTTTACGCGTGTAAGTGGTAGTGGCACTGTTGTTGTCTGAGCCTGCGCCTGGCTCCGTCAATGCCAGGGCATAGGCGGGATCACCCGTTTCCAGTGTGCTCTCTGCCGTTTTACGTAGCTGCTCTGCAGAACCGAAACGGCGCATACTGTGAATACATTGACCGTTGGTAATCAAAAATGCCGGAGCACCGCATTTTGACACTTCCATCAGCGCCAGCATTTGGGTGACGTAATCCGCAGGGATACCACCAAATTCTTCCGGCACGCCAAGCATGGAAATACCGTTATCCGCCAGTGCCCGCATAAACTCACGCGGGTATGTCCCGTTTTGATCGCAGGTGCGGAAATACTCTTCCGGAAAGTTAGTCGTAATCAGTTCGCGAATACTGGCCAGCAGCAGTTCTTGTTCTTCAGTTAAAGAAAAATCCATCATTATACTCCTGTTAATGAGCCGCTTCAGGCAGGACAAAACCCATCGCCGCATCGATAAATAATCTTTCGTCCATCAGTTTGAGTTCTGGCGAAATCACTGGGGTGAAATCCATTTTGTCGAGAATATCTTTTTGTAAATCGACGCCAGGAGCGATTTCGATTAAATGCAGGCCGTCTTCTTTTAACGTGAATACAGCGCGCTCAGTGATATAACGAACATCCAGCCCTCGCTCGAGAGCGATTTTTCCGCTGAAAGTTATTTCCGGTAGTTCCCGAATAAATTTCTTCACCCGTCCTTCCTGGACGATATTTAATTTGCCGTCGGTAATTTCTGTTTTTAAACTGCCCGCAGTTAATGTGCCGCAGAACACGATTTTCTTCGAAGTGGCACTGATATCAATAAATCCACCGGTGCCCATGATTTTACCATTGAATTTATGCACGCCGACGTTACCGTGCTGGTCGACTTCAGCAAAACTCAAATAACAAACATCCAGACCACCACCGTGATAAAAATCAAACTGGGACGTCATATCCAGAATGGCGCGGGTATTCACGTTCGCGCCAAAGGCGATCCCCTGTGAAGTAATACCGCCAATCGGACCTGTTTCTACCGTCAGAATAAAGTCATCAGCACAACCTTCTTCCCGGGCGACCAGGCCAATGCCGTCAGCAATACCGACGCCGACATTCCCCACTGCGCCTTTGCGCATTTCGAATAATGCGCGCCGTGCAACTAATTTACGTTGGTTTAGGGGCAGGCTAAGTTTGGTGCTGTCATCAAGGGTGAAGTCACCAGAAATAAAGCGGTTAACCGGCGCACCGCCATACAGTTGGGTTTGATCCGGATCGACCACCACAATATCCACCAGATAACCCGGAATACGGACAGATTTAGGATGCAGCGTGGCTTTCTTAACCATTTTCTGCACCTGCATCATCACAATACCGCCGTTATTGTGCACCGCCTGGGCAATAACCAATGCGTCGAGATACATCACCTCATCTTCAAAAGTGGCGTAGCCTTCGCTGTCGCAGGTGGTAGCGCGAATGAAGGCGATATCTGGCGCAATCGCTTTGTAATAGAGATATTCTTTGTTATCAAACTCGACCAGTTTAATCAGGTCTTCTTTAGTGACTTCATTCAGTTTGCCGCCTTGCTGGCGTGGATCGACAAATGTTCCGATGCCAATATCACTAATAATACCAGGCTGGTGGGCTGCGGCGGCGCGTAAGGTTTGTGTAAGTACTCCTTGTGGATAGTTATAAGCAATAATTTTATTTTGTTCTGCGAGATCAGAAATACGCGGCGATTGTCCCCAGTGACCGCATAATGCCCATTTCACCAGACCTTCTTGTGCCAGCGGACTAATACCACGGTCGGCGCGATCGCCAAGCCCTGTTGGACTAATAATCGATAAATTACGTGGTGTTTGAGTCTGTTTATATTTATCAGCAAGAGCAGTAATTAACGTGGTGGCTTCCAGAATACCGCCGCCAGCGCCTAACACACAAAGTGTTGCTTCGTCGGGAATATAATTCACCGCTTCCTGTGCCGACAGGACCGGCACTCGTCCATTAATACGAGGTGGTTTTACAGGTTTCATTGTTAATTCCTGATTCAGGTGTGATTTTCCCTACGCCAGATGGAGAATTAGCGCACAGAGACTCACGAAATATTTTTATTAAATACGGTTAAAAATACTTTTTTTAGTTCGGCGGGGGAGGGTATTCCCGCCGAAATATTATTGCTTATGCCTGATGTAAAATAGTTAATACCGTACGCAAATCATTTACCGAGATTTGCCCTGGCGCAGAGGCTTTTTTTACCGCACCAAAAGTTGCCGCCGACCCAAATACTTCACCAGCCAGACGAGAAATTACGCCAGTTTTTGCCATCGACATCGTGATGATTGGACGATCGGCATACTGCTCCTGCATCTCCAGGGTCGCGGCAAGCAACGTCAGCACATCGCTGGTACTTTGCGGCATCAGCGCAATCTTAGGAATATCGGCGTCGAAGGACTGCATTTTGCGCAGACGGGCAATGATTTCTTCGGCTTCCGGCGTTTTATGGAAGTCATGGTTGGACATGACAACTTTCACATCATGCGCGTGGGCGTAGGCGACGGTTTCTTTAACCTGATCATCGCCGGTAAATAACTCCAGATCGATCATATCAACCAGGCCACTGTCGATGGCTGCACGATTGAGTGCAATATAAGCCTCGGTGGAAATCGCCTGCTCGCCGCCTTCTTTGGCACTGCGGAAGGTAAACAGCAGCGGTTTTTCTGGCATGGTTTCACGGAGAATTTTTGCTGCCGCCATGACAGACTCCACATTGGAGAGGTCGGCATAGTGGTCCACACGCCATTCCAGAATATCAAAGTCCGCTTCACGATAGGCGAGAGCTTCGGATTTCACGCTGGCGATATCTTTCGCCATCAGCGAGACGATGATTTTAGGTGCGCCCGTACCAATGACGAGATCTTTTACAGTTACGGTTTTCATTTTTTACCCTTTCTGCACGCGGTCAGCCTGTCAGGCACCGAACCCCATGACCTGTTTAACATATTCCAGAGGGAAATCTTTGCCAGTCCATAACGTGAACTGTTCAGCCCCTTGCCACAACAACATGCCGTATCCATCAATCGTTTTGCAACCCGCTTGTTGCGCCTGCTGCAATAACTTCGTCATATGCGGGTTATACACGCATTCAGTGACCAGAAGTCCCGGATGTAACAGACTGATATCATTAACCAATGATTCATTCTCAAGGGGTTTCATACCCACTTTGGTGCCATTGGTTAAAATGTCGGCGGAAGCCAGGGCTTCAGCAAAGGCTTGCTGATCGGCGAGATCGGTGACTGTCACGACGCAATCGGTGTTTTCGTTAACCCGCTGCGCGAAGGCGAGGGCTTTATCGAAGAACTCATCCCGACGGTTAAAGAGTTTAATTTCTTTTAAACCTTCAATTGCCCCCTGCGCGCCAATTGCCGTTGAGGCACCACCGGCCCCTAATAGCACCATCGTTTTGCCTTTGATATCAAAACCGCTCTCTTTAATGGCGCGAATATGACCCGTGCCGTCGGTGTTATAGCCACGCAGATAGCCATCATCATTAACGATGGTGTTGATTGCACCCACCAGTTTGGCCGCTGGCGTTAATTCATCAACATATTCACACGCCAGTTGTTTGTTCGGCATCGACACACCAGTTCCACGCATTTTGAGGGCTTTTAATCCTTCAATTGCTGCGGGAAAAGTATCGTTATCCACTTCAAAGGCCATATAGGTAAATGGCAATCCCACTTTTTCTAAGGCTTTATTCTGCATTTCAGGCGATAAACTGTGGCGGATGGGATAGGCCATCAACCCAATCAATTCGTATTTTGCGGTAACATCCATAATTAACTCCTTTAACCTCTATGCTTAATTGTGTTTAACCGGGTGCTAAATTTATGCTCGCCAAACCGCACATCATTTTCAGGAATAATGAAAACGCGGTAATAGCGGATAAAAACAATAATTGCGGTAATCAGGGCCAGCAGCGCGAAAGTAAAATCGAGAACAATGATATATTGCAGGCCGATGTTCGACAGATAACCGGTAATCAGCGGAATAACAAAGTTAGCCAGTCCACCCATCATCATATATATACTGGTGACTTTGGCTTTGCTTTTTGGGAAAAACTCTGACATGACCGAAACGCCGAGCTGTAAAATGCCGCCAGCTGCTGAGAAACCGATAACAAAGGCTCCGGCATTACACACCAATGGAGAAGGGTACAGGTAGATAATGGCAGCTGTTATTGTTGCCAGTGCAGAGTTAAATACATTAGCCCAGATGGGCCGGACCATTTTTTTCAGCAGTGCGGCAAAAATAAAGACACAGACCAGCGAACCCATACTGTAATAAGAGATGGTTTTTAATGCCTCAGCTTCTGACATACCAGCAAAAGCCATCGCATATTTGGGCATCCACACCACAATCACATAAAAGGTCGAGAATGCGGCTACACCGAACAGTACTGATGAAACACCTTCCAGCCAGACTAACGGTTTGCTGTTCATTTGCGGTAATTCATTAGCTACGCTGGCGTCCACCAACTGGCTGGGGAATTTGCTTTTCAACAGCATCAGCGTGATCAGTACAAACAGAATACCCGGAATAATCAGCCCATAGCCGTACCAGATGTTATTGAGCAACATATAGCTCACCAGCATTGGGTAGAACATTTGCCCGAATGACACCATCGCTTTAACCAGTATGACCGCCGAACCAGAGGCTTTCGGAAAGCATTCCATGAGCGCGGGGTAGCCACCCGTATCCAGCGCTGAGTTAGCGATACCTACGCACACTGCCAGACAGTAGGCGAGAGTTAAATTCGGGCAAGCAGGAATACCAAAGAAGAATAGCAGATACATTATTACTGCCATTAATATCACCGCCCGACGACCAAACTTATCGGAGATCACTCCGAAGAATAAAATACTGATCAATCGCCCCAATCCGATACCGGAAATTAAATAGGCAATGCCCGCGTTGTCAGTGGAAAACTTTTCTGCCAAAGATGTCATGTTTTGGGCAAGCGTAATAACACTAATGCCGTGCAGGAAATAGCTGAAGTAAATACAAAGAACAGCCAGGATAAATGGCGTGCTGAAAGCCTTATTTTGAGACATTTTCACAGCTCCTTGCTGAAAGATAATTTCGTTACCGTACGTATTGTTCTCCGACGGTTTACATAATTACTATACTGAAGATGATTTTCCCTGGGTACATGGCATAAAGTTTATGTTTCCAGGAATATTGCATGTCATAGTTTGTTTTTGATCGCGATTTTCCTTAGTTAGCGCAGAAAGAGTTATTTATCCGTAAGATCTTGCATAACCTGAAAAGAATATTGCATTACCCACCCGGAGCGATATTTTCCTTTAGCGTGTGATGCCGCGTTTCTTTGCGACTGCGTAAGCCAATAAACAGTGCCAGTATAAAGCCGATAGCAGCGATGGCGGTATCGAACCACATAATATCGGCAATACTTCTTTGCGAAAGATGAGCCGTAATCAACGGAATGGTAAATGTTGCAATGCTGCCCGCACTGTAATAGATCCCCGTTGCTTTTCCTTTAGCGTAGGGAAAACGTTCCGCCATTAACGTCAGGCCAATTTGTACAACACCGCCTGCGGAGGTAAAACCGATGACGAAAGCAAATATTATCACCACATAAAATGTGGGATGCAGGCAGACGGTGAGCAGGGCGATAAATGAGATAAAGGTGTACAGCATCAGTAATGTTGTTGGGCGAACGGTATTACGAATGAGTGGAGCAGTAATAAATACACACAGCAGCGAACCCACGGTGTAGATACTGAGTAATTTGATCGACATGGTGTATGACATGCCAGCGACAAATTGTCCGTATTGTGCCAGCCACTGGCTAACCAGATAAAACGTTGCCATTGAGATATAGCCATATAGGGAATAACTGGCTAAATCGATAATTGAACAGCGATGTTCCGTAGAGCTGGTGGTTTTCTTTATGACAGGTAAGTGACGACCCGGATGGGGTGGGAACGTACAACGGTATAAAAACAGAGCGTTAATAAACATAATGCCTGCGGCAATCATAAAGGACCAACCGAACCACAGTTCAGCCCACACTAACAGGCTGATAATTAGCGGTAATAAAAATTGTCCGCTGGAAACAAATGCTTTAATTAAAATATTGGCTGTACCCGGTGAGCGTGGAAAAGCTTCCATCAAACTGGGATAGGTGCCTGCATCGAGAAAACTGTTTGCCATTCCCGCCAGAAAGCCAAAAACATAAGCGATAATGATGTTATTGGTGTGCAGGATGCCAAAAAAGAAGGCCATATAGCAGCACATCCCGAGCATGATAAAAGGGCGGCGACCAAAGCGATCGGATAATAATCCTGCAAAAAGCAAGACACTTAATCGACCAATGCCCAGTGATGAGATAACTATCGAGACGCCCGCGGCATTAGTCTGCCAAAGCGTCTCCAGCGAGGCCATATTCAGGCTCATCAAAATGACGCCCATACCATGCACCAGATAATTAAAATACAACCCCAGTGCGGTAGGGTAATAGGGATTTTTCATAGGTTCTACTTAGCAAAGGTGCTTTAAAAAGTGTAGCGATGTTGTGTCAGTATCCGTTCATTATTGTTGTAACAACGACAATTCCTTTCTGTGGGGAAATTAACAAAGCCGCTCCAGATCGTGTGCATATAATTCAGCGGCTACCGATTGATAGATCTTCCAGTCAATAAAATTGCCATCAGGGTAGACTTGTTGAAACGCGGTTAAGTCGGGGAAAAAACGCATGGTGTTGTTGCCGATGCGGTTATTTATTTTCTCTATGATGGCATGAAGATGTTTTTTTCGTTGCTGACGCATAGCCAACAGTTGCTCGACTACACAATCAGGAATGGCGCATTTGCCATTTTCCCACTGACGCCAGCTTTCACTGTCACCGGTCTGGGCAATCCAGGTCGCGCATTCATCAATAGTCATGGCAAAAATATGGCGAAGTGCCTGGAGTTCATAAGCGTTCATCGTGTAATGGCTGCATGAAATAAACAATAAAATATAAATAACATTATCAGCCTGCTGACGGCTTGAAGAGAGTCACAGTATCTTGTGCAACATTATTGGAAAGCGTGAGGGGCGAGGTGGCGAAGCGGAAAAATGTTAAAAAAAAGCCCATCGTGGGAGATGGGCAAAGACTACACACAGCAATTCGTTGTTTCACTCAGGGGATTTCCATGCTTATAAATCAATATGTTGATTTATAACCGTGAGCTAATAGTAGGCATACGGACTTTTTGCGTCGATCAGATTCGTCTCATTAGTTTAAAAACTGTAAAGAATTTGCGACAGGTACTACCAGCTGAATGGCGGTAAGCAGGAAAATATGGGGAAGAGCAAGCAAATATCAATTAGCAGGGGTTAACAATCAGGCGGCAGAGCCGCCTGATGAGAAATTACTTATTCGATTTCTCGATTTCGCCAAGTTCTTCGAGAATTTCTTCCGGTTGGTCCGTCGGCGGTGGGACTTCTTCCACCCACGCGGCAAAAAGACGCCAGGAAACGGCTAACAGAACCGGACCAATAAACAGGCCGATCATCCCGAAAGCAATCAAACCACCAATAACGCCAGAGAGAATCAGGATCAGCGGTAAATCGGCACCCATGCGAATTAACATTGGGCGGATGACGTTATCCAGCGTGCCAACCACAGCGCTCCACACTAACAATACCGTTCCCCAGGTGGTATCGCCAGTCCAGTAGAGCCAGATAATCGCCGGAATCAGTACCGGCAACGGTCCAAGCTGGACAAGGCAGGAGAGGATCATTAACACCGTGAGCAAAGTTGCATAAGGTACGCCGGATACGGCGAGGCCGATACCGCCAAGCACTGCCTGTACTAACGCTGTCACCACAACACCCAGCGCCACCGCGCGGATAGCCTGTGCCGCCAGCAGCACGGCGGCATCTCCACGAACGCCTGCCAGACGGGTTGCAAAATGGCGAATGCCTTGTGCCACCTGTTCACCGCGCCAGTACAGCAGGGCGCTGAAGAGAAGCATCAGCGCACAATGCACCATAAAGCGCCCGATATGCGCCGCCTGCCCAACGAACCAGGTGGTGGTGGTGCCAATATAAGGACGGACTTTTGCCATGATCGCCGTCCCCCCCATATCCAGCAAGTTGTGCCAGCCTGCATATAGCTTCGCGCCAATCACCGGAATGGTATTAAGCCACGCCAGATCGGGTAACGTCATGTCACCGCTGGAAATGGCTTTAATTAGCGGGCCGCTGCCGTCGACGATACTGTTAACCAGCAAGGCAATAGGGATGATAAACACCATCACTAATAACAGCGTCATCACCAGAACGGCGAGAGAGCGGCGACCAAACATGAACTTTTGCAAACGTAACAATACCGGCCAGGTGGCGATAACCACCGTACCAGCCCATGCAAAGCCGAGAATAAAGGGTTGTACAATCCACAGACATGCCACAATCATGATGGCTAAAAAGAGCACCGAAAGCAGAATTTGTGCGACATCCCTGGGCTGACGAACATTTACCATAACTACTTTTCACCTTTTTTGTGCGTCAAATCGTCGACGCGACGTGAACACGCGAAACTCACCTGCATAATGATGAGCAATTTCAGCGGTTTTTAACAGGCCGATTCTGCCCTTAATTCTGATGGGCGTGTTAGAAAAAAATGTGGTACAACAACTCAGGCAACACGCAAACGATTTACTCGTCGTATTTCAAATTGCATGTGCTGCGGCTACGTTCGTTCACCCCAGTCACTTACTATTGTAAGCTCCTGGAGTTCACTCGCTTGCCGCCTTCCTGCAACACGAAATCCATAGAGTAAACAAACATCACCTTTCAGTGCGCTATTGCAGCAGCCTGAAAGAACAGTGTATCGACCTACATCACAGACCGCAGGAAAGGGTCAATATAATGATTCCACAGATTTCCCAGGCACCCGGCGTCGTTCAACTGGTGCTTAATTTTTTGCAAGAGCTGGAGCAACAAGGTTTTACCGGCGATACGGCGACAAGTTATGCCGATCGTTTGACAATGTCGACCGACAACAGTATTTACCAACTTCTCCCCGATGCGGTGGTATTTCCGCGTTCAACCGCAGATGTGGCGCTGATCGCCCGTCTTGCCGCGCAGGAACGCTATTCATCGCTGATCTTTACCCCCCGAGGCGGCGGCACCGGCACTAACGGTCAGGCGCTCAACCAGGGGATTATTGTTGATATGTCCCGCCATATGAACCGCATCATCGAAATTAACCCTGAAGAGGGCTGGGTGCGCGTTGAGGCCGGGGTGATAAAAGATCAACTCAATCAGTACCTGAAACCGTTCGGCTACTTTTTTGCGCCGGAACTTTCCACCAGCAACCGGGCAACGCTCGGCGGGATGATCAATACCGATGCATCCGGTCAGGGATCGCTGGTCTATGGCAAAACGTCAGATCACGTACTTGGCGTACGCGCGGTGTTGTTGGGGGGCGATATTCTCGATACGCAACCTTTACCCGTCGAACTGGCGGAAACGCTGGGTAAATCCAATACCACAATCGGGCGAATTTATAACACGGTTTATCAACGTTGCCGTCAGCAACGCCAGTTAATCATCGACAACTTCCCCAAGCTTAACCGCTTTCTTACCGGTTACGATCTGCGTCATGTCTTTAACGATGAGATGACCGAGTTCGATCTGACGCGCATTCTGACGGGTTCAGAAGGGACGCTGGCCTTTATTACCGAAGCGCGGCTGGATATTACGCGCTTGCCTAAAGTGCGCCGTCTGGTGAACGTCAAATATGACTCTTTTGACTCTGCGCTGCGTAACGCGCCGTTTATGGTTGAGGCGCGGGCGCTTTCGGTAGAGACGGTTGACTCAAAAGTGCTGAATCTGGCGCGGGAAGATATTGTCTGGCATTCCGTCAGCGAGTTGATTACCGATGTACCTGACAAAGAAATGCTCGGGCTGAATATTGTTGAATTTGCCAGCGATGATGAGGCGCTGATTGACGAGAGGGTAAGTGCACTCTGTGCGCGACTGAATGAGTTAATCGCCAGCCAGCAAGCAGGTGTGATCGGCTGGCAGGTATGCAGTGAGCTGGCAGGTGTTGAACGTATCTATGCGATGCGCAAAAAAGCTGTCGGCCTGCTCGGTAATGCCAAAGGAGCAGCCAAGCCAATTCCGTTTGCTGAGGATACCTGCGTACCGCCGGAACATCTGGCCGATTATATTGCTGAATTTCGCGCGCTGCTCGACAGCCACGGCTTAAGCTACGGTATGTTCGGTCACGTCGACGCAGGTGTCTTGCACGTCCGTCCGGCACTGGATATGTGCGATCCACAACAAGAGATTTTGATGAAGCAAATCTCTGATGACGTGGTGGCGCTGACTGCGAAATACGGTGGTTTGTTGTGGGGCGAGCACGGCAAAGGTTTTCGCGCTGAATACAGCCCGGCGTTTTTCGGTGAGGAACTTTTTGCAGAACTGCGCAAAGTGAAAGCGGCATTTGACCCGCATAACCGACTCAACCCAGGGAAGATTTGCCCGCCAGAAGGTCTCGATGCGCCGATGATGAAAGTGGACGCGGTGAAGCGCGGTACATTTGATCGGCAGATCCCCATTGCGGTACGCCAGCAGTGGCGCGGTGCGATGGAGTGTAACGGCAACGGTTTATGCTTCAACTTTGATGCCCGTAGTCCGATGTGTCCGTCGATGAAGATCACCCAGAACCGGGTTCATTCACCGAAAGGGCGCGCAACGCTGGTGCGTGAATGGCTGCGCTTGTTGGCGGATCGCGGCGTTGACCCACTCAAACTGGAACAAGAACTGCCTGAATCCGGCGTCAGTTTACGGACGTTAATTGCCCGCACGCGCAATAGCTGGCATGCGAATAAAGGCGAATACGACTTCTCACACGAAGTCAAAGAGGCTATGTCGGGCTGTCTGGCCTGTAAAGCGTGTTCGACCCAGTGCCCCATCAAAATTGATGTGCCGGAGTTTCGCTCTCGTTTTCTGCAGCTCTATCACACCCGTTATTTACGCCCGCTTCGCGACCACCTCGTTGCTACGGTCGAGAGCTACGCACCGCTGATGGCACGCGCGCCGAAAACCTTTAACTTCTTTATTAACCAGCCGCTGGTGCGCAAACTCTCGGAAAAACATATCGGCATGGTTGATTTGCCACTGCTGTCAGTCCCCTCGCTACAACAACAAATGGTGGGGCATCGCTCGGCAAACATGACGCTGGAACAGCTTGAAGCTCTCAATGCAGAGCAGAAAGCGCGCACGGTGTTGGTGGTGCAGGACCCCTTTACCAGCTATTACGATGCGCAAGTGGTGGCGGATTTTGTCCGTCTGGTCGAAAAATTAGGTTTCCAGCCTGTGTTACTGCCATTTTCGCCAAATGGCAAAGCCCAGCATATCAAAGGCTTTCTTAATCGTTTTGCGAAGACGGCGAAAAAGACGGCGGATTTCCTCAACCGTATGGCGAAGCTGGGGATGCCAATGGTGGGCGTCGATCCGGCGCTGGTACTTTGTTATCGCGATGAATATAAACTGGCGCTGGGCGAGGAACGTGGCGAGTTTAACGTCTTACTGGCGAATGAATGGCTGGCAAGCGCACTTGACTCACAGCCAGTGGCTACAGTCAGCGGTGAATCATGGTATTTCTTTGGTCACTGTACCGAAGTTACCGCTTTGCCGGGCGCGCCAGCACAATGGGCCGCGATATTTGCCCGTTTTGGCGCGAAACTGGAAAATGTCAGCGTGGGTTGCTGCGGCATGGCAGGGACTTACGGACATGAAGCGAAAAACCATAAAAATTCGCTCGGGATCTATGAGTTATCCTGGCATCAGGCTATGCAGCGACTGCCGCGTAATCGCTGTCTGGCGACCGGATATTCCTGCCGTAGCCAGGTAAAACGGGTCGAAGGCACGGGGGTACGCCATCCTGTGCAGGCTTTACTGGAGATTATTAAATGATATGGAAACGAAAAATCACCCTGGAAGCACTGAATGCCATGGGTGAAGGAAACATGGTGGGGTTGCTGGATATTCGCTTTGAACATATTGGTGATGACACCCTTGAAGCGACAATGCCAGTAGACTCGCGGACAAAGCAGCCTTTCGGGTTGCTGCATGGAGGCGCGTCTGTGGTGCTGGCCGAAAGTATCGGTTCCGTTGCCGGTTATTTATGTACCGAAGGTGAGCAAAAGGTGGTTGGTCTGGAAATCAATGCTAACCACGTCCGCTCGGCACGAGAAGGGCGGGTGCGCGGCGTATGCAAACCGTTGCATCTCGGTTCGCGTCACCAGGTCTGGCAGATTGAAATCTTCGATGAGAAAGGGCGTTTGTGCTGTTCGTCACGATTGACGACCGCCATTTTGTGACGTTGTCACCAGAAAAGTGTGACGCATATTGCTTTTGGTCATTATCTGCACAGTAAACGGTGGTATACTGTGCAGGTCTTGTCTAAAAGCGAGGATGCTATGTCTACTCAACTTGATCCCACCCAGCTGGCCATTGAATTTTTACGCCGTGACCAGAGCAATCTTTCACCTGCCCAATATCTCAAACGTCTGAAACAACTAGAACTTGAATTTGCTGACCTGCTTACTCTCTCTTCTGCTGAATTAAAAGAAGAAATCTACTTTGCCTGGCGTCTGGGCGTGCATTGATCCTGACTTAATGCCGCAAGTTCGCCATATCGACCTGGATTAATCTCCGTCCAGGTTCGATGGCCTTCTTAATACTGCTTATCTACCCGCCTGATATTGTTCAAAAATAATACTAATCGCAGTTTGTGTTAAAACGGCGGGTTAGCTTTATGAGATTATTCTTATCGCCCCTTCAAGAGCTAAGCCACTGAGAGTGCCGGAGATAAGCGCCGGATGGGGTAGAAACCCTTAAGCCTGTGTCGCACAGACTTAAGGGTTTTCTTATTTCTGAACGCTGCACTTTTTTACCTATCTCTTAAATAGTCATTTTCAATACAACTTTTTCTTTTTCATCACAGCCTTAATGCTCCTTAGATAATAATCATTATCTAACAATGAGATACCTAATTCTTAGCGTGCCTGTTAACCCACACATCAGGGTCTATGCTTATTAAAAGCAGGAAAAAAGCATGTTTTACGGTAAAGCCCCTGCGTTTGCTGGGTTGAACTGATAATCATTATCACTAACATGCTGTTATACGCTGAAAGCGATGAAGTGAGGTAAATCGATGGACATGCATTCAGGAACCTTTAATCCACAGGATTTCGCCTGGCAGGGCTTAACGCTGACACCCGCAGCCGCTGTCCACATCCGCGAGCTGGTGGCAAAGCAGCCGGGTATGGTCGGCGTGCGCTTAGGCGTGAAGCAAACGGGCTGCGCGGGCTTTGGCTATGTGCTCGACAGTGTTAGCGAGCCGGACAAAGACGATCTGCTGTTTGAACACGACGGCGCGAAGCTGTTTGTCCCGCTGCAAGCGATGCCGTTTATTGATGGCACGGAAGTCGATTTCGTTCGTGAAGGACTTAATCAGATATTCAAATTTCACAACCCTAAAGCCCAGAATGAATGTGGCTGTGGCGAAAGCTTTGGGGTATAGGCGGTACTATGTCTCGTAATACTGAAGCAACTGACGATGTCAAAACCTGGACCGGCGGCCCGCTGAATTATAAAGAAGGATTCTTCACCCAGTTAGCCACCGATGAGCTGGCAAAGGGAATAAACGAAGAGGTGGTGCGCGCAATTTCGGCGAAGCGTAATGAGCCGGAGTGGATGCTGGAGTTTCGTCTCAACGCCTATCGCGCATGGCTGGAGATGGAAGAACCGCACTGGTTGAAAGCGCACTACGACAAGCTGAATTATCAGGATTACAGCTACTACTCAGCACCATCGTGCGGTAATTGTGACGACAACTGCGCGTCTGAACCCGGCGCGGTGCAGCAAACTGGCGCGAACGCCTTTTTAAGTAAAGAGGTGGAGGCGGCGTTTGAGCAGTTGGGCGTTCCCGTGCGGGAAGGCAAAGAGGTGGCGGTGGATGCCATTTTCGACTCTGTTTCGGTTGCCACCACTTATCGCGAAAAACTGGCGGAGCAGGGAATTATTTTCTGTTCCTTTGGCGAGGCGATCCACGATCACCCGGAACTGGTGCGTAAATATCTCGGCACCGTGGTGCCGGGGAATGACAACTTCTTTGCCGCACTTAATGCGGCGGTAGCCTCTGACGGTACGTTTATTTATGTGCCTAAAGGCGTGCGCTGCCCGATGGAACTTTCCACCTATTTTCGTATTAACGCGGAAAAAACCGGGCAGTTTGAGCGCACCATTCTGGTGGCCGACGAAGACAGCTACGTCAGCTACATTGAAGGCTGTTCCGCTCCGGTGCGTGACAGTTATCAGTTACACGCGGCGGTGGTGGAAGTCATCATCCATAAAAACGCCGAGGTGAAATATTCCACGGTACAAAACTGGTTCCCTGGTGATAACAACACCGGCGGTATTCTCAACTTCGTCACCAAGCGTGCTTTGTGCGAAGGCGAAAACAGCAAAATGTCATGGACGCAATCAGAAACCGGGTCAGCGATTACGTGGAAATATCCTAGCTGCATTTTGCGCGGCGATAACTCCATTGGTGAGTTTTACTCAGTGGCACTGACCAGCGGTCATCAGCAAGCGGATACCGGCACCAAGATGATCCACATCGGTAAAAACACCAAATCGACCATTATCTCGAAAGGGATCTCTGCCGGACATAGTCAGAACAGTTATCGCGGCTTAGTGAAAATCATGCCGACGGCAACCAATGCGCGCAATTTCACTCAGTGCGACTCAATGCTGATTGGCGCTAATTGTGGGGCGCATACCTTCCCGTATGTCGAATGTCGCAATAACAGCGCACAACTGGAGCACGAGGCAACGACATCACGTATTGGTGAAGATCAACTGTTTTACTGTCTGCAACGCGGGATCAGCGAAGAAGACGCCATCTCGATGATTGTTAACGGTTTCTGCAAAGACGTGTTCTCAGAACTGCCGCTGGAATTTGCCGTTGAAGCACAAAAACTCCTCGCCATCAGTCTTGAACACAGCGTCGGATAAGGAATAAACATGTTAAGTATTAAAGATTTACACGTCAGCGTGGAAGATAAAGCTATCCTGCGTGGATTAAGCCTCGACGTTCGTCCCGGCGAAGTTCACGCCATTATGGGGCCAAACGGTTCTGGCAAAAGTACCTTATCGGCAACGCTTGCCGGGCGAGAAGATTATGAGGTGACGGGCGGCACGGTTGAGTTCAAAGGCAAAGATTTGCTTGCGCTGTCGCCGGAAGATCGTGCAGGTGAAGGCATCTTTATGGCCTTCCAGTATCCGGTGGAAATTCCCGGCGTCAGTAACCAGTTTTTCCTGCAAACGGCACTTAATGCGGTGCGCAGCTATCGCGGCCAGGAAACGCTCGACCGCTTTGATTTTCAGGATTTGATGGAAGAGAAAATCGCTCTCCTGAAGATGCCGGAGGATTTATTAACCCGTTCGGTAAACGTTGGTTTTTCCGGCGGCGAGAAAAAGCGCAACGATATTTTGCAAATGGCGGTGCTGGAACCGGAGTTATGCATTCTTGATGAGTCGGACTCTGGGCTGGATATTGACGCATTAAAAGTGGTTGCCGATGGCGTGAACTCGCTGCGTGACGGCAAGCGTTCATTCATCATTGTTACGCACTACCAACGCATTCTCGACTACATCAAGCCTGATTACGTCCATGTGCTGTATCAGGGACGAATTGTGAAATCCGGTGATTTCACGTTGGTCAAACAACTGGAGGAGCAGGGTTATGGCTGGCTTACCGAACAGCAGTAACGCGCTGCAACAGTGGCATCATTTGTTTGAAGCCGAGGGTGCAAAACGCTCCCCGCAAGCACAGCAGCATTTACAACAATTGCTGCGTACCGGACTGCCGACACGTAAACATGAAAACTGGAAATATACGCCGCTGGAAGAGCTGACCAATAGCCAGTTTGTCAGCATTGCGGGAGAAATATCCCCACAGCAGCGTGATGCCTTAGCGTTAACGTTAGACGCTGTGCGGCTGGTATTTGTCGATGGACGTTACGTGTCAGCACTGAGCGATGCAACTGAAGGCAGCGGATATGAAGTGAGCATTAACGACGACCGTCAGGGGTTACCCGACGCTATTCAGGCGGAAGTGTTTCTGCATTTGACGGAAAGCCTGGCGCATAGCGTGACGCATATCGCCGTGAAGCGCGGTCAACGGCCGGTAAAGCCATTGCTGTTAATGCATATCACCCAGGGCGTGGCAGGTGAAGAGGTGAATACTGCCCATTACCGACATCATCTGGATCTGGCGGAAGGTGCCGAAGCAACGGTGATCGAACATTTTGTCAGCCTTAATGATGCTCGTCACTTCACCGGCGCACGGTTCACTATCAACGTCGCAGCGAACGCCCACTTGCAGCATATCAAGCTGGCGTTTGAAAACCCGGTCAGTCACCACTTTGCCCATAACGATTTGTTGCTGGCTGACGATGCCACCGCATTTAGCCACAGTTTCCTGCTGGGTGGCGCAGTGTTACGACACAACACCAGTACGCAACTCAATGGCGAAAACAGCACGCTGCGGATCAATAGCCTGGCGATGCCGGTGAAAAACGAGGTGTGTGATACCCGTACCTGGCTGGAACACAATAAAGGTTTTTGTAACAGTCGACAGTTGCATAAAACTATCGTCAGCGACAAAGGCCGCGCGGTATTTAACGGTTTGATCAACGTCGCGCAGCACGCCATCAAAACGGATGGTCAGATGACCAACAATAATCTGCTGATGGGCAAACTGGCGGAAGTGGATACGAAACCGCAGCTGGAAATCTATGCAGATGATGTGAAATGCAGCCACGGCGCGACGGTGGGGCGTATTGATGATGAACAGATGTTCTATCTGCGCTCGCGCGGGATCAATCAGCAGGATGCCCAGCAGATGATCATTTACGCCTTTGCTGCTGAACTGACGGAAGCACTGCGTGATGAGGGGCTTAAACAGCAGGTGCTGGCCCGAATCGGTCAACGGCTGCCAGGAGGTGCAAGATGACTTATTCCGTCGACAAAGTGCGGGCCGACTTTCCGGTGCTTTCGCGTGAGGTAAACGGTTTGCCGCTGGCTTATCTCGACAGCGCCGCCAGTGCACAGAAACCAAGCCAGGTGATTGACGCCGAGGCCGAGTTTTATCGTCATGGCTACGCGGCGGTGCATCGCGGTATTCATACCTTAAGCGCCCAGGCGACCGAGAAAATGGAGAACGTGCGCAAGCGGGCATCGCTGTTTATTAATGCCCGTTCGGCGGAAGAGCTGGTGTTCGTCCGCGGCACGACGGAAGGGATCAATCTGGTCGCCAATAGCTGGGGTAACAGCAATGTGCGGGCGGGCGATAACATCATCATCAGTCAGATGGAGCACCACGCTAACATTGTCCCCTGGCAGATGCTTTGCGCACGGGTTGGCGCAGAGCTGCGTGTGATCCCGCTCAACCCCGACGGTACGCTGCAACTGGAGATGCTACCTAATCTGTTCGATGAGAAAACTCGCCTGCTGGCAATTACTCATGTCTCCAACGTGCTGGGAACGGAAAATCCGCTGGCGGAAATGATCACGCTTGCGCACCAGCATGGCGCAAAAGTGCTGGTGGATGGCGCTCAGGCGGTGATGCATCATCCGGTGGATGTTCAGGCGCTGGATTGCGATTTTTACGTGTTTTCCGGGCATAAACTGTATGGCCCCACTGGGATTGGCATTCTTTATGTCAAAGAAGCCTTGTTGCAGGAGATGCCGCCGTGGGAAGGGGGCGGTTCTATGATCGCCACCGTCAGCCTGAGTGAAGGCACTACCTGGACCAAAGCACCTTGGCGGTTTGAAGCCGGTACACCCAATACCGGGGGCATCATTGGTCTTGGCGCGGCGCTGGAGTATGTGTCGGCGCTGGGGCTTAATAACATAGCCGAGTATGAACAGAATCTGATGCACTACGCGCTATCACAGCTGGAATCTGTACCGGATCTCACTCTCTATGGCCCACAGAACAGGCTTGGCGTTATTGCTTTTAATCTCGGTAAACACCACGCCTATGATGTTGGCAGTTTTCTCGATAACTACGGCATTGCTGTGCGTACCGGACATCACTGCGCTATGCCATTAATGGCCTATTACAACGTCCCTGCGATGTGTCGGGCATCGCTGGCCATGTATAACACCCATGAAGAAGTGGATCGTCTGGTGACCGGCCTGCAACGTATTCACCGTCTGCTGGGATAACAGGGAGGCACTATGGCTTTATTGCCGGATAAAGAAAAATTGCTGCGTAATTTTTTACGCTGCGCCAACTGGGAAGAGAAATATCTCTACATTATTGAGCTGGGCCAGCGTCTGCCAGAATTACGCGACGAAGACCGAAGCCCACAAAATAGCATTCAGGGCTGCCAGAGTCAGGTGTGGATTGTCATGCGCCAGAATGCGCAGGGAATTATTGAATTGCAGGGTGACAGCGATGCGGCGATTGTGAAAGGGCTTATTGCGGTCGTATTTATTCTCTACGATCAGATGACGCCACAGGATATTGTCAATTTCGATGTGCGTCCGTGGTTTGAAAAAATGGCGCTGACCCAACATCTCACCCCATCTCGTTCACAAGGTCTGGAAGCGATGATTCGCGCAATTCGCGCCAAAGCCGCTGCACTTAGCTAAACTAAAGGGACAGCTTTCATCCGGTTGGCTCACATTGCCGGATGGTCAATGTTTACACTGACCTGCACAGGAGTGTTTTGGTTTCAGGTGAACATAAGCACCATCCGACGTTTCAGCGTGAGTCTCCGGCAAATACAGGAGGTTTACAATGAAACGCGCGTCTTTGCTTACACTCACGCTTATCGGCGCTTTTAGCGCCATCCAGGCAGCCTGGGCGGTTGATTATCCGCTACCTCCAACCGGAAGCCGACTGGTTGGGCAAAATCAAACGTATACGGTGCAAGAAGGGGATAAAAACCTTCAGGCCATCGCCCGACGTTTTGATACTGCGGCAATGTTGATCCTTGAAGCTAATAACACTATCGCTCCGGTGCCAAAACCCGGTACGACGATAACTATTCCTTCGCAACTGTTATTACCTGATGCGCCGCGTCAGGGGATTATCGTTAACCTGGCAGAGCTGCGCCTTTATTATTATCCGCCGGGAGAAAATATCGTGCAGGTTTATCCGATTGGTATTGGTTTGCAGGGGCTGGAAACGCCGGTGATGGAAACGCGTGTGGGGCAGAAAATCCCTAACCCAACCTGGACGCCTACGGCGGGCATTCGTCAGCGTTCGTTGGAGCGTGGCATTAAATTACCGCCAGTCGTTCCTGCCGGGCCAAATAACCCACTAGGACGTTACGCACTGCGCCTCGCGCATGGTAATGGCGAATACCTCATTCATGGTACCAGTGCGCCGGACAGCGTCGGTTTGCGCGTCAGTTCGGGCTGTATTCGCATGAATGCGCCGGATATTAAAGCCTTATTCTCCAGCGTGCGGACGGGAACGCCGGTGAAAGTGATCAACGAACCGGTGAAATATTCCGTGGAGCCGAACGGGATGCGTTATGTTGAAGTACATCGACCACTATCAGCAGAAGAACAGCAGAACGTTCAGACAATGCCATACACACTGCCAGCAGGCTTTACGCAATTTAAAGACAATAAGGGTGTAGATCAGAAGTTAGTCGATAAAGCGTTGTATCGTCGGGCAGGGTATCCGGTTGCGGTGAGCAGTGGAGCAACTCCCACAGCCAGCAATGCGCCTTCAGTAGAGTCAGCGCAGAATGGTGAACCAGAGCAAGGGAATATGTTACGCGCGACGCAGTAGCGGTAAATGGCAGGCAAAAAAAATGGCGCACAATGTGCGCCATTTTTCACTTCACAGGTACTATTACTTGCGGTATTTAGTAGCCATGTTGTCCAGACGCTGGTTAGCACGAGCTGCGTCATCTTTAGCAGCCTGAACGTCGGAACGCATTGCGTTCACGTCGTTGCTCAGCTGGTCAACTTTAGCGTTCAGAGTCTGAACGTCAGAAGACAGCTGATCGATTTTAGCGTTGCTGGAGCAACCTGCCAGCAGAGTAGAACCCAGGATTACCGCGCCCAGTACCAGTTTAGTAGCTTTCATTATTAATACCCTCTAGATTGAGTTAATCTCCATGTAGCGTTACAAGTATTACACAAAGTTTTTTATGTTGAGAATATTTTTTTGATGGGAAGGCACTTATTTTTGATCGTTCGCTCAAAGAAGCATCGAACGCTGGGTTTTAGATAAAAAAATTGAGAGAAAACAGGATGCTTCCATCGGATTCATCTTAGATAAAGTGAGATTATATAGTGAAATCCGATTTGATTTTTTATTGCTTCTGGTTATCGATTAAATAAAAAAAGCGCCCATCAGGGCGCTTCGATATACAAATTAATTCACAAAAGCAATATTACAGGACGTGAACAGATGCGGTGTTAGTAGTGCCGCTCGGTACCAGTGCACCAGAAACCATAACTACAACGTCACCTTTGTGTGCCAGACCGCTCTGCAGAGCCAGTTCTTTACCCAGACGGTAGAAATCATCAGTAGAAGTGATCTCTTTAACCAGCTGCGGCACAACGCCTTTGCTCAGTACCAACTGATGAGCCGTTTTTTCGTTGGTGGTCAGTGCCAGGATGGTGGCATCCGGGAAGTATTTACGTACTGCGCGAGCAGATTTACCGCCCTGGGTAGCAACCACGATCAGCGGAGCATCCAGTTTTTCAGCAGTTTCAACGGCACCACGGCATACCGCTTCGGTAATGCGCAGTTTACGGTTGTCATTGTTGAACTCGAGACGGCTGTTCATCACGCGGTCGGTACGTTCGCAGATGGTCGCCATGATAGAAACCGCTTCCAGCGGGTATTTACCTTTTGCGGATTCACCAGACAGCATCACTGCGTCAGTACCGTCGAGGATGGCGTTTGCAACGTCACCGGCTTCTGCGCGAGTCGGGCGTGGGTTTTTGATCATGGAATCCAGCATCTGGGTCGCAGTGATAACGACTTTACGTGCACGGATACATTTTTCGATCATCATCTTCTGGGCGAAGATAACTTCTTCTACCGGGATTTCTACACCCAGGTCGCCACGCGCAACCATGATGCCGTCAGAGGCTTCGAGGATTTCGTCGAAGTTGTTGAGGCCTTCCTGGTTTTCGATTTTGGAGATGATGTGGATGTTTTCGCCGCCGTGCGCTTTCAGGTGCTCACGGATTTCGATAACGTCAGAACGCTTACGAATAAAGGAAGCAGCGACAAAATCTACGCCTTGTTCGCAACCAAAGATCAGGTCCTGTTTGTCTTTTTCAGCCAGTGCTGGCAGGGCAATGGAAACGCCAGGCAGGTTCACACCTTTGTTTTCACCCAGGTCGCCGTTGTTCAGTACTTTACAGATAACTTTGTTACCTTCAATGGCGGTAACTTCCATACCGATCAGACCGTCGTCAACCAGTACGGTGTTGCCAACAGACAGGTCAGTAGTGAAACCTTCATACGTTACCGCAACCATTTCGCTGTTGCCGATAACAGATTTATCAGTAGTGAAAGTAAAGGTCTGACCCGCTTTCAGAGAAACGTCGTTACCGCCTTCCAGTTTCATGGTGCGGATTTCCGGACCTTTGGTATCAAGCAGGATAGCGGCGGTTTTACCAGTTTTGCTCATCACGTTGCGCAGATTCTGAATGCGCTGACCGTGTTCTGCATAGTCACCATGAGAGAAGTTCAGACGCATAACGTTCATGCCAGCGTCCAGCATTTTAGCTAACATCTCTTCAGATTCGGTTTTCGGTCCGATGGTGCAAACAATTTTGGTCTTTTTCATGACAGTCTTAGTCTTTAAGTTGAGAAGGATGGGAGAAACTTGCTTTCTGGGCGCACTGCCGGAAAGCGAATCCGGTATTACGAAAGTGGTGGTGCCTCGCTCTAAGGATAGGTGACATCGAAAAAGCGTGCAGAGGAATGTGTGCTTGTGTCTCAGCCCAACGTGAGTGCCTGTTTTTGAGTCGTTGAGTTCTACAGTCCAAAGTGCTGAAACCATTCAAGAGTCAATTGGCGCGCATTATACGCTGAAATTAATCCAAAAGGAAAACAAAAACAGCGTTTCAAAAAATATACAACTTGTTAGACAATAAATTGTTATCAAAGATTTAACGTTCCAGGGAAAAGGTTACGCAAAAACTTCGCTGTTTGCGCAACGTCTGGTGCCGGGGTTGTCACTGTGAAGATAAGTGAAAGTTCATCCGGTGTATAAATACATCATCGCTCAATTGCTACAGTTAAAATAATTTATCGCGTTATTTGTCTGATTTTGTTTGATTTTTGTCTAATTGGTTAGATTGATATATGCTGATAGTTGGCATGATAAATAGGTATAAAGAATGGGAAATCGGACAAAAGAGGATGAACTGTACCGAGAAATGTGCAGAGTTGTCGGTAAAGTTGTGCTGGAAATGCGCGATCTGGGGCAGGAACCAAAGCATATTGTTATCGCAGGCGTATTACGTACAGCATTAGCCAATAAACGCATTCAGCGCAGTGAGCTGGAAAAGCAGGCGATGGAAACCGTCATTAACGCACTGGTAAAATGACCATTCAGGATGAGGCGATAAGCTTCATCCTGATATTCTTGCTTCAGTTGCGGTCGAGTTAATCATTCTAAATAACAACTGCTGAAATTATACGAATTTCGATATGTGTTTTAATTTATAACGATAATATTATTTTTGTTTTCTGCAATGACCGTCACAAATAATTGTCGCTTAAGTTAAATTTATTTCAAATGATAATAAATATCAGTTCACTTATAATTTCTTGCTTTGTGATTTTAATTGATAACGATCAATGTTAAGGGCTCAGAATAATCACATTATTTTTTCTCCTAACCATAAAGGATTAGTTTATCGGCGTTAAATCTTTTCTCATACACTATCAGGTTAGGGAAAATATCTGGTGTTGAGGACAGAGTCAGCAGCGTATTAGTTGAATGCTTAATATCAATCTGCTGAATTGTCAGCACTGTGTTTGCGAAGAGGATGCGAAATAAATGAACCCGGTTGATCGTCCACTATTAGATATTGGCTTAACGCGATTAGAATTCTTGCGTATATCAGGAAAAGGCCTTGCTGGTTTAACAATTGCCCCTGCGTTACTGTCACTTTTGGGTTGCAAACAGGAAGATATTGATAGCGGCACAGTAGGGTTGATAAATACACCCAAAGGAGTGCTGGTGACCCAACGTGCTCGATGCACGGGTTGCCACCGCTGTGAAATCTCTTGTACCAACTTCAACGATGGCTCAGTAGGGACATTCTTCTCCCGTATCAAAATCCATCGCAATTATTTCTTTGGCGATAACGGGGTTGGCTCTGGTGGCGGCCTGTATGGCGATCTCAACTATACCGCGGACACCTGCCGCCAATGCAAAGAACCGCAATGCATGAATGTCTGCCCGATTGGTGCGATTACCTGGCAACAGGAAGAAGGCTGTATTACCGTCGATCATAAACGTTGTATTGGCTGTAGCGCCTGTACGACGGCGTGCCCGTGGATGATGGCCACCGTAAATACTGAAAGTAAAAAATCCTCGAAATGTGTGTTATGCGGTGAATGCGCAAACGCCTGCCCAACAGGGGCGTTAAAAATTATCGAGTGGAAAGATATTACTGTGTGAATCTTGCAAAGGAAAAAATCATGGCTAACGGTTGGACAGGTAATATATTAAGAGTCAATCTCACGACAGGAAATATTACCCTCGAAGATTCCAGTAAGTTTAAAAGTTTTGTCGGTGGTATGGGCTTCGGCTACAAAATTATGTATGACGAAGTACCGCCAGGCACGAAACCTTTCGATGAAGCGAATAAATTAGTCTTTGCTACCGGCCCATTAACTGGATCTGGTGCCCCCTGTAGTTCTCGTGTAAATATCACCTCACTTTCTACTTTTACCAAAGGAAATTTAGTCGTCGATGCCCATATGGGTGGCTTTTTTGCAGCGCAAATGAAATTCGCTGGCTACGACGTCATTATTATCGAAGGGAAAGCGAAATCACCGGTATGGCTGAAGATTAAAGATGACAAAGTTAGCCTGGAAAAAGCCGATTTCTTATGGGGAAAAGGGACGCGCGCAACGACGGAAGAAATTTGTCGCTTGACCAGTCCGGAAACCTGTGTGGCGGCTATTGGTCAGGCTGGGGAAAACCTTGTTCCTCTCTCTGGCATGTTGAATAGCCGTAACCACAGCGGTGGTGCGGGAACTGGCGCAATAATGGGTTCGAAAAACCTGAAAGCGATTGCGGTTGAAGGGACGAAAGGGGTCAACATTGCCGATCGTCAGGAGATGAAGCGTCTCAACGATTACATGATGACTGAACTTATCGGTGCGAATAACAACCATGTCGTGCCAAGTACGCCGCAATCGTGGGCAGAGTATTCAGATCCCAAGTCACGTTGGACAGCACGTAAAGGGCTGTTTTGGGGCGCGGCTGAAGGTGGTCCGATTGAAACGGGTGAGATTCCGCCAGGCAATCAGAACACGGTCGGCTTTCGTACCTATAAATCCGTTTTTGACTTAGGTCCGGCGGCAGAGAAATACACAGTAAAAATGAGCGGCTGCCACTCTTGCCCGATCCGTTGTATGACCCAAATGAATATTCCTCGGGTGAAAGAGTTTGGCGTGCCTGGCACCGGTGGTAACACTTGTGTAGCAAACTTTGTCCATACCACTATCTTCCCAAACGGGCCGAAAGATTTTGAAGATAAAGACGATGGTCGTGTGATTGGTAACCTGGTTGGTCTGAATCTGTTCGATGACTACGGCCTATGGTGTAACTATGGTCAGCTTCATCGCGACTTTACCTATTGTTACAGCAAAGGGGTGTTCAAGCGTGTTCTGCCTGCTGAAGAGTATGCGGAAATTCGCTGGGATCAACTGGAAGCGGGTGACGTTAACTTCATTAAAGATTTTTACTACCGTCTGGCGCATCGTGTGGGTGAGCTGAGTCACCTGGCTGATGGTTCATATGCCATCGCAGAACGCTGGAATTTGGGTGAAGAGTACTGGGGCTACGCGAAAAATAAACTCTGGTCGCCGTTTGGCTATCCGGTTCACCATGCCAATGAAGCGTCAGCGCAGGTCGGTTCCATTGTTAACTGTATGTTCAACCGTGACTGCATGACGCATACCCATATCAACTTTATTGGTTCCGGCTTGCCATTGAAACTGCAACGTGAAGTGGCGAAAGAACTTTTTGGTTCTGAAGATGCTTACGACGAAACCAAAAACTACACGCCAATCAATGACGCAAAAATTAAATATGCTAAGTGGTCGCTGCTGAGGGTCTGTTTGCATAACGCCGTCACCCTGTGCAACTGGGTCTGGCCAATGACCGTTTCGCCGCTGAAAAGCCGTAATTATCGGGGCGATCTGGCGCTTGAAGCCAAATTCTTCAAAGCGATCACTGGCGAAGATATGACTCAGGAAAAATTAGATTTAGCTGCAGAGCGTATCTTTACGTTGCATCGCGCCTACACGGTAAAACTGATGCAAACCAAAGATATGCGTAATGAACACGATCTTATCTGTTCCTGGGTATTCGACAAGGATCCGCAGATCCCGGTCTTTACTGAAGGTACTGACAAAATGGATCGTGACGATATGCATGCTTCGCTCACGATGTTCTACAAAGAAATGGGCTGGGACCCACAGCTTGGTTGTCCGACCCGCGAAACATTGCAGCGTCTGGGGCTGGAAGATATTGCCGCCGATCTGGCAGCACACAATCTACTGCCTGCGTAAGGAATGGGTGAGATGAACCATCAGGATGAATTGCCGTTAGCGGAAGTCAGCGAAATTGACGAGGCGAAGCGGCAATGGTTGCAGGGGATGCGTCACCCCGTTGATACGGTAACCGAACCAGAACCTGCTGAAATCCTGGCAGAGTTCATTCGCCAGCATTCTGCGGCTGGGCAGCTGGTGGCGCGCGCCGTGTTTCTCTCGCCGCCCTATTCGGTTGCAGAAGAGGAACTGTCAGTTTTGCTGGAAAACATTAAGCAGAACGGAGACTACGCGGATATCGCGTGTATGACGGGAAGCCAGGATGATTACTATTACTCAACGCAGGCCATGAGTGAAAACTACGCGGCGATGTCTTTGCAAGTTGTGGAGCAGGACATTTGTCGCGCTATTGCACACGCCGTTCGTTTTGAGTGCCAGACGTATCCTCGTCCTTACAAAGTCGCCATGCTGATGCAAGCGCCATATTACTTCCAGGAAGCGCAGATTGAAGCCGCGATCGCCGCGATGGATGTTGCACCTGAATATGCCGATATACGGCAGGTGGAGTCATCGACGGCGGTGTTGTACTTGTTTAGCGAGCGATTTATGACCTATGGCAAGGCGTATGGCTTATGCGAATGGTTCGAGGTAGAGCAGTTTCAGAACCCCTGAAATTTCAGGGAGATGTCATGGATAGGGTGGACAGTTGCAGCCACTGCATTAGGGGATAATCAGATGTCCTTCACTCGACGCAAATTTGTTCTGGGGATGGGAACAGTAATCTTTTTTACTGGTTCTGCGTCTTCTCTGTTAGCGAACACGAGGCAAGAAAAGAAAGTTCGGTATGCCATGATTCATGACGAGTCACGGTGCAATGGCTGTAATATTTGCGCCCGCGCATGCCGTAAAACCAATCACGTCCCCGCTCAGGGAAGCCGTTTATCGATAGCACACATTCCAGTCACCGATAACGACAACGAAACGCAGTATCACTTTTTTCGCCAGTCATGTCAGCACTGCGAAGATGCTCCGTGCATCGACGTTTGTCCGACAGCGGCATCGTGGCGTGATGAGCAGGGGATCGTACGGGTAGAAAAATCGCAGTGCATCGGCTGCAGTTATTGCATTGGCGCTTGTCCTTACCAGGTTCGCTACCTTAACCCTGTCACTAAAGTGGCAGATAAATGTGATTTCTGCGCTGAGTCCCGACTGGCAAAAGGCTTTCCGCCCATTTGCGTCAGCGCCTGCCCGGAACACGCCTTGATCTTTGGTCGCGAAGATAGCCCAGAAATTCAGGCGTGGTTGCAGGAAAATAAATACTATCAATATCAGCTACCTGGTGCCGGGAAACCGCACCTGTATCGCCGGTTCGGTCAACATTTGATTAAAAAGGAAAATGTATGAACCCGTCGCAACATGCTGAACAGTTTCAGAGCCAGTTGGCGAACTATGTGCCACAGTTCACTCCCCAATTTTGGCCGGTGTGGTTGATCATTGCCGGACTATTGCTGGTAGGGATGTGGTTGGTGCTGGGGCTGCATGCCTTGCTTCGTGCTCGTGGCGTGAAGAAATCAGCCACCGACCATGGTGAGAAGGTTTATCTTTACAGCAAAGCGGTCAGATTATGGCACTGGTCGAATGCGTTACTCTTTGTATTGTTGCTGGCAAGTGGGCTGATAAATCACTTTGCGCTGGTGGGCGCAACTGCGGTTAAAAGTCTGGTTGCGGTGCATGAAGTTTGCGGATTTTTGTTACTGGCATGCTGGCTCGGCTTTGTTCTGATCAATGCCGTTGGGGGTAATGGTCACCACTATCGCATTCGTCGTCAGGGGTGGCTGGAGCGAGCGGCAAAACAAACGCGATTCTATTTGTTTGGCATTATGCAGGGGGAAGAACATCCTTTCCCGGCAACAACCCAGTCTAAATTTAATCCCTTACAGCAGGTCGCCTATGTTGGTGTCATGTATGGGTTGCTGCCGTTGTTACTATTGACGGGGCTGCTGTGTCTCTATCCGCAAGCCGTGGGAGATGTGTTTCCTGGCGTAAGATACTGGTTATTGCAGGCGCATTTTGCTCTGGCATTTATAAGCCTCTTTTTTATCTTCGGTCATCTTTATCTTTGCACCACGGGGCGTACGCCACACGAAACCTTTAAAAGCATGGTCGATGGCTATCACCGGCACTAACGAATGATCATTACACGAGCAGACCTGCGAGAATGGCGTATCGGAGCGGTGATGTATCGCTGGTTCCTGCGCCATTTCCCACGCGGCGGTAGTTATGCCGATATTCATCATGCACTGATTGAGGAAGGATATACGGACTGGGCGGAGAGTCTGGTTGAGTATGCGTGGAAAAAATGGCTGGCGGATGAAAACTTCGCGCATCAGGAAGTTTCTTCTATGCAAAAACTGGCCACACATCCCGGAGAGAGACCATTTTGCAGTCAGTTTGCCCGCAGCGACGATCATGCTCGCATCGGCTGTTGTGAGGATAACGCCAGAATCGCAACCGCTGGGTATGCTGCACAAATTGCCAGTATGGGTTATAGCGTGCGGATTGGAAGTGTCGGCTTTAACAGTCACATTGGCAGCTCCGGCGAACGCGCACGGGTTGCTGTAACCGGTAATTCTTCGCGGATAAGCAGCGCTGGAGATAGCAGTCGGATTGCGAATACCGGAATGCGAGTACGCGTTTGTACATTGGGTGAACGGTGTCATGTCGCCAGTAATGGTGACCTGGTGCAAATCGCCAGCTTTGGCGCAAACGCCAGAATTGCCAACAGCGGCGACAATGTACACATCATTGCCAGCGGTGAAAATTCAACGGTAGTGAGCACGGGCGTGGTCGACTCAATTATTCTCGGGCCAGGAGGAAGCGCCGCACTGGCATATCATGACGGTGAAAGAGTTCGCTTCGCCGTCGCCATTGAAGGTGAAAACAATATTCGAGCCGGAGTCCGCTATCGTCTTAATGAACAGCATCAGTTTGTTGAGTGCTGATAGCTTTACCTTTAATCAAACGAAAGACGTTTACGTGCACGGGAGGCAGGTTTTACGACAGCCCGAGCCATCGCCTCACCAATTTCTGCACATGCCGTAAGCCCCTGAACGAAAGGCTGGTCGTGCATTAACCAGGGCAACGCGCCGAACGCTACGCGCCCACGAATTTCTTCGGGTTGCTGTAGCGTATAATCTTCGCCAACATCAGGGATTTCATCCCCTGTTTTCTGTAATTGTTCGCGTAGTCCAGGGAAAGGAATATCTTTCACTTTAAGCGGACGCTGCCCGCGGGCATCAATAAAAACGTCAAACGAGTAGCTATTGTCTTCCGTTTTCAGGACGGTGCGCGACTCATTAATTTCCATTTCGTAGTCTTCACCGAGGGCGAGTATATGAATGATTCCCGCTTCACGTAAGGCCAGCAGCCGACGAATAGACTCTGAAGGGATTGCGGCATAATTATCTATGAAAACTCGGGCAAGGCCTTTACTGAACCGTTTATGGTCGTGTTCATTCAGATGTGGAACAATTTCCTGTACAGCTTCATGCAGGCGCAGAATGACATAACGCCAGGGAACAGTATGTTTTTCTCGTTTATTGCGTTCGACTTCCTGGAGATTTTTTTCTGCCCAGTCAAATGGGGCGCGTTGTTTGCGCTCGGCAAACCAGGCTTGAGCAAAGGAATCGACATTCAGGCTCTCTAAGGCTATGCGTTGGCTCCAGCCTGGATCAGCAAACTTGATTTCCTCTACTATCAATCTAAATACCCGATCCAAAAGGCCATATTCGCCTTTTTGAATCTCAGCATTTAATGCCTGATCAGTGACGATGTGTAAGGGCTCGTAGGGAATAGGGCAATAGAAATCGGCTTCGGGTAAAATACCCGTGCGCGACATTAACGTAATATTTAGCTTTTCACTTGCGTTATCGCGGTGAAAAACGACGTGTTGTTTATCATCTTCAATGAACGAACCATGCTGAATAGCCACTGCCATTGCCGCATCCAGTCCGCTCAAGGATGTTCCCATAATACCCACGTTACACGCATCGACCTTTGCTTCCATCAGGCCTGACCACGGGCTGGGAAAATACGTTCTGGTTGCTTCTTCTTCATCAGGCCAGACGTGACCCGTGGCAATCACCGCTAAATCAAACGTCTCGCTGGGTAAATCCTGATTTGTAGCGATCATGACGCCAGCATTTGTAATTTGCAGATCGGTAACCTGGCATGATTCATAAACAGCCACTGCAAATTTTTGCTGTCGTGCCTGGTCTACTAATCGTAAAAATTGATCGCGGAAATATTCGCCCAGCAGAATTCGCGGTAAAAACTGACGATCGTGCAAAGTTTCTTTTTTAACGCCATAACGTTGGAGATGGCTGGCTTCTTGCTTTTGTAGCCATTCGAGATACGTACAATAAATCGGCGGTATTTCAATACTGGCAATATTTGCCAGCATCAGTTTTGAGTTTTCCTCATCACTGTATGGCATCCCGACACCGGCTTCATCAGCCTGCTCGAAGATAGAAATAGAAAGTGGCGTTTGTTGCTGTAGAAGCGAGAATAAGGTGTAGATCCCCGTAGGCCCGGCACCCACAATAGCAATTTTTTTCATTGTTACTTACCTGTACGCATTCTTTCGAATTTAGTGTTATCAGATAAGTTTGGTTGAGATTTTTAGAATTTGAGAAATTTCAGACAGGGATGAAAAGGGCGCTAACCGCCCTTGATTAAATTCTGTCAGGCGAGTTTTGCCTGATTGATTTGACTCAGTGGCTCATTGACATCGAAAACTTTGGCGACAACTTCCTCAACGCCGAGATTTTTCAGTCGGGCAGTATGTTTTTCCAGATAGGCAAGGGCGCTTTTTTCATCAGTAAAAAGGTAGATCCCACCGGCTTCGTGGTTCTTTTCACTTTCTGTCCATACCTTCCACAGAAAACCAGGTTCCTGATTAATCGACTCAGCAAGCGGTTTAAGCTGCTCAGCCATTGCGTCGCCAAATGGGCCATTGAAAGAAAAATGAAGTTGTAACAAAGTTGCCATAGCGATTCTCCTTCTGATAACGCATACGAAGACAGTGTAAATCTTTTAACGTATTGGATACAGAGAAGAAACAGAGGGAAAAAAGGAGAAGACCAGATTAAGAAAATCTGGTGCGTCCGAGTGGACTCGAACCACCGACCCCCACCATGTCAAGGTGGTGCTCTAACCAACTGAGCTACGGACGCAGGATGGTGCGTTCAATTGGACTCGAACCAACGACCCCCACCATGTCAAGGTGGTGCTCTAACCAACTGAGCTATGAACGCAACGTTGTAGGTGACAACGGGGACGAATATTAGCGGCAGAGTGGGAAGGTGGCAAGAGGCAAAACGTAATTTTCTGCGCTATTTCGACCGTTTGCAGAGCTTTTAAGCAAATTGGCTATATTTTGTTGATTTGCAAGGGCGATTTTTATTCAGGATCGCATTTACATCTGATACAACCCAATAATCCGTGTATCAGAGTTTAAACAGAGTTGTTTGCCACCATCTCAAATCTGTCGTGGATAAATCCTTCGTAGCCTTTACACTTAGGTAGCAATAAAGGCACACAGATGCAGCAAAGGAATAAATCATGGGATCTGATGCGAAAAACTTGATGAGCGACGGGAACGTGCAAATTGTTAAGACCGGCGAGGTCATTGGCGCGACGCAACTTACTGAAGGCGAGTTAATTGTTGAGGCTGGCGGAAGAGCCGAAAATACCGTGGTCACGGGGGCTGGCTGGTTGAAAGTGGCAACCGGTGGGATCGCCAAATGCACACAGTACGGCAACAATGGCACGCTATCGGTCAGCGACGGTGCCATTGCCACAGATATTGTTCAGTCCGAGGGAGGCGCAATTAGTCTCTCTACGCTCGCTACGGTTAATGGCCGCCATCCCGAAGGTGAATTCAGCGTTGATAAAGGTTATGCCTGCGGTTTGTTGCTGGAAAATGGCGGTAACCTGCGTGTACTGGAAGGCCATCGCGCGGAAAAAATTATTCTCGATCAAGAGGGTGGCCTGTTGGTCAATGGGACAACCTCAGCGGTCGTGGTAGATGAAGGTGGTGAATTGTTGGTGTATCCAGGTGGGGAAGCCAGCAATTGTGAGATTAATCAGGGCGGCGTTTTTATGCTGGCGGGGAAAGCCAATGATACGTTGCTTGCTGGTGGCACCATGAATAATCTCGGTGGTGAAGACTCTGACACTATTGTTGAGAATGGAGCCATCTATCGTCTGGGGACGGATGGTCTTCAGCTCTACAGTTCCGGTAAGACGCAAAACCTGTCCGTTAATGTGGGTGGTCGGGCTGAAGTGCATGCTGGTACGCTGGAAAACGCGGTAATACAAGGTGGGACAGTGATCCTGTTGTCACCCACCAGCGCGGACGAAAATTTTGTCGTAGAGGAAGATCGCGCACCGGTTGAACTGACCGGTAGTGTTGCATTACTGGACGGCGCTTCAATGATTATTGGCTATGGCGCAGATCTGCAACAATCAACGATTACTGTACAGCAGGGCGGTGTATTGATTCTCGACGGCAGTACGGTAAAAGGTGACAGTGTCACTTTCAGTGTTGGTAACATCAATCTCAATGGCGGAAAACTGTGGCTAATCACTGGTGCGGCAACGCATGTGCAACTGAAAGTGAAACGCCTGCGCGGAGAGGGAGCGATTTGCCTGCAAACCAGTGCGAAAGAAATTTCACCTGACTTCATCAATGTGAAAGGGGAAGTTACTGGTGATATACACGTTGAGATAACAGATGCCAGTCGGCAAACTCTGTGTAACGCACTGAAACTACAGCCAGACGAAGACGGGATTGGCGCAACGCTCCAGCCTGCGTAAAAACACAGGCGCAACCCGTGAAGGTTGCGCCTTGTCTTTACTAGCGAGCTGCTCGTTGCAGAATGATGGCTGACGGCAGACGTTGCAGGAACCGCATACGCAGCATCATCATAATGGCTGCCGAAGTCAGGCCAATAATAAAGCCTATCCAGAAGCCTGCTGGCCCCATAGGTTCAACGACCAGATCGGTCAGTGCCAGAATATAGCCGCTTGGCAAGCCCAGCACCCAGTAAGCCGTAAAGGTGATATAGAAAATGGAACGTGTATCTTTATAACCACGCAAAATCCCACTGCCAATCACCTGGATAGAGTCAGAAATCTGATATACCGCCGCCAGCAGCATCAAATGCGCAGCCAGCGTTACAACCTCGGGATTGTCGTTGTACAACAGGGCGATTTGCTCTCGCAGTGAAACCGTGAATATGGCCGTCAGGGTTGCCATACAGACACCCACCATAAGCCCGGTCCGCGCAGCGGTTTGCGCATCCAGCGTTGAGCCTTGACCCAGACGATAACCTACGCGGATAGTTACCGCTGCCGCCAGCGACATGGGAAGCACGAACATCAGTGAACTAAAGTTCAGGGCAATCTGATGTCCTGCGACATCAACAATACCGAGCGGAGACACTAACAGAGCCACGACGGCAAACAGCGTTACTTCAAAGAACAGTGCCAGCGCAATTGGCAAACCGAGTTGAATCAGTCGTTTCATAACCGCAGGATCGGGCTTCGCGGTGCCTTTTTCGTTACGAATATCGCGCATCGAGCGGGCGCGTTTAATGTAAGAAACCATGGCAAGGAACATGACCCAATACACCGCCGCAGTAGCCACGCCACAACCAACGCCACCGAGCTCAGGCATACCGAAATGACCATAAATAAAGATATAGTTCACCGGAATGTTCACCAGCAGGCCGATAAAGCCCATCACCATACCCGGCTTGGTTTTTGCCAGACCTTCACACTGGTTACGGGCAACCTGGAAGAAAAGATAGCCCGGCGCGCCCCATAGCAACGCACGCAGATAACCCACGGCTTTGTCCGCCAGAGCCGGATCGATGTTTTCCATGGAGCGGATAATGTAGCCTGCATTCCACAGCACCAGCATAATGAGAACGGAAACAAAACCTGCCAGCCAGAAACCTTGTCGCACCTGATGCGCAATGCGCTCACGTCGACCGGAGCCATTTAATTGCGCGATAACCGGCGTTAATGCCAGCAGCAGTCCGTGACCAAAGAGGATCGCCGGAAGCCAGATAGAAGTTCCGATAGCGACCGCCGCCATGTCGGTGGCACTATAGCCGCCCGCCATCACGGTATCGACAAAACCCATCGCAGTTTGGGCGATTTGCGCGAGAATCACCGGGATTGCTAATGCTAATAACAGACGCGCTTCACTGATATACTTCTGCACGTGAACACCTTTTATTTGTAGTTATATGAGAGACTAAAAAGCCGCCTGAATGGGCAGCAAAAAGAAGAAGCAGGGGAAATTCAGTCTATTGTAGCGAGGATTTATTAATTCTCCAGAGAAAAAATAGCCATTCTTACCCCTTCACTGGTAAGGGCGTTTTCCACCTGCTATTGTGCTGAACAGAATGTCTTAACTGATTTCAGGAGTTGTAAGTATGTTTACGGGGATTGTACAGGGCACCGCAAAACTGGTGTCGATTGACGAGAAACCAAATTTTCGCACGCATGTGGTGGAGTTACCCGACCACATGCTGGACGGTCTGGAAACCGGTGCTTCCGTGGCGCATAACGGTTGCTGCCTGACCGTGACGGAAATTAACGGCAACCATGTCAGTTTTGACCTGATGAAAGAAACGTTACGCATTACTAATCTTGGCGATTTAAAAGTGGGGGATTGGGTAAACGTTGAGCGTGCGGCGAAATTCAGCGATGAAATTGGCGGACACTTAATGTCAGGTCATATTATGACCACCGCTGAAGTAGCGAAAATATTAACCTCGGAAAATAATCGTCAGATCTGGTTTAAAGTCCAGGATAGTCAGTTGATGAAATATATCCTGTACAAAGGATTTATTGGCATCGACGGTATTAGCCTGACCGTCGGCGAAGTCACGCCAACGCGTTTTTGCGTCCATTTAATTCCGGAAACACTGGAACGCACGACTCTTGGGAAGAAAAAACTTGGCGCACGCGTCAACATTGAAATCGATCCACAAACTCAGGCAGTGGTTGATACGGTAGAACGTGTGCTGGCGGCACGAGAAAATGCCATGAATCAACCAGGTACAGAAGCCTGAACTGAAATCGCCCCCGGAGCGGGGGCGATAGAATAGCCTCTAGCGAGCGACTCGAAGGCCGTTTTCGACTCCGCGAGAGAACACCACCTGCCAGAGCTGAATATCACGTGCGCGGAAAGCACCTGCACAGGCATTCAGATAATAGGTAAACATCCGTTTAAAGCGTTCACTGTAGTTATCCGCAATTTCTGGCCATGCGGCGAGGAAACGTTCATACCACGCCATCAACGTAGTATCGTAATCAGCACCGAAGTTATGCCAGTCTTCCATCACAAAGTGGGGTTCGCTGGACTGAGCAATCTGGCGTACAGAGGGCAGGCAACCGTTCGGAAAAATATATTTATTAATCCAGGGATCAACATTCAGATCGGTTTTTTTCGAACCGATGGTATGGAGCAGGAATATACCTTCCGGTTTCAAATTACGATCCACCACCGCAAAATAGGTATCGTAATTTTTCGGTCCGACGTGTTCGAACATCCCCACAGAAACAATACGGTCAAACTGGTCGTTCAGGTCACGATAATCTTGCAGCAAAATGGTGACATCCAGGCCTTCACAGCGTTCCTGAGCCATTTTTTGCTGTTCGGCAGAAATGGTTACGCCGACCACGCTTACGTCATAATTAGACGCCATGTAGTGCGCCAGTCCGCCCCAGCCACAGCCAATATCCAGTACGCGCATCCCTGGTTTTAACTGCAATTTTTCACAAATCATTTTGAGCTTCGCCTGCTGGGCAGATTCCAGATTATCGGCATCTTTCCAGTAAGCACAGGAATATTGCATGAAGGGATCAAGCATGCGGCTGAACAAGTCATTACCCAAATCGTAATGCTCTTTGCCGACTATCCAGGCACGTTTTTTACTCTGCAGATTGAAGAGACGAGCGCCGGCAATACGCAGCGTGTCTTTGAAATGATGGGGGAGTTGGTTCTCGAGACCTGCGCGTAAGACTTTGCTAAAAAACATATCCAGTCGGTCACATTCCCACCAGCCATCCATATAACTTTCGCCTAACCCCAACGATCCTTCCTGCAGAACGCGTTTAAAAAAATCGGGGTTTTTGACACGAATATCCGCCGGGGCAGAACCGTTAATGGCTATACCGGCACGGCTAAGTAATTCGTTGGCGATACGGTACCAGTTGTCATCCGGTACACTGACTTCTTCTATACACGATGAACTCATAGTTTCTCCATCACTGGTCGGTGATCAGAACCTTAAAACAGCGTAGACGCTTTTTGGGCTTTGTGAGAAATCTCGCAGAAAAAACCGCGAGTCTATAATCCGACGTAGAACAGAGGGAAAGGAGGAACCCTTGCCGAAATGACCATCCATAGTGAGTCGGGAACGATCCTGTCCCCGTAAAAACATAATATTTATCGTAGCTTTAACAACTCGAAATTAGTATAGGCCGCTAATTTCAATCATACAACAAAATTTTGTTAGCAGCCTAAGTATAAGTATATCGATATAGATCAGTGTGATTCGCTATGAGCGACTTCGGCATTGCCATGATTCTGGCAGCCAACTTCTTCACAACGTTGCATCATGTAACCCAGAGCGACCAGCACTACTGTTGATAACATCACGCTGGTGGTGGTGAGCAATGGCGTGCTGATACTGATAAGCCAGGAAACTACCAGACTTGCGAGGAAGCACAGACCCAGTTGCAGAGTGTTCTGCAACGCTGCGGCGCGACCAGTTGCATGTGGGAAGGGACGCAGCGCCTGGGCGACAACAATCGGGTAGATCGCGCCATTGGCAATCGCCATCACACAGAATGGGATCAGGATTTCGACTAGCGACACATGGCTAATGAAGCCCGCAGCCCAGGTCGCAATGACGCTGACAGCAAACAGTACCAGCAACCACGGTAATAACTGCTTGCCTTGCCATTTCTGCAGTGCGGCGCGACAGCCATAACCACCAATCAGAAACGCGATAGTTTGCGGGACATAACTTAAACCAATAACTGCCGGGCTGTAACCCATTTCACTAAGGATGAACGGTGAGCCGGTCAGCCATGCAAAAAAACTGGCTGAACAGGCCGCATATATCAGCACGTTGCCGCGATAGGTTTTAGAACGTAGCAGGTCGGTAAAGGTCAGACCATCCTGACTATTGTTACGGGCCTTCGTCGTGGGTTTGAGCCAGAAAATAGGCAGAATCAGCACCACGGTAATGGCAAACAGGGTGGCGAAAATCGCCTGCCAGGAAAAATGGACCAGCAGCCAGCTTCCTAACAGAGGAGCCAGTGCCGGAGATAGACCCACCAGCGGCATGATGGTCGCAAAAATACGGTTAACTTTCTGTGAAGGATAATAATCCGTCACTAACGCTTGCCAGATAACCGCCGCGGCGCAGACACCTATAGCCTGTACAAAACGCAATACCAGCAGCGTAGCGGCGTTTTCTACCCACAGCATCCCCAGACTACCTAACGCAAAAATTGTCAGGCCGATTAATAATACCGGTTTACGACCATAGCGGTCGGAGAGCGGCCCCCACAGAAGCTGGGCTGCGGCAAAACCGGCAAGGAACAGACTAAGGCTGGCACTGACAGCAGACGCAGGCGTTTGCAGGTCGGCCTGTATGGCGGCGAAAGCAGGCAGATACATATCGGTTGCCAGAAAACCGAGTACGCTCAAACCCGCCAGCCAGACTAAAAATCTTTTCCCAGGTTGCATGTATATTCTCTAAATCTCTCAATTAAACACCGCCGCAAAGTGTAGGGAGTGAAATTAGTGTTGTGAAACGGTAATATTTGATGACTGGTTTCAAAAATTTTGCAGGCAGACTATGTGGTCAGAATATTCACTCGAAGTTGTTGATGCAGTAGCGCGTAATGGTAGTTTTAGCGCTGCGGCACAGGAGTTGCATCGCGTTCCTTCTGCGGTCAGCTATACCGTGCGTCAGCTGGAAGAGTGGCTGGCGGTGCCGCTGTTTGAACGACGTCACCGTGATGTGGAACTGACCGCTGCCGGGGCGTGGTTTCTCAAAGAAGGGCGCTCTGTTGTCAAAAAAATGCAGATCACCCGGCAGCAATGTCAGCAGATAGCGAACGGCTGGCGCGGTCAGTTAGCTATCGCAGTGGATAATATTGTCAGGCCAGAACGTACACGGCAGATGATCGTTGATTTTTATCGCCATTTTGATGATGTCGAACTTCTTGTCTTTCAGGAAGTGTTCAACGGTGTCTGGGATGCGCTTTCCGACGGGCGCGTGGAACTGGCGATTGGCGCAACACGCGCGATTCCGGTAGGCGGTCGTTATGCCTTCCGGGATATGGGGATGCTAAGCTGGAGTTGCGTTGTTGCCAGTCACCACCCGCTGGCGTTGATGGATGGCCCGTTCAGCGATGATACGTTGCGCAACTGGCCGTCATTGGTGCGCGAAGACACCTCGCGAACGCTACCTAAACGTATTACCTGGTTGCTGGATAACCAAAAAAGACTTGTCGTGCCTGACTGGGAATCATCGGCAACCTGTATCTCTGCAGGATTATGCATAGGGATGGTGCCAACACATTTCGCCAAACCGTGGCTTAATGAGGGTAAGTGGGTAGCACTAGAACTGGAAAACCCCTTCCCGGATTCGGCATGTTGTCTGACATGGCAGCAAAATGATATGTCGCCTGCGTTAACCTGGTTGCTTGAGTATCTCGGCGATAGTGAGACGCTGAATAAGGAGTGGCTGCGGGAGCCGGAAGAGACTCCCGCAACGGGTGATTAACGACGATAGTCGCGGAACGGGCCGTCAGCCACGGAGCGGCGTTCAATCAAGCGCGGATGCACTTCAATGGACTGCGGTTCTTCACGTTTGTTGACGATACGATCCAACAGCATGTTGAACGCTGTTTCACCCAGCGAATCTTTTGGCTGATGGATCGTGGTCAGCGCCGGCGTAAAATAGCGGGCGTTGCGCACGTTATCATAACCGATCAGCGAAACATCCTGCGGCACGCGCAGACCCATTTCATCAGCAGCACAAAGTGCGCCCATTGCCATGATATCGCCACCACAGAAGACGGCAGTAGGGCGATGCGGCTGCGACAGGATTTGCTGCATGGCGCGATAACCGGATTCAGGTTCAAAGTCACCCTGTACAATCCAGCTTTCCGGCACCTTGATCATCGCTTCTTCCATCGCCTTCATAAAACCGGCAAGGCGGCCTGCGCCAGTGTTACGTTCCAGCGGGCCGGGGATAACGCCGATTTCGCGGTGACCGCGTTCAATCAGATAACGCCCGGCCATGTAGCCGCCTTCGAACGCGTTATCAATGACCGCATCGGTGAAGTCAGCTTTTGCTTCACCCCAGTCCATTACCACCATTGGGATATGGCGATACTCTTCCAGCATCGCCAGCAACGGCTCTGGGTACTCAGAACACATCACCAGCAGACCATCGACGCGTTTTTGCGCCATCATCGACAGATAAGCTCGCTGTTTCTCAAGATTGTTCCACGCATTGCCCAGAATCAGGGTGTAACCTTTCTGGAAGCAATTTTTTTCGACCGCTTCAATGATCTCGGCAAAATAGGCCGCTTCGCTGCTGGTCGCCAGCAAACCGATAGACTTAGTGTGGTTAACCTTCAGACTACGCGCCACCGCGCTAGGGGAGTAGTGTAATTCTTTGATCGCTGCCCACACGGCGTTGCGCGTTTCTTCAGCGACGAAACGTGTTTTGTTGATCACGTGTGACACAGTTGTAGTGGAAACGTTTGCTCGTTTCGCTACATCTTTTATTGTTGCCATTCCATTTCACTCCAGACCCTAACTTCAGCTCCTGCAAAATCGCAAGGTAAACGTTTGCCTTTACACACCTTACGCACAACAAAAGTGTTGCGGTACGCCGGAAAAACGACACGGAGCGTCAGGAAGGGGTCAATGGCCAGTACGCAAATAGTGTAAGCGTGGAATTTTGGCCGATCTTGACGAAAAGGGGAAGTGGTAAAAACACTTATCATTATAAATGACGGGAGATTTTTTCATCATAGTGTGTAAAAATGCGTAATATCACTTTTTGTGTGGTAATAAAAAAGGAGAAAACTTGATGAGCACCGACCTTAAATTTTCACTGGTAACAACGATTATCGTCCTCGGTTTGATCGTGGCCGTGGGTTTGACTGCCGCGCTGCACTGATTTCCTCTCGAGGGAGCGCGTTCTCCCTCGCATCTCCTTCCTGTTTGTTAGCAAAATGGCAAAAGTGTTTTCTCTTTTTGTTATTTTCATTTTTTTGTGATTGCTGTCATGCTTTCGCCACTTTAATGAATATCGCGTAATGACGCGAAGAGGTGGAGATAAGGCATGAAAATTAACTATCCGTTGCTGGCGCTGGCGATTGGCGCGTTTGGTATCGGGACAACGGAGTTCTCGCCAATGGGCTTGTTGCCCGTCATTGCGCGCGGTGTGGATGTCTCGATTCCCGCTGCCGGAATGTTAATCAGTGCCTATGCAGTTGGCGTAATGGTGGGCGCGCCGCTGATGACGCTTCTACTTTCTCATCGTGCCCGCCGCAGTGCGTTGATTTTCCTGATGGCGATTTTCACGCTCGGCAACGTACTTTCCGCCATCGCGCCGGATTATATGACCCTGATGCTTTCTCGCATTTTGACCAGCCTGAATCACGGAGCATTTTTTGGTTTGGGTTCAGTCGTGGCCGCAAGCGTGGTGCCAAAACATAAACAGGCCAGCGCAGTTGCCACTATGTTTATGGGGTTAACCCTGGCAAATATCGGTGGCGTGCCGGCGGCGACCTGGTTGGGTGAAACCATCGGCTGGCGGATGTCATTTCTGGCAACGGCGGGGCTGGGAGTGATTTCAATGGTAAGTCTGTTCTTCTCATTACCTAAAGGTGGTGCAGGGGCACGACCTGAAGTGAAAAAAGAGCTGGCGGTATTAATGCGTCCGCAGGTGCTGTCTGCATTGCTGACGACGGTACTGGGAGCTGGTGCAATGTTTACCCTCTACACCTATATCTCTCCGGTACTGCAAAGTATTACCCACGCAACACCGGTGTTCGTCACAGCAATGCTGGTGCTGATTGGTGTCGGATTCTCTATCGGTAACTATCTCGGCGGCAAACTGGCAGATCGTTCAGTTAACGGCACGTTGAAAGGCTTTTTGTTGCTGCTGATGGTGATTATGCTGGCAATCCCGTTCCTGGCCCGCAATGAGTTCGGCGCAGCTATTAGCATGGTGGTGTGGGGCGCTGCAACCTTTGCGGTCGTACCGCCGTTACAGATGCGCGTGATGCGTGTCGCCAGTGAAGCGCCAGGTCTGTCTTCATCAGTCAATATTGGTGCCTTTAATCTTGGAAATGCGCTGGGAGCAGCTGCTGGTGGTGCGGTAATTTCCGCTGGGCTGGGATACAGCTTTGTGCCGGTGATGGGGGCGATTGTCGCGGGACTGGCATTATTGCTGGTGTTTATGTCAGCCAGAAAACAACCTGAAACAGTTTGCGTTGCCAACAGCTAATTAAACAAAAACGCAGAAGGATAACCTTCTGCGTTACAGTTGCTGACAACGTGCGATTTATCTTGCCGGATGCGGTGTTAACGACTCATCCGTGTTGGCATGGTAAGCGAAGCGCATCAGGCAATGCTGCATTTGCCATCAGTTATTATGCAGCGAGATTTTTCGCTACGAATTCCCAGTTCACCAGCGCCCAGAAGTGCTCCAGATAGCCAGGACGTGCATTGCGATAGTCGATGTAATAAGCGTGTTCCCAGACATCAACGGTCAGCAGCGGAGTCGCATCGGTGGTCAGTGGAGTACCCGCGTTAGAGGTTGAAACGATAGCCAGCTTGCCATCGCTGTTTTTCACCAGCCAGGTCCAGCCAGAACCAAAGTTTTTGATCGCTGCATCAGTAAACTGAGCTTTGAAATCGGCAAAGCTGCCAAAAGATGCGGCGATAGCTTCAGCGACTTTTCCAGTCGGTTCGCCACCCGCGTTCGGTGCCAGGCAGTTCCAGTAGAAAGTATGGTTCCAGACCTGAGCTGCGTTGTTGAATACGCCACCTTCAGAGCTGCGAATAATCTCTTCCAGTGATTTACCTTCAAACGCGGTACCTTTAATCAGGTTGTTCAGGTTAGTCACATAAGTCTGATGATGCTTGCCGTAGTGATACTCGATGGTTTCCGCAGAAATGTGCGGTGCCAGAGCATCTTTAGCATATGGTAGTGCAGGTAATTCGAATGACATTGCTACTCTCCTTTATTATTAATTTGCATACGTACAATAGCCTTATTGTGCGTATGGATAGGGTAGCAAATTAAAAGGTGAGACAAAAGATGAACTTACCCTGTTGCCGTAACAACAGGGTAAAGTTTTAGCGAAGTGTTTTTGGGGTCATTACCCGGCGAGCGCCAACATAGTGGCGCTGCCAGTAGTCTTCACTGAGAGAAGTGATTTGAATTTCCTGACCCGTACGCGGTGACTGAATAAATTTGCCGTTGCCGACATATACGCCGACATGATCGGCTGTACCGCGTCCCTGAGTACGGAAAAAGACCAGGTCGCCGTTTTTCAGTTCACTACGTTCGATTGGCGCTGCATCACGCAGGTGATACATTTCATTCGCCGTACGCGGAATACGAATTTTCACCAAATCTTTATAAGCGTAATAAACCAGGCCGCTGCAATCAAAACCGGTACGCGGTGAGCTGCCGCCCCAACGATATGGCTTACCAATTTGCTGCATCAGTTTATTCATTGCCACTTTCGTGGCTTTTTGCACCTTCGCTTTGTGCGCGTCGGCAAGGGTTCCTGACGCGGCATTTTTGACTTTCACACAATGCGATTTATAGCCCTTACGTTTGGTACACTTTTCGGTAAAGTTGGCTGAGGCCGTTTTATTGACGGCGTGTTTGCTGCGAGTTTTGGCGTTTTTAGAAGCGGTAATGGAAGATTTTTTAACGGAAGAAGCGGTTTTGCTTTTGATCGTACTTTTACTGGCGGCTTTTTTCGCTGTTTTCTGGCTGGCTTTCTGGGTCTTTTTGGTGGTTGCCGTGCTTTTCTTTTTATCTGCTTTTTTGGTGATATGAGTAGTAGCAGAACTCTCCCTGGCTTGCTTTGAAGCATGGGCCATAGGCGTTAAAGGCAGGGTGGTAAAAAGTAAAGCACAGAGCGTGATCGAAATACGGTTTATCCGCGCCACTGAGCGTCCCTCTGTTAAGGCAGGTCTATCATGCCTGCGTCTGATTTACAAAACTTGATGATTCTAATGCATAGAAGAAGAGAAAGTTAATAGCTTTTATTGTTAAAAAATACGTTTCGTCGGCGAGCGCAAAAAAATGCAGCAGTGAAAGCTAAAAATGGTCATAAATACGCCAGTTTGCCTTGCGTCAGGGAAGAAACGAATGTTTGAAATGCAACAATTAGAGCAAAGGGATAAAATAGCAAAAGCGTGATGAAAATGTTATTTCCCGATGCCGCACTGACCCGCTACAATGTCAGATTACTGCCGTAAAGAAGTTTGAGGAAGCAAGACAATGAGCACCACTATCGAAAAAATCCAACGCCAGATTGCTGAAAACCCGATCCTGCTGTACATGAAAGGTTCACCGAAACTGCCGAGCTGCGGTTTCTCTGCCCAGGCAGTCCAGGCGCTTGCCGCATGTGGCGAACGTTTTGCCTATGTTGATATTCTGCAGAATCCGGATATTCGTGCGGAACTGCCGAAATATGCTAACTGGCCGACTTTCCCGCAACTGTGGGTTGACGGCGAGCTGGTCGGCGGTTGTGATATCGTGATCGAAATGTATCAGCGTGGCGAACTGCAGCAGTTGATCAAAGAAACTGCCGCTAAATACAAGTCTGAAGAGCCGGACGCGGAATAATCCGTCCTGCAATACTGACGGATGCGAACGGGCATCCGTCAGTTCTTTATCTATTCCCAATCCAGCCCTTGTGGCGAACTTGAAAATCCCGCCTCACGCAGCAGCGTAAACATCGGCGTTTGTCGGACTGGTAGATCATTCACTTCTGTCAGCGTAAAGCGCAGCCGTGGTTCGCGACGCAGTGCGGTAGTCAGCGCGTGGAAAACCTCTGGGGCGAGTAATTCCTCTTTTTCCTGCCAGACCAGCATTTTTTTGCCACCTTGCGCCAGATAAAGTAACAATTTGCCGCCAGAAACGACCACCAGCGCACCCGCCCGACGCGTTGGAACCAGCGTTGCCGGATGTGCAGGCCAGGGCAGAAGATTTCCCCACACATTAGCCGGATCGTTGGCGGAGAGCGCCACTGGTGTATAGTGGCGCGTTTGCGCGGTTTGTGTCGCCAGGTCACGCAATCGGTCAATAGTCAGACGTTCAGCGAATTGCGCGCCACCCAGACCTTCTACAAAACGACCCCGCATAATTCGCCCGGAGTCTTCCATACTTCGACAAAGCGTTTGCATCGATGGAAAACCGCCAGGGATATTTTCGGCTATCACCGCCTGACGACTGATGATGCCGTAGCGGTCGAGCATATTTTCCGCCAGCGCCAGCATCCTTTCGGTATCGTTTAGTGGCTCCACCTGCAATAACGACCAGCGTCCGGCCAGCTTTGGTGTGTTGTAAGATACCAGCGGCGAGACGGGTTGCGCATAGACAGGACGCCCACGACGAGCCCGGTGACTGCGGCGAGTCGAGGTGCGTGCGTTGGAACTGCTACGGGTGAGGGCGCGTAACGGTGCCCAAATGTCGCTGGTAATGACGCCTTGCCAGACCAGCGCCCATAACGCCTCTTGCAGAGCCGAGGGATCAACCGATTCGCCGATTTTATCGCGTATCCGTTGGCTGATTTGTTGTGCAAACCAGGCTCCTCCGTCAGCCAGAACAGCGATTATCGCTTGCTGCAGCGCCGAACGATTCGCCTGATCTGCTTCGGCGGGAGTGAACGATTCTGCGGCATATTCCTGTAGATGCAGTGCCACCAGACCGTCATCTTCACCCAGCTTTTTTTGCCCCGACCAGATAACCGCACCGGTTGCCAGTAATTCATCGAGCATTTCTGGCGAATAGTCGCGTACGCGGGCAGGCAGGATCTGGCTTTCCCAGAGTGAGGCGGGTAAACCGACTCCTGCAAGCTGTTCGATCACCCGCATGACGCCATCCACGCCCTCATAAACGCCTGGCGATGTTGAGGCAAAGAGTGCCGGGCTACCATCGGTGGCGGGTAATACGCCCTGACGTTCCAGCAGCAATCGCGCATAGGTCGTGGCTGCAACGGGACGTGTCGCTTCTCTGGCGGCTTGCAGCGAGCGCAAACGCAGACGACGAAATACTTCATCGCTCACCCAGATGTCTTGCTGCAGATTCATCACCAGACCCTGTTCGCGCAGTTGCTGAAGTTGCTCTTCGACAATGGCAATACCGAGACTAAACTCATGAGCCAGTTGTTCAGCCGTGACCAGAGCATGAGCCCGGAGATAGCGCAGAAAGAGGTCGCGAAGCGGGTAACTGACTCGGTGCAAATAAATCTCTGGCAGTGACTCTGGTAGTCGTACGCCGAGGGCATCGCGCAGCCTGGCGGCATCATCCATACAGGCAAGACGCTCCTGCCCGCTAATCATCGTCGGGAAGATTCGTTTTACTGCAAGAAGATTTTCCAGATACGACGCAATATCTTCACTGCTGCCTGTATGCCGTTGCGCCAGGTCTTCAACGGTCATTGGACCCAGTTCGCGCAGCAGGTCGAACAATCCTTCTTCACCTTTCGCTCTTCTGCCAGGAGCCAGTCGTTGCAACTCTTCTTCCACCTGGCGAATGACCTGCGGGTCGAGTAATTCCCCCGGATCGACCTGTCCGAGTAGATTGCGCAGTAACTCGCTGTCCAGCGACAGTACGGATGCCCGGCGCTCTGCCAGCGGGGCGTCGCTCTGGTACATAAATTCCGCGACATAGCCGAACAATAAACTGGCGGCGAAAGGCGAGGGCGTAGTGGTCGTTACATCGGATATTTGAATTTCGCCACCGTTCAGGCGACGCATCAAACGTTCCAGCGCGGGAAGATCATAAACATCTTGCAGACATTCGCGTAGGGTTTCGAGAATGACCGGAAAATCCGGATATCCCTGAGCGATTTCCAGCAACTGACTGGCGCGCAGTCGTTGTTGCCAGAGCGGGGTGCGATGGCCCGGCGTGCGGCCCGGCATTAATAATGCCCGCGCGGCGCATTCGCGAAAACGGGCGGCGAAAAGTGCCGAGCTGCCTACCGCCTCGCGGACAATTTGCAGCAACTTTTCTGGTTCAAACAAAAAAATCGCGGCATCAGGCAATTTACCATCGGTGTCAGGAATGCGCGCAACAATGCCGTCATCACTGGCAACCACAGACGCGTCAGCGCCCCATAGTGCATGTATTCGCCCGGCAATCGCCAGCGCCCAGGGTTCATGCACCCGTCTTCCATAGGGAGAGTGCAAAATAATACGCCAGTCACCAATTTCATCACGGCACCGTTCGAGGACAAGATGACGACTACCTGGAACGATACCCGTCGCGTTGCGCTGCTCGTCAATCAACCCCTGAATATTGGCGATCGTATTTTCTTCTGCCAACCACGGGGGAATAGTCCCGGAAAAGAACGCGCCATCCGCCAGTAAATGGAGAAAGTCGCCGATCATCTCGCCTAATTCTGCCGGACGTCCGTTACCTTCACCACGCCAGAAGGGAAGGCGGGCAGAACGACCTGGAGCAGGAGTCACAATCACCTGATCGCGGGTGATTTGCTGGATCCGCCATGAGGTTGCGCCAAGAGTGATAATATCGTTCACCCGTGACTCATATACCATCTCCTCATCCAGTTCACCCACCCGCCGCGAACCGGCCTGTTCTTCACCTTCGGGTAATAACACGCTATACATGCCACGATCCGGAATGGTGCCGCCGCTGGTAACCGCCAACAATTGAGCGCCAGGTCGGGCGGTCAATATCCCGGTCTCCCTGTTCCAGACCAGTTTGGGGCGAAAAGCAGAAAAATCGCCAGAGGGATAGCGCCCGGAAAGCATATCCAGCGTGGCGTCAAAAACACGTCCTGGCAGATCTTTCCACGGTGCGGCACGGCGTACGCGGGAGTACCATTCGTCTACCTGTAATGCATCCATCGCCGCGGCGGCAACGGTTTGCTGCGCAAGGACGTCGAGTGGATTATGCGGTGGTGTCAGGTTTTCCAGCCTGCCTGCGAACATACACTCTACAATGACTGCGGAATCGACTAAGTCACGCCGGGTTCGGGGGAAAAAAAGCCCTTTAGATACACCGCCAACCTGATGTCCGGCACGTCCAATGCGTTGTAACCCACTGGCAACAGAAAGCGGCGTTGCCACCTGAATCACCAGATCCACCGCGCCCATATCAATCCCCAGTTCGAGACTGGAGGTTGCGACCACGCAGCGTAATTCACCCGATTTCAGCGCCTGTTCGGTGATTGCTCGTTGTTCTTTAGAGACGGAGCCGTGGTGTGAGCGGGCAATAAAAATGTCGCTACTTTGTACACGGTTAGAGGTTGCGCCGGAGGTCGACTCGAAATGGGCCGCATCAACGGCGATAGACGGGGAACGCTGTAAGCGAGCGGCGTAAAGCTCATTTAATCGTGCCGTCAGTTTTTCCGCCAGCCCGCGCGAATTAGTAAAGATAATGGTCGAGCGATGGCGCAACACTTCATCAAGGATACCCGTTTCAATATATGGCCAGATGGAGCCTTCCCGGCCGGCATGGCTGTCTTCGCCGGTGCCGCTGGCGACTGATGAGACATCATCCATATTGGCGACCGGTACGACAATCCGTATCTGCGGATGGCGCATTGCGGGCGGGTTGACTACCGTAACCGGGCGATCGCCACCAAGAAATGCTGCCACATCGCTCGCTGAGCGCACAGTGGCAGAAAGGCCAATTCGCTGTGCTGAGGTGTGGAGCAGCGCATCGAGCCGCTCCAGACTTAACGCCAGATGCGCACCACGTTTACTGCCTGCTACCGCGTGGACCTCATCAATAATTACCGTTTCGACGCCGCGTAGCGTTTCGCGCGCGCGGGAGGTCAGCATCAGATAGAGTGATTCGGGTGTGGTGATCAGAATATCCGGCGGATTACGGGTGAGTTTGCTGCGTTCCTGTGCAGGCGTATCGCCAGTACGGATCCCCACGCGAAGATTGACTTCCGTTTCGCCGCGCCGCCGCCGTTCATCGGCAATACCCTGTAACGGGATCTGCAAGTTGCGCTGAACGTCGGTGCCCAGAGCTTTGATCGGTGAAATATAGAGAATGCGTGAGGTTTTACGCTTATGCGCCTCGCGGGTATCTTCGCCGCCTTCGCGGAAGAGCTGATCGAGGGCGTAGAGAAATGCTGCCAGCGTTTTCCCGGAGCCAGTCGGTGCAATCACCAGCGCATGTTCGCCTCGCGCCGCCACATGCCAGGTTTGCGACTGGACAGCGGTCGGCTGTTTAAAGGCGCGAAGAAACCAGTCGCGGGTCGCCGGTGAAAACACGTCCGGCAGGGGCGAGGAAGGGTTTAGATTATCTGCCATTAACGCTATTCCCCGTGAATATCATGCATGATGCGTGGAATAGCCTCACTATAGATGCCTGAATCATTGCATGTCATCAGGCATCGACTCGATTACACCTCTTCGGCGGCAGGTAGCGGCCAGCCTCCCAGACGTTTCCAGCGGTTGACGATTTCACAAAACAGCACAGCAGTGCGTTCGGTGTCGTACAACGCGGAGTGCGCCTGGGTGCTGTCGAAGTCCATGCCAGCGGTCTGGCAAGCCTTTGACAATACGGTTTGTCCGAGTGCCAGCCCGGCCAGTGCAGCAGTGTCAAAAGTGGCGAAAGGGTGGAACGGGTTACGTTTCAGTGAGGCGCGTTCTGCGGCGGCCATCATAAAGCTGTGATCGAAATTGGCGTTGTGCGCCACCATAATGGCGCGGTTACAGCCGCTCGCTTTAATGCCTTTACGTACAACTTTAAAAATTTCGTGCAGCGCCTCGTATTCGCTGACCGCGCCGCGATCGGGATCGTTCGGGTCAATACCGTTGAAGGCGAGGGCCTCTGGCTGCAAATTTGCGCCGACAAATGGTTCGACGTGGAAATGTAATGTGGTGTCCGGCATCAGCCAGCCTTGTTCATCCATTTTCAGGGTGATGGCGGCAATCTCAAGCAGCGCATCGGTTTTGGCGTTAAATCCGGCTGTTTCAACATCGATCACAACAGGATAAAAACCACGAAAACGGTCGCACAGACCGGCAAGTTGAGCGTTATCGGACATCTGATTCTCTTAATACGGATAAATTGCAGCGCGCATTATGACAAATATTACTTGTCGATGCAGTAAAGATGCGGGCGCGAGGAGTTCACGCCCGGCAGGAGATTAGTTGCCCAGACCGCGACCGGCGTCTTTCTCTTCGATTAACTCAATTTTGTAACCGTCCGGATCTTCCACAAACGCGATAACCGTAGTACCGCCTTTTACCGGACCCGCTTCACGGGTCACGTTACCCCCGTTTTGACGGATTTTTTCGCACGCTTCAGCGGCGTTATCAACGCTAAGCGCGATGTGACCATAAGCAGTGCCGAGTTCGTATTTATCCACGCCCCAGTTGTAGGTCAGTTCAATCACCGCTTCTTCGGTTTCCGGGCCGTAGCCAACAAACGCCAGTGAGTATTTGTATTCCGGGTTTTCGCTGGTACGCAGCAGTTTCATGCCCAGTACTTTGGTATAAAAATCGATGGAGCGTTGCAGATCGCCAACGCGCAGCATGGTATGAAGAAGACGCATCTTTATATCCTCAAAATGGCTAACAGATTCAAAATGTTGTTTTAGTATAGCGGCGGCTTTGCGCCGCTCGCAATGTTGGATTACAGCGTCGGGTAATCAGTGTAGCCTTCCGCGCCGCCACCGTAAAAACTTTCGGCACGCTGTGGGTTAAGCTCAGCTTTGCGTTGCAAGCGGGCGACCAGATCCGGGTTCGCAATCCAGTCACGACCAAATGCCACCGCATCAATTAACCCTTTGCCGATCAGTGTTTCGGCTTTTTCTACTGTGTATGCACCTGCGCCGATAATCGGACCGTGGAAACGGGCGCGTACTTTTTCGCGGAACGCATCAGTATACGGCTCACCCCCCGCCCAATCTGGTTCTGACATATGCAGATAAGCAATGCCGCGTTTACCCAGTTGTTCAATCAGATACAGTGCATCGGCTTCTTCATTCGGGCCGTTATCTGTGTTCTGGAAAGTACCGATTGGCGAAACGCGAATGCCAATGCGATCGGCACCCCATTCTTCAATCCCTGCATCGACCACTTCCAGCACCAGACGTGCGCGATTTTCCACGCTGCCGCCGTACTGATCGGTACGATGGTTTGAAGAAGGAGAAAGGAACTGATGCAGCAAATAACCATGAGCAGAGTGGAGCTCTACCAGATCAAAACCGGCTTCACGCGCGTTAGCAATGGCCTGACGGAAATCATTGACGATACCCGGAATCTCTTCCAGTTCAAGCGCACGCGGCATGGATGTTTCAACACGGATCGCCTGACCATTTTCATCGCGCAGAGAAGTACGTGTTCCCGCGCTAAGTGCGGAAGGCGCTACCGGTGCCTGACCGCCAGGTTGCAGGCTGGCGTGAGAAATGCGTCCGGTGTGCCACAGCTGTACGGCCATATGACCATTTTCAGCATGAACGCCAGCGGTAATTTTTTTCCATGCGGCAATTTGTTCCGGACTATGGATGCCAGGTGCACCAGCATACCCTTTTGCCTGGGCAGAAATTTGCGTGGCTTCGCTAATAATCAAACCGGCACTGGCACGTTGGCGATAGTATTCCGCCATCAACGGGGTAGGGATGTCACCCGGTTCAATACTGCGCAGACGCGTCAGCGGTGCCATAAAAATACGGTTTGCCGCCGTGATCGCGCCCACTTTCAGTGGGGAATACAGTTTTTCAGATGACATAAAGGCTCCCGGTCGTCTGGTGATAAAAAATGCCTGCTAAACGGCAGGCGTCGCAATAATGGTTTTTACATGTGCCAGCGCGTTTTCCAGTGGCTCGGAATTGCGCGAAATTTTGGCCTGCAGATTCGCACCCAGCCATAGAGCGTAAAGCACTTGTGCCTGTTGCAGCGGTTCGCCACAAAAGGTTAAACAATGGCTATCACGGCCATTTTCCAGCGCCTGCGAGAGCAGGGCGATCACGCCGCGAGCGCCTTTATCCATCGCGCTACGCATATCTTCTGACAGATCGCACACTTCGGCAGAGAGTTTTACTGTCAGGCAACCACTGATGGTTCCATGTTGGCAAAACTGGTTCAGTGTTTGCTGGTAATAAGCCAGTATGCGGTCGCGGTAGTTACCTTCGCCGGATTGCAGCAACTCAGTCAGTCGCTGGTGATATGCGGCGTAATGGCGCTCAAGCATGGCAACGCCAAACGCTTCTTTAGAGCGAAAGTAGTGATAGAAGGACCCTTTCGGCACTTCAGCAGTTTTTAGGAGTTCGCTTAGCCCCATCCCGGTGAACCCACGTTGCAGGCAAAGTTGCTCGCCCGTCGCCAGGAGATGTTCGCGAGTATCATGTTCGGTGTGTTTGTTCATGCGTTGGAGTGTAGTAGACCAGTCGGTCTAGTGCAAGCAAAGTTGCTACTTTGGGCATTAACAGCTTCAATAGTGGTAATAATCTTATCTGAGGAGGGCGAAGTGGCGGAGCAATTAGAGTTCTTTCCCGTCCAGAGCCCGTGCCGGGGAATTTGCCAGTCTGACGAACGCGGATTTTGTCGCGGCTGCTTTCGCAGTCGGGATGAGCGTTTTAACTGGAATAAAATGAGCGATGGCGAAAAACAAGAGGTACTGCGCCTTTGTCGGCAGCGATTAATGCGCAAATTACGCGCAAATAAGCCAGCGTCATCAGACGAACCGGAGCAACCATCACTCTTTTGAGCCTAATCTTGCGTATACTCCTCTCATATCTGATAAGAGGAAGCGATTATGGTTCAGCGTATTACTATTGCGCCGCAAGGCCCGGAGTTTTCCCGTTTTGTGATGGGCTACTGGCGATTGATGGACTGGAATATGTCCGCCCGCCAGCTGGTCAGTTTTATTGAAGAGCATCTGGATCTCGGCGTGACCACCGTGGACCATGCTGATATTTATGGTGGCTATCAGTGCGAAGCGGCGTTTGGCGAGGCGCTGAAACTGGCTCCTCACCTGCGTGAACGGATGGAAATCGTCAGTAAATGCGGTATCGCGACGACCGCGCGTGAAGAAAACGTCATTGGTCATTACATCACTGACCGCGATCACATCATTAAGAGCGCCGAACAGTCGCTAATTAATCTCGCGACCGATCATCTGGATCTGCTGTTAATCCACCGACCAGACCCGTTAATGGATGCCGATGAAGTGGCGGACGCGTTTAAACATCTGCATCAGAGCGGCAAAGTGCGCCATTTTGGTGTATCCAACTTCACGCCCGCGCAATTTGCCCTGTTGCAATCACGCCTGCCGTTTACCCTTGCCACTAATCAGGTGGAAATATCCCCGGTGCATCAGCCGTTACTGCTGGATGGCACGCTCGACCAACTGCAACAACTGCGTGTTCGTCCGATGGCGTGGTCCTGCCTTGGTGGTGGTCGTCTGTTTAATGATGATTATTTCCAGCCGCTGCGTGATGAACTGGCTGTGGTGGCGGAGGAGTTAAACGCGGGCTCGATTGAACAGGTGGTTTACGCCTGGGTATTACGTTTACCGTCGCAGCCGCTGCCAATTATCGGCTCAGGTAAAATTGAGCGCGTACGGGCAGCTGTCGAAGCTGAAACACTGAAAATGACCCGTCAACAATGGTTCCGTATCCGTAAAGCGGTATTGGGTTACGACGTACCGTAAGCACTTTTAGGAATAGCCGCCGTTCAAAAATGTGTCACTGGTTTACACTTATTCAGGAATGCACAATGAACGGAGGTCCTATGAAACGTTTTAGTCTGGCCATTCTGGCGCTGGTTGTTGCGACCGGCGCACAAGCTGCCAGTGAAAAAGTCGAGATGAACCTCGTCACGTCGCAAGGGGTTGGGCAGTCAATTGGTAGCGTTACCATTACTGAAACCGATAAAGGTCTGGAGTTCTCACCCGATCTGAAAGCATTACCTCCCGGTGAACATGGCTTCCATATTCATGCCAAAGGAAGCTGCCAGCCAGCCACCAAAGATGGCAAAGCCAGCGCCGCGGAATCCGCAGGCGGGCATCTTGATCCACAAAATACCGGTAAACATGAAGGGCCAGAAGGTGCCGGGCATTTAGGCGATCTGCCTGCACTGGTCGTCAATAATGACGGCAAAGCCACCGATGCCGTCATCGCGCCTCGTCTGAAATCACTGGATGAAGTCAAAGACAAAGCACTGATGGTCCACGTTGGCGGCGATAATATGTCCGATCAACCTAAACCGCTGGGCGGTGGCGGTGAACGCTATGCCTGTGGTGTAATTAAGTAATTAAGAGGCCAGCGTACCTTGCGGCGGTGCTTGCTCAAGTTGCGAAAGCGAGCAGTACAGCCGCCAGACAATTGCCGCCAGCTCACGGGCGGCAGGTTGATGATGACGGGCAAGGCTGTCGCAAATTCGCTGTAATTCTTCAAGTGTGGCCGCCAGTGATTTTTGCTGAACGCCACGCTCACTCATCACTCCGCGCAACAGTGAAATACAGTTATCCCGTACTCGCGATAACGGATCGGAACGCGATTCCCAGTCGCGCAATTGCCAGACAACATGAGAACAGTTCAGCAGCACTACACCCCAGCGTAATAACCAACGGCGAGCCATCGCATCCTGGCTGTTACTCAACTGACTGACGTGATGATAAGTGAGCGATTCAAATTCGCTTTCACTCAGTGATGGATGGCGGCTTAGTTGATCGACAAAATCCCGGCGCAGCGCGCGAATATGACGGCGACTTTTACGAGCATCCGATCCTGGACGCAGAATGGCGAACGCTAACCACGCCAGCGCAACGCCAACGATTTTTGCCAGATTATCGTTAAGAAAATCAGCAAAATCATACACCGGGGGATTAGTGACAGCGATAAACGAACCCATAAAAACAATCAGTTGCCCCCACAGTGCGGCAAATTTGGGCATCTGCAATTTAAGAAGCTGCATCGTCGCCAGCAGTGGAAAGAGAAACAGTAAAAATTGCCACAGATCGCTAATCTGGACCATCAGGCCAAATTTGACCACAAAGCTGAATAGCGAAAGTAACACCAGCGTACGCATCAGCAGTGACAACGACTTAAACGGAGCTGCGACGGCGGAGTAGAGTACGCAGCTAATCGCTGCCAGCGTTAATGCATTGGCACCGGCATCCCATTGCGAAGCAATACTCCATGTGCCAATCATCATCAACGTACAAAATGTACGCAGCCCGCTCCACATAGCTTCGGCGTTATCGGTATGACGAGCCAGGCCGGATGTCCGTGGGAGTCTGGTATGATCATCTACACCGCTTTGCAGACGATGTAATTCCTGACTACTTTGCAGATAAAGTCGGCAAAAATAACGTAGTCGCTGCCAGAAGGCGACGTGCCGATAGTCGGCGACGTTGGTCGGGCGTAGCGGGGCGATAATACGTGCGACGGTGTAAACATCTGTTTGCGAACTGGCGAGCGCCGTCAGCAACTGTTCGAGAATTTTTCGCGTGGCACCTGGCGGTGAGGGCCAGTTGAGCAACATACGTCGCAGGCTGGAGATGATACTGGTCATACGTAATTGCTGGTGGAGTAGCGCATTAAGGCGCGCGTTTTGCTGACGAAAACGATAGTGGCTCCAGAAAGCCTGGATACGGAGCAAATTCATGGTCAGTATCTGCCCAATCACCCCCTCATGTGCTGCACGAATGGCATCGGTTGTTTCTGGCTGCCAGAGTAAACTGGCATGTTCCAGTAATCGGGCGTGCATGTTTTTCAATGCGGTTAAAAGGGCTGTAGCATCGGAACTGCTCGGCAGGATCATCATCATCATGCCGCCGCACAAAATACCGACAATCACCTCGCAAACGCGCGCCTGAGCGATATCCCACAGCTGGCTGGCCTCAGTAATATTAACCATCGGAAAGGCGATGATGGCAGCCGTGTAGCCCGCCAGTTGAAATGCATACGCGACATTATTCGTGAAGTGCGCACAGGCCCAGGTACAAAAGCCAAGCCACGCCGCCATGCTCAAAAGAAAAAACCACGGCTCATTAAGTGTATGTCCGGCAAGAAGCAGTGCCGCAATGGCTCCGAGCAAACTGCCAGCGATGCGTCCGAGGCTTTTGCTGATGACACCGCCAACGGTGGGAAAGCTAACCACGGCAGCCGAGGTCATCGCCCAATAGGGTTCATCCAGATTTAAATAATAGGCAACCGTCAGCGCCAGACACATGGCAATAGTATTGCGTAACGCATAACGCCATTGCGCCAGCGTGGCCCTGAACCAGGGCAAATTGCGCAAGGACCATGACGATGCGTTCATTATTGACCTACGGCAATGCTACAGGTGGTGCCCGACACCAGCGTGACATCGCCTGGGACTTTATCCAGCGCAAAGCGGACGGGAACGCGTTGGGCGAGTCGAACCCAGGGGACGTTAGGTTTCACATCCGGAATAAGGCTTGAGTCACTTTCAACGCTCTGATCATAAATCGCCCGACCGATACTGGAAACGTGACCCTGTAACGTTTTGTTATCACTATAGAGGGTAATTTGTGCTGGTGCACCTTCGCGGATATGGCGCAACTTGGTTTCTTCAAAATAACCAATGACGTAAAACGAGTGGCTGTCGACAAGGGCAAACAGCGGTTTCCCGGTGTCTGCGTAATCGCCGATGCGGGTAGTGAGGTTAGTCACCCATCCACTCACCGGGGCGCGAATTTCCGTTTGCGCCAGTTGCCATTGTGCCTGTTTCAGCGTCGCCTGTGCGGCATCAACACTGGCCTGCATCGCTTTAACATTGAGGTTAGCGGTATCGAGTTCTTCGGCAGAAATAAAATTTTGTGAGAGATGACGACGACGATTCGCTTCATTATTGGCTTTTGCGAGGTCAGATTGCGCTTTCGCCAGCTGAGCCTGTGCGTTCAGCTCGGCGATCTGAAAGGGCGTTTTATCGATCGTGAGCAGAAGATCCCCCGCGTTAACCAGTTGGTTGTCTTTTATATTCAGCTCAACAATACGTCCCGACACCTGAGGGGTGATAGAAACCTGTTCTGCGCGTATTTTCCCGTCGCGTGTCCACGGAGATTGCATGTAATAATTCCACAGCCACCATCCGGCAAGAACCGCAACTACCGCTACAATGATTGTTGAGAAATACTTAATTGTTTTAATTGACATAGTTACCACGCAATCAGTATTGCCAGGGCAAGGCAAACGCAAATCGCAAACAGCGATAAATCCATTAACAAGGGATGCCAGATGTCACCGGCGTAGATCCAGCCACGAAGCAGGCGGTGTACGACAAGCCAGATGACGAATCCAAACGCGAAGGCTTTGAAAAACGGAGGAAAGTAGACGGACGCACCGAACACCAGATCTTGTAAGGGCAATCCTGTTGCATTGAGCATAAACTTCACAAAGTAGATTCCTTTACGACCGAATATATTGCGTTAGATTAATAAATATTCTTTAAGTGCGAAAAATTTACGCGCAATTTCTGAAAAATATGTCTGACGGTAACCAAATGCAGCAATACATTTGTTTTAGCAATACAATTGCTGCACACTATTCTAAAAGCCGCATAATATCTTAGCAAGCTAATTATAAGGAGATGAAATTGGAATCGCCACTAGGTTCTGATCTGGCACGGTTGGTGCGCATATGGCGTGCTCTGATAGACCATCGCCTGAAACCGCTGGAGTTAACACAAACCCATTGGGTTACGTTACACAATATCCATCAGTTACCTCCAGACCAGTCGCAAATTCAACTGGCAAAAGCGATTGGCATCGAGCAGCCATCACTGGTCCGTACTCTGGACCAACTGGAAGAAAAAGGGTTAATTTCGCGTCAAACTTGTGCCAGCGATCGTCGGGCTAAACGTATTAAACTGACGGAAAAGGCAGAGCCGCTGATCAGCGAAATGGAAGCTGTTATTAACAAAACCCGCGCGGAAATTTTACATGGCATCTCCGCAGAGGAACTGGAACAACTGATTAAGCTCATCGCAAAACTTGAGCATAATATCATTGAGTTACAGGCCAAAGGGTGAAATGAAGGGGGCGTGTGGTCAGTAACCTGACCACACGCAAACTTATTTAGCGCGGGGAAACGGTCACCTGACTGCCATTGCTGGCCAGTACGACACGTTGGCCCGGAGAGAAACGAGTGTTGCCTTGTTTCTGTACCACCATGATGGTATTACCATCGTCTTTACGAATTTCCAGCTCGACACCCTGCGTTTTGTTCATTGCACTCTGTACGCCCTGACCGGCTACGCCACCTGCAACAGCGCCTGCTGCAGTAGCCAGAGAACGCCCGGTTCCGCCACCAACAGTATTCCCCAGGAAACCACCAAGAACAGCACCGCCAATTGCACCGATAACGTTAGAATCATCACCGCCCTGAATCTGTACCGGACGTACGTTAACGATGGTGCCATAGCTGACATTCTGTACTTGTTTCGCTTCAGAAGCGGTATAAACATCCCCTGACAGGGTGTCGTTATTAACACAACCGACAAGAGACAGACCTACCATTGAAACAACCAATACGCGTTTAATCATTGAAAAATCTCCTGTTCACCATGAAACGCCACGCAAGCATCCCTCATGGTCAAAGTATATGGCATATGTGAATCCATGGTTACATGTTCTACCAAATATGAGCAAATCATAATGAAAGTAGGATCAACCAATTATAAACAAAACATTCATGATGATTATTGATTTGAAGATAATGTTTTACTACCAACGATAAAAATCGGTCATTCCGCATGGTATTCACGAAAAGTTTATGTTTGAGTGGTGCGCAAACGTCAGATTGAAAAAGGATGAACTATGAAATCGGGCCGCTTTATTGGCGTTATGTCAGGCACCAGCCTTGATGGTGTTGATGTTGTGTTGGCGACAATTGATGAACACCGGGTCGCACAGCTGGCAAGTTTGAGCTGGCCGATCCCGGTGTCTCTGAAACAGGCTGTACTGGATATTTGCCAGGGCCAGCAGCTTACACTTTCGCAGTTTGGACAGCTTGATACTCAACTCGGGCGACTTTTTGCTGATGCGGTCAATGCCTTGCTTAAGGAACAAAACCTGCAGGCGAGAGATATCGTTGCGATCGGCTGTCACGGTCAAACCGTCTGGCATGAACCGACGGGCGTGGCACCACACACTTTACAGATTGGCGATAACAATCAAATTGTGGCACGCACCGGAATTACGGTTGTCGGTGATTTTCGCCGTCGCGATATTGCCTTGGGAGGACAAGGCGCACCGCTGGTACCTGCGTTCCATCATGCGCTGCTGGCTCACCCAACCGAGCGACGAATGGTGCTCAATATTGGCGGCATCGCCAATCTGTCACTGCTCATTCCTGGGCAGCCGGTAGGGGGCTACGATACCGGCCCTGGTAACATGCTGATGGATGCCTGGATCTGGCGTCAGGCCGGTAAACCTTACGATAAAGATGCCGAGTGGGCACGGGCGGGTAAAGTCATTCTCCCACTGCTGCAAAATATGCTCAGCGACCCATATTTCTCGCAACCTGCACCGAAAAGTACCGGACGCGAATACTTTAACTACGGCTGGCTGGAGCGCCATTTGCGCCATTTTCCGGGGGTTGATCCCCGAGATGTACAGGCGACACTGGCAGAACTCACCGCCGTGACCATTTCTGAACAAGTTTTGTTGAGCGGTGGCTGCGAACGATTGATGGTATGTGGTGGAGGTAGTCGTAATCCGCTACTCATGGCGCGTCTGGCGGCATTACTGCCAGGCACAGAAGTCACCACCACCGATGCCGTTGGCATTAGTGGCGATGACATGGAAGCATTGGCTTTCGCCTGGCTTGCCTGGCGGACGCTGGCGGGATTACCAGGAAATCTGCCTTCCGTCACTGGCGCAAGCCAGGAGACGGTACTGGGGGCTATTTTCCCCGCTAACCTGTGATATCAGAGTTAACTGAATTTTTCTTACCGCGTCTGCCGTTACACTTGGAACGTTAGGGAGGGCGTATTGCCCTCCAGACCAGGAAAGTCTTCGGGATATGTCTATGAAAAAACTGTTACTGATCTGTTTGCCGGTCCTTCTCACCGGCTGTAGCGCGTTCAATCAACTGGTTGAGCGCATGCAAACCGATACGCTGGAATACCAGTGTGATGAAAAACCGTTGACGGTCAAACTGAATAATCCGCGCCAGGAAGTCAGTTTTGTTTATGATAATCAACTATTGCATCTCAAACAGGGCATTTCTGCGTCTGGTGCACGTTACACCGACGGGATCTATGTTTTCTGGTCGAAAGGCGAGGAAGCGACTGTCTATAAACGCGACCGCATCGTCTTGAATAACTGTCAGTTACAAAATCCACAGCGTTGAGATTTTTCCAGGGGCGGCGCACAATAGCGTCACCCACTGACAATCCGTAAAGAAAACCATGTCTGATAACGACGAATTGCAGCAAATCGCGCATCTGCGCCGTGAATACACCAAAGGCGGGTTACGCCGCCGCGATCTTCCTGCCGAGCCATTAACCCTTTTTGAACGCTGGCTCTCTCAGGCTTGTGACGCCAAACTGGCGGACCCTACCGCGATGGTGGTCGCTACCGTGGATGAACATGGTCAGCCTTATCAGCGCATCGTTTTACTCAAACATTACGACGAAAAAGGCATGGTGTTTTACACCAACCTCGGCAGCCGTAAAGCACATCAAATTGAAAATAATCCGCGCGTTAGCCTGCTGTTCCCGTGGCATACCCTTGAACGCCAGGTGATGGTGATCGGTAAAGCGGAACGACTTTCGACTCTCGAAGTGATGAAATATTTTCATAGTCGCCCACGTGATAGCCAGATTGGTGCATGGGTTTCGAAGCAGTCCAGTCGCATTTCTGCCCGCGGTATCCTTGAAAGTAAATTCCTGGAGCTGAAGCAGAAGTTTCAACAGGGCGAAGTGCCATTGCCGAGTTTTTGGGGCGGTTTTCGCGTCAGCCTTGAACAGATTGAGTTCTGGCAGGGCGGTGAGCATCGCCTGCATGACCGCTTTTTGTACCAGCGTGAAAATGATGCGTGGAAGATTGATCGTCTTGCCCCCTGAAAAGATGCAAAAATCTTGCTTTAATCGCTGGTACTCCTGATTCTGGCACTTTATTCTATGTCTCTTTCGCATCTGGCGAAAAGTCGTGTACCGGCAAAGGTGCAGTCGTTATATACATGGAGATTTTGATGGCAAGCAGTAACTTGATTAAACAATTGCAAGAGCGGGGGCTGGTAGCCCAGGTGACGGACGAGGAAGCGTTAGCAGAGCGACTGGCGCAAGGCCCGATCGCGCTCTATTGCGGCTTCGATCCTACCGCTGACAGCTTGCATTTGGGGCATCTTGTTCCATTGTTATGCCTGAAACGCTTCCAGCAGGCGGGCCACAAGCCGGTTGCGCTGGTAGGCGGCGCGACGGGTCTGATTGGCGACCCGAGCTTCAAAGCTGCTGAGCGTAAGCTGAACACCGAAGAAACTGTTCAGGAATGGGTGGACAAAATCCGCAAGCAGGTTGCCCCGTTCCTCGATTTCGACTGTGGAGAAAACTCTGCTATCGCGGCGAACAACTATGACTGGTTCGGCAATATGAATGTGCTGACCTTCCTGCGCGATATTGGCAAACATTTCTCCGTTAACCAGATGATCAACAAAGAAGCGGTTAAGCAGCGTCTCAACCGTGAAGATCAGGGGATTTCGTTCACTGAGTTTTCCTACAACCTGTTGCAGGGTTATGACTTCGCCTGTCTGAACAAACAGTACGGTGTGGTGCTGCAAATTGGTGGTTCTGACCAGTGGGGTAATATCACTTCTGGTATCGACCTGACCCGTCGTCTGCATCAGAATCAGGTGTTTGGCCTGACCGTTCCGCTGATCACCAAAGCAGACGGCACCAAATTTGGTAAAACTGAAGGCGGCGCAGTCTGGTTGGATCCGAAGAAAACCAGCCCGTACAAATTCTACCAGTTCTGGATCAACACTGCGGATGCCGACGTTTACCGCTTCCTGAAGTTCTTCACCTTTATGAGCATTGAAGAGATCAACGCCCTGGAAGAAGAAGATAAAAACAGCGGTAAAGCACCGCGCGCCCAGTATGTACTGGCGGAGCAGGTGACACGTCTGGTTCACGGTGAAGAAGGTTTACAGGCGGCAAAACGTATTACCGAATGCCTGTTCAGCGGTTCCTTGAGTGCGCTGAGTGAAGCGGACTTCGAACAGCTGGCGCAGGACGGCGTACCGATGGTTGAGATGGAAAAGGGCGCAGACCTGATGCAGGCGCTGGTCGATTCTGAACTGCAACCTTCCCGTGGTCAGGCGCGTAAAACTATCGCCTCCAATGCCATCACCATTAACGGTGAAAAACAGTCCGATCCTGAATACTTCTTTAAAGAAGAAGATCGTCTGTTTGGTCGTTTTACCTTATTGCGTCGCGGCAAAAAGAATTACTGTCTGATTTGCTGGAAATAATGCATTAAGTGGAAAGGGGGAGTGAGAAATCACTCCCCCTGGTTTTTATACAGGGAACATGATGAAAAATATTCTCGCTATCCAGTCTCACGTTGTTTATGGTCATGCGGGTAACAGTGCGGCAGAGTTTCCGATGCGCCGCCTGGGCGCGAACGTCTGGCCGCTGAACACCGTTCAATTTTCTAATCACACCCAATACGGCAAATGGACTGGCTGTGTGATGCCGCCCAGCCATTTAACCGAAATTGTGCAAGGCATTGCCGCCATTGATAAATTACACACCTGTGATGCCGTATTAAGTGGCTATCTGGGTTCGGCGGAGCAGGGTGAACATATCCTCGGTATCGTCCGTCAGGTGAAAGCCGCGAATCCGCAGGCGAAATATTTTTGCGATCCGGTAATGGGTCATCCGGAAAAAGGCTGTATCGTTGCACCGGGTGTCGCAGAGTTTCATGTGCGTCACGGTTTGCCTGCCAGCGATATCATTGCGCCGAATCTGGTTGAGCTGGAGATACTCTGTGAGCATCCGGTAAATAACGTCGAAGAAGCGGTTCTGGCAGCGCGTGAACTCATTGCGCAAGGGCCACAAATTGTGTTGGTTAAACACCTGGCGCGGGCTGGCTACAGCCGTGACCGTTTTGAAATGCTGCTGGTTACCGCCGATGAAGCCTGGCATATCAGCCGTCCGCTGGTGGATTTTGGTATGCGCCAGCCGGTAGGTGTTGGTGATGTGACGAGCGGTTTACTGCTGGTGAAACTGCTTCAGGGGGCAACGCTGCAGGAGGCCCTGGAACATGTGACCGCTGCAGTATACGAAATCATGGTGACCACCAAAGCAATGCAGGAATATGAGTTGCAAGTGGTTGCTGCTCAGGATCGTATTGCCAAACCAGAACATTATTTCAGCGCAACAAAGCTCTGAAATATCTCATTTCGGCCCACAACGACCTGTGGGCCGATGGCTATTACTTTAAGCCTTCCGCTGACAGCGCGTCTTGTACTTCCGGACGTTCAGCCATACGTTGCATAAATGCCGCAATGTGCTCTAACCCTTCCAGATTCAGTTTCACCGCGTATGCCCAGCGCAGAACCGTAAACAGATAGGCATCAGCAATTGTAAATCGTTGCCCGCAGATCCAGTGCTCATCCTTCAGAGCATCGTTCACATATTGCAGCTTCTTCTCCAGCTGCGCGCGAACTGTTGGTTTGTACTCTTCCGGTGTATCAGGGCGAAACAGAGGTGTGAAGCCTTTATGCAGCTCGGTGGCGATGTAATTCAGCCATTCGATGGTTTTATAGCGGGAAATACTGTTTACCGGTGCCAGCAACTGGCGGTCGGGGACGCTGTCGGCAAGATACTGCATAATTGCTACGCCTTCCGTCAGCAAAGTACCATCGTCCAGCAGCAATGCAGGCACCTGTCCCTTAGGGTTAACGGCAAAGTAATCGTCACCGTTTTCGAGACGTTTTTTCATTAAATCCACACTGACGAGCGTAAAATCCTTTCCGCTCTCACGCAGGGTGATATGGGAAGCGAGAGAGCAGGCGCCCGGTTTGTAGAACAATTTCATCGGTAACTCCTTTTGTCTGTGGTTTAAAGTATGGTAGTGCGTTGCTGAACAAAAAAAAAGCCGCTAACGAAAAGTTAGCGGCTTGTAAAAGAGTTTCCCTGAATTTTACGCTACAGCAGCTTTCGCCGCTTTGTCTGCAGCGTCATCCTGCGTCATGCGGTGCAGTTTCGGCGCGGTCAGCAGCATCAGTACTGCAATAACGGCAGTAGCAACACCAATCTGCAAGAATACGCGACCATAGACTTCCAGTGACATCAGTGGATCGGTAACGTTATCCGGCACAGCCATCATACCCGCAACATAACCACCAATCAGGTTTGCACCGGCAGTGGTCAGGAACCAGCTACCCATAATGAAGCCCATCAGACGCTGCGGAACGAGTTGTGCAACCATTGCCAGACCCAGACCAGAGATCATAAGTTCCCCGATACTCTGCAGGCCATAGCTTGCGACCAGCCAGCTTACAGACACGATACCTGCGTCAGACGCGAATTTTGCACCCAGCGGCAGAATCAGGAACGCACCAGAACACATCACCATACCGATTGCAAACTTAGTTGGCATCGGCAGGGTATCGCCCATCTTGTTATAGATAGCGGCCAGAATCGGGCTACCAATGATGATCCAGAACGGGTTCAGTGCCTGATACTGCTCAGGTTCTACGGCCAGGCCCAGAATGGTGTGTTCAACGTTACGAATCGCAAAGAAGTTCAGTGACGTTGGCATCTGGCTGTACAGCACGAAGAAGATAATGGCTTCGAGCATCAGGATGAAGGCAACGATCATTTTACGACGCGCAGCACCTTTCATCGCGAAGGCTTCTTTACCGAAGATAACCACGATACCAAAGGCAACAACGCCCAGCGCCATACGCGCAACTTCCTGATTGTGCAGCAGCCAGGTGGCGATAGCGATCAGTGCCACAACACCAATAATGGTCAGCAGCAGGTTACGGTAGTTGATAGGCTCGAAGTCTGGTTTTGAACCGTACTGTTTAACCCAGCGTTGGCAGAAGGCGAAGTTAACGATAGTGATCAGCAGGCCTACAACGCTCAACGCAAACGCAACACTCCAGCCGTATTTCGCGGCCAGCCACGGGGTGGCGATCATAGAGAAGAAAGAGCCGATGTTGACGGACATGTAGTACATGGTGAATGCACCGTCCAGACGCGGGTCGTTTTTCTCATAGCATGTAGAAAGCAGAGAAGACGGGTTAGCTTTAAACAGGCCGTTACCGACCGCAATAGCCGCCATACCCATATAAACGATACCGGCGTCGTGACCAGACCAGGCAACCAGAGCATAACCAATCGCCAGCACAATAGCGCCAAGCATAATTACGCGTTTAGTACCCAGTACCTTGTCACCTAACCAGCCGCCGATAGCGACCAGACCATAAACCAGGGCACTAAAGGAAGAGAAAAGGGTGATTGAATCCGCTTCAGACATACCCAGTTGTTTAACCAGGTAAACAGCCATAATTCCTTGTAGGCCGTAATAACCAAAACGTTCCCATAACTCAATCGAGAAGATGAGATAGAACGCCTTCGGTTGTTTGAAAGCGTTCAAACTGACGCTTTCAGTTGGTTTTTGGTTTGCAGTGGACACTTTTACCTCTTTTTTTACATCCCATATTAACGGGGGTGCTTTCTCGCGTTATGCCTAAAAAACATACGCGCAATTGTTATAGTGGGAGGGGAAACGGCAGGTAATGTTCACTATCTTGCACTTTCAGACAAGTCCTTTGTAATAATCTGTTACATATAACTGAGGCGGGGAATTCAACCATTCCGGGAAATGTTATCCAGCGTTAAATTTTTCAAAAAACGTAACGGCAGATTTTTTCACTACCCTGAGAGGGGGATGATGGCTTAACGGCGATATGTTCTGCTATTTAGCGTTTTTCCTAGTGAGATAGTCCAGTTTCTGAAAAATAGCCAGTGTAATGTTTTGTAGGTCAATATTTGTTGCCTGTGTAAATTTAAATGATTTTAACCTAGTTCTTGCAATGTTTTTACATTGCCACAGCATCGTGATCTTGATCACGAATGAATAGAAAATTTCGCTATTAAAAAAACAATTAACCTGCATTTTTGGTTATCCGCAAACGGATTACCTGATGATAACGCTAAGCAATGGCATCATTGACGTTAAAAAGATGTTTTAAAAGAGGATAAAGAAAGGTTATCAATGGGGTAATCGGTGTTACCCCTTTTCTTCAGATGTCAACTTTCTCTTTGTATTCACAAAGATCTTCAATAATACAAGAGCCACAGCGAGGCTTGCGGGCAATACAGGTATAACGCCCGTGCAGGATCAACCAATGGTGGCAGTCGACTTTAAACTCTGCCGGAACCACTTTCAGTAGCTTTTCTTCTACCTGTTCGACGTTTTTCCCCGGCGCAAATTGAGTACGATTACAAACGCGGAAAATGTGCGTGTCGACAGCAATAGTCGGCCAGCCGAATGCAGTGTTTAATACGACGTTGGCTGTTTTACGACCTACACCAGGCAGGGCTTCAAGCGCAGCACGATCTTCCGGAACCTCGCCATTATGTTGTTCCAGTAAGATACGGCAGGTTTTGATGATATTTTCTGCTTTGTTGTTATAAAGCCCAATGGTTTTGATATAGGATTTCACCCCTTCAACGCCCAGTTCAAGCATCGCTGCAGGCGTATTCGCCACCGGGTAGAGTTTCGCCGTCGCCTTATTAACACTGACATCGGTTGCCTGAGCGGAAAGCAGCACGGCAATCAGCAATTCAAAAGGCGAACTGAAATTAAGCTCGGTGGTGGGATGAGGATTGTTCTCACGCAGACGAGTGAGGATCTCCAGGCGTTTTGCTTTGTTCATCAGACATTCCCTGTTTCACCGTTTGGCAATGCACGTTCGGCAGCTGCTTCAGTACGGCGCTTTTTCATTTTTTCATCAATCAGGTATTTTCCTGCCAGCATCAGTCCCAGGCCAATAAATGCACCTGGCGGCAGCATCGCCAGCAGGAAAGGGGAGTCGGTGTGGAAAATCTCCACGCGTAATACTTTCGCCCAGCTACCTAACAGCGCATCTGCACCGTCAAACAACGTGCCATTGCCGATAATTTCGCGTAGTGAACCCAGCACGAACATGGCGCAGGTTGCGCCCATACCAATTGAAAAGCCGTCCAGTGCCGAAAGCGCCGGACCTTTTTTGGCGGCGAAGGCTTCAGCGCGGCCCACAACGATACAGTTAGTGACAATCAGCGGAATAAAAATCCCTAATGATTGATACAGGCCAAAGGCGTAGGCGTTGATCAGCATCTGTACAGCGCTGACCACCGAGGCGATGATCATCACGTAAATGGGAATGCGGATCTCGGCTGGCGTCCAGTGACGCAGCGTCGAAATGGTCAAGTTGGTCAGCGTCAGTACCAGCGTAGTCGCAAGTCCTAAACCCAGAGCGTTAGTGGCAGTGGACGTGACCGCCAATAGCGGACAGAGGCCGAGCAGCTGGACCAGCGCAGAGTTGTTTTTCCACAACCCCTGAACAATAACGTCTTTAATTTCGCTCACGCTTTATTCTCCACAGGCAGGAAGTTGAGAAAGTTGAGACGGTAACGTCTGAGCGTACAATCCGGCGCGTTTTACCGCATTAACCACCGCGCGGGGAGTAATCGTCGCGCCGGTGAACTGGTCGAAATCACCACCATCTTTCTTCACCGCCCAGTGCGCATCATCCGCACCACTGATTTTTTTACCCGCAAAATGGGTGATCCAGTCAGAAAGGCGCAGTTCGATTTTATCGCCAAGCCCTGGCGTTTCGTGGTGCTCTGTCACGCGCGTGCCAAGTACCGTGCCGTTAAAATCGGCTCCCACCAGCAGCTGAATCGCACCGGAATAGCCATCTGGCGCGGTTGTTTCCAGAACGGCGGCTACCGGTTTGTCATCCTGTTTGGCGATGTAAACCCGATGCTCACCTTTACCTAACTCTGGCGCAGTTACCAGATAGCAACTCTGTGCCAGCGCATTGTTATAGCGTTCGGCTGGCAGCACCTGATCAAATAACGCCTTTTGTTGCAGACTGGCCTGTTCAGCAATTGTCGTTTTGGTCATCTGGTTGATGGCCGCAGTTAACCCTGTAGAACCCGCTGCAAATAGTGCCAGTGTAATGCCGTGTTTTCGGATAGTTTTCAGCATGGTTTACCCTTTGCGATGGCCGTAGACGCGCGGACGCGTGTAGTAATCGATCAGAGGAACCGTGATGTTCGCCAGCAGGACGGCAAAAGCCACGCCGTCAGGATAGCCGCCGAAACTGCGGATCAACCAGACTAATAAGCCCGCCAGCGCGCCGAAAATAAGACGACCACGATTGGTCGTAGAAGCGGTAACCGGGTCAGTCAAAATAAAGAATGCGCCGAGCATGGTCGCTCCAGACAGCAGATGAATTTGCGGTGCTGCCAGTGTTTCTGGTGAGAACAACCAGCCCAACGTTGCGCATAACGCCAGCGTTACTAAGAAGCTGAGGGGAATATGCCAGCGAATCGCTTTCTGCCATAGCAACCACACGCCGCCAGCCAGCCAGGCGAGATTTACCCATTGCCAACCAGCGCCCGCCAGAATACCGCTGTAGATCGGATATTGCATAATCTGTTCAACCGAATGACCTGCGCGGACAGAGGTTTTGAATGTATCCAGCGGTGTCGCCTGACTAATGCCATCAATACCTAAGCGTAGCGTGTTCATATCACCACCACTCGCGGTATGTCCGCTGAAAATAACCTGTATGGCGTCGATAAAACCAGGGATGTTGACCGCAATTTCATGTGGCGGTAACCAGCTGGTCATCTGCACCGGGAAGGAGATCAGTAAGACCACATAACCAATCATTGCCGGATTAAACGGGTTTTGCCCCAGACCGCCATACAACTGTTTAGCGATGATCACCGCAAACACCGTACCCAGCACGACCATCCACCATGGCGCGAGGGGGGGAATACTTACCGCCAGCAATAAGCCTGTCAGCAATGCTGAGTTATCTTTCAACGTTGCGGCTACCGACTGCTTGCGTAGTTTGAGTACGAGAGCTTCGGCTAACAGAGCACTGACCGACGCCAGCAGGATCTGAACGAGAGTACCCCAACCAAAAAAACACAGTTGCGCTGCGATTCCTGGCACGGCTGCGAGCAACACCAACAGCATAATGCGCGATGTCTGGCGCTGGTTATGGGTATAAGGGGAGCTAGCTATTCTGAATACCATTTAGTCCTCGTTTACAACCTTTTGCTGGGCGGCTTTTTTGGCCTGAACGCGGGCAATAGCCGCGGCAACTGCCGCTTTGCGCGGATCAACCTGTTCTTCTGGTACCGCATTAGCCTGTTGCTGTTCCAGCTTGCGCGCTTTGGCGCGGGCAATAGCCGCTTCGACGGCCGCTTTGCGCGGATCAACCTGTTCTTCTGGTTCTGCGTTAGCCTGTTGCTGTTCCAGCTTGCGCGCTTTGGCACGGGCAATAGCCGCTTCGACGGCAGCTTTGCGCGGATCGACCTGTTGTACTGGCTCGGCATTAGCCTGTTGCTGTGCCAGCTTGCGTGCTTTGGCACGGGCAATCGCGGCTTCGACGGCGGCTTTGCGCGGGTCAACCTTTTCTTCTGGCTCCGCATTAGCCTGTTGCTGCTCAAGCTTGCGCGCTTTGGCGCGGGCGATAGCGGCTTCGACGGCGGCTTTGCGCGGATCGACCTGTTGTTCTGGTTCCGCATTAGCCTGTTGCTGTTCCAGCTTGCGCGCTTTGGCGCGGGCGATAGCGGCTTCAACGGCAGTTTTACGTGGATCAGCAACGGTTGCTGCGTCGTTAGTTTGCTGCAGTTCTGCCTGTTTCGCTCTGGCTTGCGCTTTACGGGCTTCCCGTGCTGCAATAATTGCACTGTTATCCGGGCGTTCGCCCGCTTTAATCACAATAGGCTGTGTAGCCTGGGCCTGTTTCTCTTTCACCCGCGCCAGAGCGGCAGCAATCGCATCTTTATCTTTGGCTGCAGGTTGAACGGCTGCGCTCTTATGTCGTTCAAGGCGAGCCGCTTTTTCGCGCTCAAGGCGAGCCTGGCGCGCTTCGAAACGCGCTTTGGCTTCTGCGGCGCGCTTTTCTTCCTGACGAATAGCCGCAATTTCAGCTTTTTCCTGACGGAAATATTGCACCAGGGGAATATTGCTCGGGCAAACCCACGCGCAAGCCCCACATTCAATGCAGTCGGCAATGTTATGCGTGGTGGCTTTATCGTGTTGCTGACCTTTGCTGAACCAGTACAACTGTTGCGGCAAAAGATCCGCAGGGCAGGCGTCAGCACAGGCACTACAACGGATGCAATTTTGTTCTTCCTGTGGTTCGCCAAGCTCATTGGCAGAGGGAGCCAACAGACAGTTGGTAATCTTTACGACCGGGACATCCAGCCATGGCAAGGTAAAGCCCATTAACGGGCCGCCCATAATCACCATTTGATCGGCAGAGGGGCAGAATCCGGCGTCATTCAATAAATGACGCACGGGCGTCCCCAGCCGTGCCCAGACGTTGCCCGGGCGAGCGATTGCTTCGCCAGTCAGGGTTACGACACGCTCGGTAATCGGCTCGCCATCAATAACGGCACGTTTCACTGCATAAGCAGTGCCGACGTTTTGCATTAATACGCCGATATCGGATGAACGCCCGCCATGTGGAACCTGCTTCCCGGTCAGAATGTAGGTTAATTGTTTAGCACCGCCAGAAGGATATTTGGTTGGAATCACCCGCAGAGAAATATCGTGAGAGTCCGCCAGCACCGCGCGCAGCATGGAAATCGCCTGCGGTTTGTTATCTTCAATGCCGATAAGAATTTCGCGTGGCTGCAGAATATGCGCAAGAATGCGAATACCCTCTACGACCTGAGCCGCGCAATCCTGCATCAAACGGTCATCGGCGGTAATGTACGGCTCGCACTCAGCAGCGTTGATAATCAACGTTTCAATCTTATCTCCGCCACCCTGCAATTTAACGCCTGTCGGGAATCCCGCACCGCCCAGCCCGGCAACACCAAACTGATGAATGCGCTCGATTAACTCTTCGCGACTGCGAGAGCGATAATCGTCCCAGCCGTCGCGCGGGATCCAGCAGTCTTCGCCATCGGCATCAATAATCACGCTTAATTCAGCTAAAGCTGAAGGATGAGCCGTAGAGTGGGGCGCAATAGCCGTAACGGTACCCGAGGTGGGCGCGTGAACCGGCAGCATTTTGCCGCGTCCACGGGTAAGCGGCTGGCCGCGCAGTACTTTATCGCCGACGCTAACGCACAACTCACCTTCAGAGCCAATATGTTGTTTCAGTGGTATGACAAAACGCTGCGCCAGTGGTACCTGGCGCAGGGGCGTACCGTTGGACTGGGTTTTCATCTCCGGTGGATGGATGCCGCCGTTGAAATCCCAGATTTTATTTTTTCGGAATGCAGAGAATAACTTAAGCATGGTGTTCCACGGGAATGATACGCACGGGAATGGTGTTCAGATCCCATTTCCAGGAGTCAGGTGTTTCTGCGACCGGTTGCAACGAGATGCAGTGCGTCGGGCACGGGTCAACACATAAATTGCAGCCCGTACAGAGATCACTCATTACCGTATGCATGGCGCGGGTAGCGCCAACGATGGCGTCTACCGGACACGCCTGAATACATTTAGTGCAGCCAATACAGTTATTTTCATCAATAACCGCCACCATCCGCGCTGGCGTTAGCTCTTTCGCTTCGCCATCCAGCGGCTGCGGCTCGACATTAAGCAACTCGGCAATTTTTAGCATCACAGCTTCGCCACCTGGGGCGCAACGGTTGATTTTTTCACCGTTACAGCTGATGGCTTCCGCGTAGGGGCGACAGCCGGGATAACCGCACTGACCACACTGGCTCTGCGGTAAGATTTCGTCAATTTTCTCAACGACCGGATCGTCTTCCACCGCAAAACGGCGGGAGGCATAACCCAGAATGGCGCCAAACGCCAGGCCCAGCAGGCTCACGGCGGCAACGGCAATCCAGATAGCATTCATTACAACTTCACCAAACCACTAAAGCCCATAAAGGCCAGAGACATAAGACCTGCGGTAATTAACGCAATGGCGTTACCGCGAAAAGGTGCCGGGACATCAGCCACAGCAAGGCGTTCGCGGATGGCGGCGAAGAGCACCATCACTAGCGAGAAACCGACTGCGGCGGAAAAACCGTACAGCGCTGACTGCAAGAAATTGTGCCCGAGATTGATATTCAGCAACGCCACGCCGAGCACTGCACAATTGGTGGTGATAAGCGGCAAAAAAATCCCCAGCAGACGGTAAAGCACCGGGCTGGTTTTGCGCACCACCATCTCGGTGAACTGCACAACCACAGCAATCACCAGAATAAACGCCAGGGTGCGCAGGTAAATCAGATTAAGCGGGATCAAAATCCACGTATCGATAAGCCAGGCGCAAATAGACGCCAGCGTCATCACAAACGTTGTAGCCAGCCCCATGCCCATCGCGGTTTCCAGCTTTTTGGAAACCCCCATAAACGGACAGAGACCGAGAAACTTGACCAGTACAAAGTTATTGACCAGTACAGTTCCGACAAACAGTAACAGGTAGTCAGTCATTTTTCGGCCTGAAATAAAAAAGCCGCCTATTATCCGTTAATCCAGAGCAGGCGACAACAGGTTAACTGTAAGGTTATTACGGATTCACAAACGTCGCTTTCACCCGCGACGAGCGTTTAAAATAGGGGACGATCAATGCGGTTGCCAACAAAGTAAACAGTAACTGGCGAACGGCTATGCCATCTTCCACGGGTGAAAAAGCGAACGCTTTTACTGCCAGCAATACGGAAATAAGCAGCCAGATAATATAGTGTTTAGGAACACAACGCCGACGTTTAAAGAAAGCGATGGTCAACCACAGTGTGTAATACCACATGGCGATAGCGGTAATAAAAGAAACGCCCCATAAGATTTGTGTCGTCAGTGCTTGTCCGCCGAGCGTTTGAAATGTTTGCGGAGAAGATAACGCAGCGGTATACAGCAACAACGCCAGCGTCGTACTTAACAGAGCGACTAAAAGCCAGGCCAATGGGCCAAGCAACCAGCCTCCAATACGTTGTGGCGTTGTGGTGGTCATAGGTTCTCCAGAATAGCGACGCAAACAGGCAAATCTAATTTTAGGGGCGTTATTATAAGGCTTTTATAACCGATCGCTACTTTCTTTATTGGACATAGTGCCAGACGGACTTCGGTACCTGGCCGAGGTCAAACAAACGCCCGCCAGAAACCAGCTCTGCGCGGCGGTGATCGGCAGCACGATACATATTGATCAGTTCCTGATCATCCGTCAGAGTGTAATTAAGATGGTCGTAGAGTTTTTCCAGACTTTCGAGTGAACTGATTTTGCGAAATTTTAATAAGTAGTCCTGAACAGTCATAAAAGGTCCATAAAATAATTAATACCAAAGGAGTAGGTATTATTAGTGATGATAAAATTTCACCAAAAGTGAACGCGTGTGTTATTACAATAATAAGAATGCGCTGATGGCAAATATTCAGAGATGAAAAACTGCTCTGAAAAGAGTAACGCGCTTTACTATCCCTGACAATCACCAACAACATCGAACAAGATAATAAATTCCTGGTTTAATATCCGACAAGTGAAAACATGCACCCGGACGGGCAGCATGTCGCTCTACAAGCGCAGAGCTTACTTGTGTTGTACCGTAGTACTCTGTTCAGGTGGCTGATAGTTGTCAATGTGACTCGCCACGCCAAGAAGAATGACTGAAACGACAAGAACGATCCAACCTGTTAATTCAATAAGACGATTCATTACAGCCCACATCTCTGTTGATTGATCCATTAACTTCAGGGGGTAAATGTTACTTAGCAATAATAGCTCCAGCAAGATTTTTACTGAGGTTTTTGCGATATTTAGCTTTTGTCGTTGGAAAAATCGCTATTTTTTTGACTTAAGTTAAACAACATCCCTTATTGCTGGCAGGTTATTAAACTGTTGAGCGAGGGTAAAGGATAGTGTCAAATAGCCATCATACTTCAATGAGAGGCAATGACATGAGCGACAACATCCGTGTTGGGTTGATTGGGTATGGTTATGCGAGCAAAACCTTCCATGCGCCCCTGATTGCGGGCACGCCCGGGCTGGAGCTGGCGGTAATCTCCAGCAGCGATGAAACAAAAGTAAAAGCTGACTGGCCAACGGTTACGGTTGTCTCTGAGCCGAAGCATCTGTTTAACGATCCCAACATAGACCTGATTGTCATTCCTACACCCAACGATACCCATTTTCCGTTAGCCAAAGCGGCGCTTGAGGCGGGTAAACATGTGGTCGTTGATAAACCCTTTACCGTGACACTGTCACAAGCGCGAGAGCTGGAAGCGCTGGCAAAAAGCCTGGGGCGTGTGCTGTCTGTATTCCATAACCGTCGCTGGGATAGCGATTTCCTGACGCTAAAAGGTTTGCTCGCGGAAGGCGTACTGGGTGAAGTTGCTTACTTTGAGTCTCATTTTGACCGCTTCCGTCCGCAGGTGCGCGATCGTTGGCGTGAACAGGGCGGTCCTGGCAGCGGTATCTGGTACGATTTAGCACCGCATCTTCTTGATCAGGCCATTACGCTATTTGGTTTACCGGTCAGCATGACGGTTGATTTGGCACAGTTACGGCCCGGAGCGCAGTCGACCGATTATTTCCACGCCATCTTGTCCTATCCGCAGCGGCGAGTCATTTTACACGGTACAATGCTGGCAGCTGCTGAGTCAGCACGTTATATCGTGCATGGATCCCGAGGCAGTTATGTGAAATATGGCCTCGATCCACAGGAAGAACGTCTGAAAAATGGCGAGCGTCTGCCGCAGGAAGACTGGGGCTACGATATGCGTGATGGCGTACTTACCCGCGTGGAAGGTGAGGAACGTGTCGAAGAAACGCTGTTGACGGTGCCGGGGAATTATCCGGCTTACTATGCGGCTATTCGTGATGCGTTAAATGGCGATGGTGAAAATCCGGTTCCGGCAAGTCAGGCAATCCAGGTAATGGAGTTGATTGAGCTGGGCATCGAATCCGCCAAACATCGCGCGACGCTGTGCCTTGCGTGAAAAGAGGATGGTGCAATTAGCACCATCCTTTTTTGTTACTTCGCAGCGACTTTTTCTCGCAGTGCGCGTTTTTCCTCTGCGCTGAGGAAAGCCATTTCCAGACCATTAATCTGCGCCTGGCGGATTTGCTCGCGGGATAACCCAGCAGCCGGCGCGGCAACGGTATATTCGTGAATGATATCCACTCCCTGTACGCCGGGATCGTCAGTGTTAATGCTGGCACGAATGCCATGCTCAAGGAACATTTTCAGCGGATGTGCCGCCAGCTCTGCCACGGTGCTGGTCTGAATATTGGAGGTCAGACAGGATTCAATACCAATTTGTTGCTCGGCGAGAAAATCCATCAGCGCCCGATCTTCAATGGCTTTTACGCCATGTCCAATACGTTCCGCCCCCAGTTCACGAATCGCCTGCCAGATGCTTTCCGGCCCGGCAGCTTCGCCTGCATGGACGGTAATATGCCAGCCCGCATCACGCGCGCGGTTGAAGTGAGAAAGAAACAGACTTCCCGGGAAACCAAGTTCATCACCGGCTAAATCAAGTGCGGTAATCTGGTCACGGTGGGCTAAAAAGGCCTCCAGCTCTTGCTGACAGGCTGCTTCACCGAAGGTCCGGCTCATAATGCCGATAAGCTTCGCCTGCACACCAAAGGTGCGGCAACCTTCACGTACGCCATCGATCACCGCTTCGACAACACCCGCTACAGGCAGCTGATGTGCCATTGCCATGTAGCCCGGTGAAAAACGCAGCTCGACATAGTGCAGGCCGTTACGGGCTGCATCTTCAATGTTTTCAAATGCCACGCGGCGGCAAGCATCAAGAGAGGCGAGAACTTTAACGCCCCAGTCAAGTTTAGTCAGAAAGCTCACCAGATCGGGTTCGTTGGCAATGACCTGAACGTGGGGAATCAGTGTTTCCAGGGATTGTGCAGGAATCGAGATATTATACTGGCGGCCAAGTTCAAGAATGGTCTGGGGACGAATGTTGCCATCAAGGTGGCGATGGATATCAGTTAATGGCAGGGTGGTATCAATCATGGTCGCACTCTTTTTCTGGATATAAAAGTGCGCACCATTATAAAAACAAAGCAGGGTAAAAATCCACGATTGCGCAACGATTTTTTACGTTGCGCAATTGGGGTTAACGAACAGCGCGGATGGCGTTAATTAATCCAGCAACACCTTTTTCCAGTTTCGAACGCGGGCACCCGGCATTGAGTCGGACAAAACCACGACCTTCTTCACCGTAGGTATATCCCGGCATGATCGCGACCTTTTCTTGCTCGATAAGCGCTTTTTGCAACGCGTTGTCGTCAATGTTCAATGGACGTAGATCAAGCCAGGCCAGATAAGTGGATTGCGGGATCTGCCAGTTGAGTTCAGGAAACGCAGCGTTCATTTTATCTGCGATATACGTCAGGTTATCTTTCAGATAGACGCGTAAGGCATCCAGCCACGGCGCGCCTTGCTGATAGGCGGCGATATGAGCAGTTAACGCCAGTACCGAAGGAGAAGAAAGCCCATCACGTCCTTTCAGTGCCGATAAATAGGCATCGCGGCTACTGCTATTTTCTATAATCCCGTAAGCACCGGTCAGGGCGGGAATATTGAAACTTTTTGATCCCGACGTTAGCAACGCCCAGTCTCCGCGCGCCACATTACACCAGGGAATATGCGGCTGCTCGCCCCAAACCATATCCATATGGATTTCATCGGAAATAACCCGCACACCATGACGCTCGCACAGGTCAGCCATGATCTCCAGCTCATCGCACGTCCACACTTTCCCGGTAGGATTCTGTGGGCTACACAGGAGCATAATTTTACATTCTGGTTTCGCCAGCACGGCTTCCAGCTTGCCCATATCGCAAAACCAGCCGTCAGCCTGCTTCTCTAAAGCAACGGGCATTACTGTGCGCTGGTTACCTTCAATGGCCTTGTAAAATGCGTCATAGGCGGGTGTGTGGATCACCACGCCTTCACCTGTTTCAGACCACTGACGAATCAGTTCTGAAACCATATAGATAACAGAAGGGCCATACACCACCGACTGAGGATCGATGGCGGTGTAATGCTGGGTGGAAAACCAGTGGGCAATAGCCGCGAGAAACTCATCGTTTTTCCAGCGGCTGTAGCCAAACACGCCGTGCATCAGACGCTGATTCAGCGCCTCGATAATGCAGGGGGCAGTGGCAAAATCCATGTCTGAAATCGTGAACGGTAACAGGTCAGCAGTGCCGAAACGGTCGGCGACATAATCCCACTGCGTACACCATGTGCCATGACGATCCACGACCTTTGAAAAATCGAACATATCTTATCCTTATGCCTGGACAGTATGCATCAGACCGGCCATTTCATCTTTTACTGACTGAACTTGTGGCCCGATAACAACCTGCAGGTTATGTTGATTAAGTTGTACTACGCCAATTGCCCGATTGTCCTTCAGTGCCTGCACATTAACAAGCGACATATCTTTCACAGACAAACGCAGACGGGTAATGCAGTTATCGAGGCTGACAATATTGTCGGCACCGCCTAAGGCTTCGAGGATTGCTGGAACGTTGTAACCTGATTTACCCGGCGCACCGGCAACGGCTTTTTCGATTGAACTGGCAACTTCACTATCGCGCCCCGGGGTTTTCAGATTGAAGCGGGTGATAGCGAAACGGAAGATGACGTAGTAAACGACAAACCATATTGCCGCCACTACTGGCACCATGTACCACTTGGTTGACAGACCATGCAAAATACCGAACACCACAAAGTCGATGATATTGCCGTCGGTATTACCGATGGTGACGCCGAGCACAGACATGACAGTGAAGCCGAGGCCGGTTAACAGCGCGTGGATGACATACAGAACTGGCGCTACGAACAGGAACAGGAATTCCAGCGGTTCGGTCGTGCCGCCAACGACACAGGCGATCAGGCCAGAAATCAGCAGACCTTTAATTTTATGGCGATTTTCCGGGCGCGCACAGTGATACATAGCTAACGCTGCACCTGGCAGACCGCCGAGAAACGCAGGCATTTTACCTTGCGAAAGGACACGCGTGGCGCTTTCAGAAAAACCGTGAGTGGTCGGGCAACTCAATTGCGCCTGGAAGATGGTCAGTGCACCGCTGACGGTTTGACCGCAGACTTCCTGCGTGCCGCCTGCGTCGGTAAAGCGAATTAATGCCACCAGAATGTGATGTAGACCAAACGGCAACAGCAGACGTTCACCGGTACCAAACAGCATCGGTCCGAAATCACCCGCGCTGTTGATCATATGGCCTAATCCGCTAATACCCATGGCGAAAATTGGCCAGACTAATGGAATCACCAGGCCGACAAGACCCATCACCAGCGAGGAGATGATTGGTACGAAGCGCGTACCGCCGAAGAATGCCAGCGCATCTGGCAGGCGGATATTATGGAAACGCTCATGCAGCATCCAGACGATAATACCGGCGATCACCGCACCGAGGATCCCGGTGTCGATCGACTGGATCCCAAGAATGCTCTGAATGTTATTGGCTTTCAGAACCGCGGCGTCCGTGGTTGGCAGAATGCCTTTATTGGTCAACCAGAAGTTTACCGCGAGGTTCATTACCGCATAACCGACGAAGCCAGCGAATGCCGCTACGCCTTTGTTTTCGCGTGCCAGGCCCAGCGGGATGGCGATACAGAACATGACTGGCAGGAAACTAAAAGCAAACGAGCCAATCTTACTCATCCAGGTAAAGATAGCCTGCAACACGGGGTTGCCCAGGACCGGGATCAGGGTGATGACATCATGGCTGCTAAGAGAACTACCAATGCCGAGCATAATGCCGCAGAACGACAATAATGCCACGGGTAACATGAAGGTTTTGCCTAACTGCTGGAAGAACTCCCACAGCGTGACTTTCGGTGCTGTTTTCGCCGTCATAAAACGACTCCTCGTAGAGAACAATCTGGATTCAGTAAATTGCGCGAGAAGATAAAACGTTTTATCAAATTTTAGTGAGGCATAAATCACATTACGCAACGATAATAGCGGGTATAAAATAAATAAAAGGTAAAACGTTTTATCTGTCACATAATCAGGGAGTAGGTCATCTGCATGGCTACCGCCAAAAAAATAACCATTCATGATGTTGCGCTGGCTGCGGGCGTGTCGGTAAGCACCGTTTCGCTGGTGCTAAGTGGCAAAGGGCGAATCTCTACCGCCACAGGAGAACGCGTTAACGCCGCCATTGAAGAGCTGGGATTTGTACGCAATCGTCAGGCGTCGGCGCTGCGCGGCGGGCAAAGCGGCGTCATTGGTTTGATCGTCCGTGATTTATCTGCGCCGTTTTACGCCGAATTAACGGCCGGATTGACGGAAGCTCTGGAAGCGCAGGGACGGATGGTTTTTTTGCTTCACGGCGGTAAAGACGGCGAGCAGCTGGCACAACGGTTTTCACTGTTACTGAATCAGGGGGTCGATGGTGTGGTCATTGCCGGGGCTGCAGGAAGCAGCGATGACCTGCGACGGATGGCAGAAGAAAAAGCTATCCCGGTGATTTTCGCTTCCCGTGCCAGTTATCTTGATGATGTTGATACGGTTCGCCCGGACAACATGCAGGCAGCACAGTTGTTAACGGAGCATCTCATTCGCAATGGGCATCAGCGTATCGCCTGGCTGGGAGGGCAAAGTTCCTCATTAACCCGGGCAGAGCGGGTGGGGGGCTATTGTGCAACTCTACTAAAATTTGGCCTGCCGTTTCACAGCGATTGGGTGTTGGAGTGCACTTCCAGCCAGAAGCAAGCCGCGGAAGCTATCACGGCGCTTTTACGTCATAACCCGACCATCAGCGCCGTGGTTTGCTATAACGAAACTATTGCGATGGGGGCATGGTTTGGTTTGCTGAAAGCAGGAAGGCAAAGCGGGGAAAGCGGAGTCGATCGTTACTTTGAGCAACAGGTTTCGCTGGCGGCATTTACCGATGCAACGCCTACCACACTTGATGATATACCCGTTACCTGGGCCAGCACGCCAGCGCGGGAACTTGGTACCACACTTGCGGATCGCATGATGCAAAAAATCACCCATGAAGAGACGCATTCACGCAATCTTATTATTCCCGCCCGGCTCATTGCGGCGAAATAATCCTCTCTTTATCTGCTATACCTGGTAGTGTCCTTTCCTCAAGGTTAATGATAAAAAATGTTGCACACAGGCGGTGCCTTTTATTTTTACTGAAGTTCACAGGAGGTTTATGTGTTTAATTCTGACAACCTGAGACTCGACGGAAAATGCGCCATCATCACAGGTGCGGGTGCAGGTATTGGTAAAGAAATTGCCATTACATTCGCGACAGCTGGCGCATCTGTGGTGGTCAGTGATATTAATGCCGATGCAGCTAATCATGTTGTAGACGAAATTCAACAACTGGGTGGTCAGGCATTTGCCTGCCGTTGTGATATTACTTCCGAACAGGAACTCTCTGCACTGGCAGACTTTGCCGTCAGTAAGCTGGGTAAAGTTGATATCCTGGTTAACAACGCCGGTGGCGGTGGTCCTAAACCGTTTGATATGCCAATGGCAGATTTTCGCCGTGCTTATGAACTGAATGTGTTTTCTTTTTTCCATCTGTCACAACTTGTTGCGCCAGAAATGGAAAAAAATGGCGGTGGCGTTATTCTGACCATCACTTCTATGGCGGCAGAAAATAAAAATATAAACATGACTTCTTATGCATCATCTAAAGCTGCGGCCAGTCATCTGGTCAGAAATATGGCATTTGACCTGGGTGAAAAAAATATTCGGGTAAATGGCATTGCGCCGGGGGCAATATTAACCGATGCCCTGAAATCCGTTATTACACCAGAAATTGAACAAAAAATGTTACAACACACGCCGATCAGACGTCTGGGCCAACCGCAAGATATTGCTAACGCGGCGCTGTTCCTTTGCTCGCCTGCAGCCAGCTGGGTAAGCGGACAAATTCTCACGGTCTCCGGTGGTGGGGTACAGGAGCTCAATTAATACACTAACGGACCGGTAAACAGCCGTATGTGTTGTTTACCGGGATAAACTCATCAACGTCTCAGCTAAATAACTGGCAGCCAAATCACGGCTATTGGTTAACCAATTTTCGAGTAAAAAGTATACGAATAGAGTGTGCCTTCGCACTATTCAACAGCAATGATAGGCGCTCACCTGACAACGCGGTAAACTAGTTATTCACGCTAACTATAATGGTTTTATGATGGATAACATGCAGACTGAAGCACAACCGACACGGACCCGGATCCTCAATGCTGCCAGAGAGATTTTTTCAGAAAATGGATTTCACAGTGCCTCGATGAAAGCCATCTGTAAATCTTGCGCCATTAGTCCCGGGACGCTCTATCACCATTTCATCTCCAAAGAAGCCCTGATTCAGGCGATTATCTTACAGGACCAGGAGAGGGCGCTGGCCCGTTTCCGGGAACCGATTGAAGGGATTCATTTCGTTGACTATATGGTCGAGTCTATTGTCTCTCTCACCCATGAAGCCTTTGGGCAACGGGCGCTGGTGGTCGAAATTATGGCGGAAGGGATGCGTAACCCACAGGTCGCCGCCATGCTTAAAAATAAGCATATGACGATCACGGAATTTGTTGCTCAGCGGATGCGTGATGCCCAGCAAAAAGGCGAGATAAGCCCAGACATCAACACGGCAATGACTTCACGTTTACTGCTGGATCTGACCTACGGTGTACTGGCCGATATCGAAGCGGAAGATCTGGCGCGTGAAGCGTCGTTTGCTCAGGGATTACGCGCGATGATTGGCGGTATCTTAACCGCATCCTGATCCTCTCTCTCTTTCCGCGGGCTGGTGACAACTGAGCCCGCGTTTCATATCGTAATTTCTCTGTGCAAAAATTATCCTTCCCGGGTTCGGAGAATTCCCCCCAAAATATTCACTGTAGCCATATGTCATGAGGGTTTATCGTTCCCAATATGTTCGAACGAACGTTCGATTGCTTATTTTGTGGCTTCTGTCAACGCTGTTTTAAAGATTAATGCGATCAATATCACGCTGTGGGTATTGCAGTTTTTGGTTTTTTGATCGCGGTGTCAGTTCTTTTTATTTCCATTTCTCTTCCGTGGGTTTCTCACAGATAACTGTGTGCAACACAGAATTGGTTAACTAATCAGATTAAAGGTTGACCAGTATTTTTATCTTAATGAGGAGTCCCTTATGTTACGTCCTGTAGAAACCCCAACCCGTGAAATCAAAAAACTCGACGGCCTGTGGGCATTCAGTCTGGATCGCGAAAACTGTGGAATTGATCAGCGTTGGTGGGAAAGCGCGTTACAAGAAAGCCGGGCAATTGCTGTGCCGGGCAGTTTTAACGATCAGTTCGCCGATGCAGATATTCGTAATTATGTGGGCAACGTCTGGTATCAGCGCGAAGTCTTTATACCGAAAGGTTGGGCGGGCCAGCGTATCGTGCTGCGTTTCGATGCGGTCACTCATTACGGCAAAGTGTGGGTAAATAATCAGGAAGTGATGGAGCATCAGGGCGGCTATACGCCATTTGAAGCCGATGTCACGCCGTATGTTATTGCCGGGAAAAGTGTACGTATCACCGTTTGTGTGAACAATGAACTGAACTGGCAGACTATCCCGCCGGGAATGGTGATTACCGATGAAAACGGCAAGAAAAAGCAGTCTTACTTCCATGATTTCTTTAACTATGCCGGGATCCATCGCAGCGTAATGCTCTACACCACGCCGAACACCTGGGTGGACGATATCACCGTGGTGACGCATGTCGCGCAAGACTGTAACCACGCTTCTGTTGACTGGCAGGTGGTGGCAAATGGTGATGTCAGCGTTGAACTGCGTGATGCGGATCAACAGGTGGTTGCAACTGGACAAGGCACCAGCGGGACTTTGCAAGTGGTGAATCCGCACCTCTGGCAACCAGGTGAAGGTTATCTCTATGAACTGTGCGTCACAGCCAAAAGCCAGACAGAGTGTGATATCTACCCGCTGCGCGTCGGCATCCGGTCAGTGGCAGTGAAGGACGAACAGTTCCTGATTAACCACAAACCGTTCTACTTTACTGGCTTTGGTCGTCATGAAGATGCGGATTTGCGCGGCAAAGGATTCGATAACGTGCTGATGGTGCACGATCACGCATTAATGGACTGGATTGGGGCCAACTCCTACCGTACCTCGCATTACCCTTACGCTGAAGAGATGCTCGACTGGGCAGATGAACATGGCATCGTGGTGATTGATGAAACTGCTGCTGTCGGCTTTAACCTCTCTTTAGGCATTGGTTTCGAAGCGGGCAACAAGCCGAAAGAACTGTACAGCGAAGAGGCAGTCAACGGGGAAACCCAGCAGGCGCACTTACAGGCGATTGAAGAGCTGATTGCGCGTGACAAAAACCACCCAAGCGTGGTGATGTGGAGTATTGCCAACGAACCGGATACCCGTCCGCAAGGTGCACGGGAATATTTCGCGCCACTGGCGGAAGCAACGCGTAAACTCGACCCGACGCGTCCGATCACCTGTGTCAATGTAATGTTCTGCGACGCTCACACCGATACCATCAGCGATCTCTTTGATGTGCTGTGCCTGAACCGTTATTACGGTTGGTATGTCCAAAGCGGCGATTTGGAAACGGCAGAGAAGGTTCTGGAAAAAGAACTGCTGGCCTGGCAGGAGAAACTGCATCAGCCGATTATCATCACCGAATACGGCGTGGATACGTTAGCCGGGCTGCACTCAATGTACACCGACATGTGGAGTGAAGAGTATCAGTGTGCATGGCTGGATATGTATCACCGCGTCTTTGATCGCGTCAGCGCCGTCGTCGGTGAACAGGTATGGAATTTTGCCGATTTTGCGACCTCGCAAGGCATATTGCGCGTTGGCGGTAACAAGAAAGGGATCTTCACCCGCGACCGCAAACCGAAGTCGGCGGCTTTTCTGCTGCAAAAACGCTGGACTGGCATGAACTTCGGTGAAAAACCGCAGCAGGGAGGCAAACAATGAATCAACAACTCTCCTGGCGCACCATCGTCGGCTACAGCCTCGGTGACGTCGCCAATAACTTCGCCTTCGCAATGGGGGCGCTCTTCCTGTTGAGTTACTACACCGACGTCGCTGGCGTCGGTGCCGCTGCGGCGGGCACCATGCTGTTACTGGTGCGGGTATTCGATGCCTTCGCCGATGTCTTTGCCGGACGAGTGGTGGACAGTGTGAATACCCGTTGGGGAAAATTCCGCCCGTTTTTACTCTTCGGTACTGCGCCGTTAATGATCTTCAGCGTGCTGGTATTCTGGGTACCGACCGACTGGAGCCATAGCAGCAAAGTTGTGTATGCATATTTGACCTACATGGGACTCGGGCTTTGCTACAGCCTGGTGAATATTCCTTATGGTTCACTTGCTACCGCGATGACCCAACAACCACAATCCCGCGCCCGTCTGGGCGCGGCTCGCGGGATTGCCGCGTCATTGACCTTTGTCTGCCTGGCATTTCTGATAGGACCGAGCATTAAGAACTCCAGCCCGGAAGAGATGGTGTCGGTATACCATTTCTGGACGATTGTGCTGGCGATTGCCGGAATGGTGCTTTACTTCATCTGCTTCAAATCGACGCGTGAGAATGTGGTTCGTATCGTGGCGCAGCCGTCATTGAAGATCAGTCTGCAAACCCTGAAACGGAATCGCCCGCTGTTTATGTTGTGCATCGGTGCGCTGTGTGTGCTGATTTCGACCTTCGCGGTCAGCGCCTCGTCGTTGTTCTACGTGCGCTATGTGTTAAATGATACCGGGCTGTTCACTGTGCTGGTACTGGTGCAAAACCTGGTCGGTACTGTGGCATCGGCACCGCTGGTGCCGGGGATGGTCGCGAGGATCGGTAAAAAGAATACCTTCCTGATTGGCGCTTTGCTGGGAACCTGCGGTTATCTGCTGTTCTTCTGGGTTTCCGTCTGGTCACTGCCAGTGGCGTTGGTTGCGTTGGCCATCGCTTCAATTGGTCAGGGCGTTACCATGACCGTGATGTGGGCACTGGAAGCTGATACTGTAGAATACGGTGAATACCTGACCGGCGTGCGAATAAAAGGGCTCACCTATTCACTATTCTCATTTACCCGTAAATGCGGTCAGGCAATCGGAGGTTCAATTCCTGCCTTTATTTTGGGATTAAGCGGATATATTGCCAATCAGGTGCAAACGCCGGAAGTTATTATGGGCATCCGCACATCAATTGCCTTAGTACCTTGCGGATTTATGCTGCTGGCATTCGTCATTATCTGGTTTTATCCGCTCACGGATAAAAAATTCAAAGAAATCGTTGTTGAAATTGATAATCGTAAAAAAGTGCAGCAGCAATTAATCAGCGATATCACTAATTAATATTCAATAAAAATAATCAGAACATCAAAGGTGCAACTATGAGAAAAATAGTGGCCATGGCCGTTATTTGCCTGACGGCTGCCTCTGGCCTTACCTCTGCTTATGCGGCGCAACTGGCTGACGATGAAGCGGGACTACGCATCAGACTGAAAAACGAATTGCGCAGGGCTGATAAGCCCAGTGCTGGCGCGGGAAGAGATATTTACGCATGGGTACAGGGAGGATTGCTCGATTTCAATAGTGGTTACTATTCCAATATTATTGGCGTTGAAGGCGGGGCGTATTATGTTTATAAATTAGGTGCTCGTGCTGATATGAGTACCCGGTGGTATCTTGATGGTGATAAAAGTTTTGGCTTTGCCCTGGGGGCAGTAAAAATAAAACCCAGTGAAAATAGCTTGCTTAAATTAGGTCGCTTCGGGACGGATTATAGTAATGGTAGCTTACCTTATCGTATTCCGTTAATGGCTGGCAGTTCGCAACGTACATTACCGACAGTTTCTGAAGGAGCATTAGGTTACTGGGCTTTAACGCCAAATATTGATCTGTGGGGAATGTGGCGTTCACGAGTATTTTTATGGACCGATTCAACAACCGGTATTCGTGATGAAGGGGTGTATAACAGTCAGACGGGAAAATACGATAAACATCGCGCACGTTCTTTTTTAGCCGCCAGTTGGCATGATGATACCAGTCGCTATTCTCTGGGGGCATCGGTACAGAAAGATGTTTCCAATCAGATACAAAGTATTCTCGAGAAAAGCATACCGCTCGACCCGAATTATACGTTGAAAGGGGAGTTGCTCGGCTTTTACGCGCAACTCGAAGGTTTAAGTCGTAATACCAGCCAGCCCAATGAAACGGCGTTAGTTAGTGGACAATTGACCTGGAATGCGCCGTGGGGAAGCGTATTTGGCAGTGGTGGTTATTTGCGCCATGCAATGAATGGTGCCGTGGTGGACACCGACATTGGCTATCCCTTTTCATTAAGTCTTGATCGTAACCGTGAAGGAATGCAGTCCTGGCAATTGGGCGTCAACTATCGTTTAACTCCGCAATTTACGCTGACATTTGCACCGATTGTGACCCGCGGCTATGAATCCAGTAAACGAGATGTGCGGATTGAAGGCGCGGGTATCTTAGGGGGTATGAACTATCGGGTCAGCGAAGGGCCGTTACAAGGGATGAATTTCTTTCTTGCTGCCGATAAAGGGCGGGAAAAGCGCGATGGCAGTACGCTGGGCGATCGCCTGAATTACTGGGATGTGAAAATGAGTATTCAGTATGACTTTATGCTGAAGTAAGAAAAAACGCCGGAGAGAAAAATCTCCGGCGTTTTGGCTGTGAATTACTGCTGCGGAATAGCGGGTACAGCCGGTACGTTTAATGCCGGCATCGCAAACATCCCAACAAAATCTTCCAGTGGCATTTTCTGCCCGTTTAACGTTATCTGACCGTTAGCATATTGCAGGCTGGTGGTGATGGTATTGTCCTGCAAGGTGGTCAGACGGAACATCTGCCCCATTGCTGACGCACCTTCAACTTGCTGTTTCGCCAGTTTTTTCGCTTGATCTTCCTGATAACCTTCCAGCTTCGCTACCTGAGTCATCAACTCAGTTGCCATATCCACCGGAATGGTTAGTTTCGCATCCAGAGATTTAACCGAGCGGTCTACTTCCTGCGCCAGCGTTTGCGGCGCTTCTTTAGTCGTTGCCGGATCTTTCAGGAACAGCGACAGATTCAGCGCACTTTCACCCTGACTGTTTTTCCAGCTTAGCGGCGCGATAGTAATCACCGGATCGCCTTTCAACATCAGCGGCAGGGCGCTAAAGAAGGCTTCCGTCACTTTCTCCTGATAAAGTTCGGGATTGTTGGCAATTTCTGGCTGTGCCAGCAGCGCCTGAGTTTGCGCGTTATATTGCTGGCTAAACTGATGCCAGGCTTCACCATCAATCTGGCCGACTTTTAAAGTCAGCTTGCCGCTGCCCAGATCCTGATTCTGTACCTTCAGGCTGTTTAGCGAGTAATCCAGTTGGCTATTGATCGTTTTACCGTCATTGACCAGATCCGATTTACCGCTGATCTCCATGCCTTCCAGCAGTGCCAGTTCTTTGCCTTCCACTGAAATGGTCATTTTTTCCAGTGACAGTTTTTGGTTTCCTACGCGCTCACCAAAACTTGCCAGCGTGCTGGAACCGTCGGTTTTCAGATTATTAAAAGTCAACTGCACTTTCTGGTTGTATTCGTTAACTGCGTCTATCCGACCACTTTGCGCCTCTCCGGAAAGGGAGATAGCTTTGCCGTCTCTGTCCGCATTTAACTGGAACTCGCCGCCGCTAAAGGCGACTTTTTCATCCTTTTGCTCGTAATTCAGCGGCTTGAGCGAAATATCGGAACTGGAATCTCCGCTGTAACCAATGCGGGAGTTAATCTCAAAAGGCGTTTCACCTTTTGCCATATCAAACAGTGGCTTGCTAACTTCGTTATTAACCAGCGTGGTTTGAATTGATGCCATCGACGGGATCAGGTTCAGTTTTTTTAGCTGGGCAAGGGGGAAGGGACCATGATCAACCGATTCGTTGAAGATGACGCTCTGACCGCTTTTAATCCACGGATTTTCTTTCCCGGCAATGGGTTTCACCAACAGTTGCAGCTGACTGCTGAATACGCCGCGATGATAGTTTTGATAACTCACTTCCAGGTTGGATTCAGGAGCGGTCAGTTTGAGTTGCGCGTTCGCCTGCGCGACCATGTCTTCGAGATGGGTTTCAATCTTCTTGCCTGTATACCATGCGCCGCCTGTCCAGACTACGCCTAGCGCAACAATGACGCCTACCGCTACCAGCGATTTATTCATAATGATTATCCATAAAATGAAATCAGGCGGACTGGCCGCCTGAAGGTGTTATAAGCCTTTAATAAGCTTAGCAAGAGATGTTAATTTTTTCAGTAAGCTCTTACAGCTTGTTGTAAACACGCGCTAAACGGCCGTGGCCTTTGACAGTCACCGGTGATTCGTTGGCGGCAATAAACGCTGATTCACCCGGTTTAAGCTGTAACTGCTGAGAACCTTTACACAGCGTTGCATCGCCTTCGACGCAGAACAAAATGGCGGCACTCTGCTGGCTGATGTTGGTTTCTTTATCACTAAGATCATGCAGCGAGAAGGCAAAATCATCAACAGGAATCGGGAAGTCCAGTTCTGCACCTTGTTTCACCGGCTGGGTCAACAACTGGTTAGCCGGTTTGGCTTCGAACTTCACATTGGCAACCAGTTCCGGAATATCAATGTATTTAGGCGTCAGACCCGCACGCAGCACGTTATCGGAGTTCGCCATCACTTCCAGCGCCACGCCTTGCAGGTAAGCGTGCGGTGTTTCAGCGAACAGGAACATCGCTTCGCCAGGGTTCAATTTCACCACATTCAGCAATAGCGGGGAGAACAGACCGCTGTCTTCCGGGTAAAATTCAGAAATTAAACGAATCGTTTGCCACGGTTCACCCTGCTGGCTGTCGAGGGCCGATTTTAAAATCGCCAGCGCGCGGGATTTTTCTTCACCCTGCATATTCAACAGGCTGGCGAACAGTTCGCTTAAACGTTCGGCATCAGGCTGTTGTAAAAAGTGAGCAATCGCCGGATGTGCACCTGCGACCGGCTGGAGCAGGGAGACAATCTCGGAAAACTCACGAAACGCGTTCATCGCAAGGAAAGGCGTCAGCGCAAAAACCAGCTCCGGCTTGTGGTTAGGATCTTTATAGTTACGCTCGGCGGCATCCATCGGAATACCTGCGGCATTTTCTTTGGCAAAACCGATTTCAGAATTGCGTTTGTTTGGATGAACCTGAATGGAGAGCGGCTGTGCTGCGCATAATACTTTGAACAGGAAAGGCAGTTCGCCAAAGCGTTTGGCAACGGCATCTCCCAAAAGAGTCGCTTTATCACTCTCAATCACATCACGCAGTGAAACGATATCTCCGGCGGCATTCTGCACCCGTGAACTGCTTTTCGGATGTGCGCCCATCCACAGCTCGGCCATCGGCTGGCTGGACGGATTTTCCATACCATAAAGTTCAGTCAACGCCGTTTTGCTGCCCCAGGCATAGTTTTGCACTGAGTTAATGAGTTTTTGCATGATCAATCCCTGTTTTAATGTGGAAATTAATCCCGCTATTAAAGCAAGAATCCTACGGGAAGTAACCTGGAGCCGCAAAAAGTCGTACTAGTCTCAGTTTTTGTTAAAAAAGTGTGTAGGATATTGTTACTCGCTTTTAACAGGGCAACGGAACACCCGCCCAGAGCATAACCAAACCAGGCAGTAAGTGAGAGAACAATGTCAAACAAACCCTTTCATTATCAGGCTCCTTTTCCACTCAAAAAAGATGATACTGAGTATTACCTTCTAACCAGCGAACACGTTAGCGTATCTGAATTTGAAGGGCAGGAGATTTTGAAAGTCGCACCCGAAGCGTTAACTTTGTTGGCGCGTCAGGCGTTTCATGATGCGTCATTTATGCTGCGTCCGGCTCACCAACAACAGGTGGCCGACATTCTGCGTGACCCGGAAGCCAGCGAAAATGATAAATATGTGGCGCTGCAATTCCTGCGTAACTCCGACATCGCGGCGAAAGGCGTTCTGCCAACCTGTCAGGATACCGGCACCGCGATTATTGTTGGTAAAAAAGGGCAGCGTGTATGGACCGGTGGCGGTGATGAAGCGGCGCTGGCACGCGGTGTCTATAACACTTATATCGAAGATAATCTGCGCTACTCGCAAAACGCGCCGCTGGATATGTATAAAGAGGTGAATACCGGCACCAATCTACCAGCGCAGATCGATCTTTATGCCGTTGATGGCGACGAGTACAAATTCCTCTGTATCGCCAAAGGTGGCGGTTCGGCAAACAAGACGTATCTCTATCAGGAAACCAAAGCGTTACTAACGCCGGGGAAACTGAAAAATTACCTGGTTGAGAAGATGCGCACGCTGGGTACGGCGGCCTGTCCTCCGTATCATATTGCGTTCGTTATTGGTGGAACTTCTGCAGAAACGAACCTTAAAACGGTGAAACTGGCTTCCGCTAAATACTATGATGAACTGCCAACGGAAGGGAATGAGCACGGACAGGCGTTCCGCGATGTGGAACTGGAAAAAGAATTGCTGATCGAAGCGCAAAATCTTGGTCTGGGTGCGCAGTTTGGCGGTAAATACTTCGCTCACGACATCCGCGTGATTCGCCTGCCACGTCACGGCGCATCCTGCCCGGTCGGTATGGGCGTCTCCTGTTCTGCTGACCGTAATATCAAAGCGAAGATCAACCGTCAGGGGATCTGGATCGAAAAACTGGAACATAATCCAGGAAAATATATCCCGGAAGAGCTGCGCAAAGCGGGAGAAGGCGAAGCGGTGCGCGTTGACCTTAACCGTCCGATGAAAGAGATCCTCGCACAGTTGTCGCAGTATCCCGTTTCTACACGCTTATCGCTGAATGGCACGATTATCGTCGGTCGTGATATTGCTCACGCCAAACTGAAAGAGCGGATGGATAACGGTGAAGGGCTGCCGCAGTACATCAAAGATCATCCGATTTACTATGCGGGTCCGGCCAAAACGCCGGAAGGCTATGCCTCCGGTTCTCTTGGCCCAACGACCGCCGGACGGATGGATTCTTATGTCGATCAACTGCAAGCGCAGGGAGGAAGTATGATCATGCTGGCGAAAGGCAACCGCAGCCAGCAGGTGACGGATGCCTGTAAAAAACACGGCGGTTTCTACCTCGGTAGTATCGGTGGTCCGGCAGCAGTATTGGCGCAGGGAAGTATTAAGAGCCTGGAATGTGTTGAATATCCGGAACTGGGAATGGAAGCCATCTGGAAAATTGAAGTGGAAGATTTCCCGGCGTTTATCCTTGTGGATGATAAAGGAAATGACTTCTTCCAGCAGATACAACTCACACAGTGCACCCGCTGTGTGAAATAAACAGAGCCGCCCTTCGGGGCGGTTTTTTTACATGGCACGAAAGACCAAACATTTGTTATCAAATAGTAAATAATGAGTGAGCTAAAAGTTGCTTAACGAAAGCAAAACAGAAAGAAAAAATTAATCAGGTGAGGAGCAGGCCATGAATACAGTACGCAGCGAAAAAGATTCGATGGGGGCGATTGATGTCCCGGCAGATAAGCTGTGGGGCGCACAAACTCAACGCTCGCTGGAGCATTTCCGCATTTCGACGGAGAAAATGCCCACCTCACTGATTCATGCGCTGGCGCTAACCAAGCGCGCAGCGGCAAAAGTTAATGAAGATTTAGGCTTGTTGTCTGAAGAGAAAGCGAACGCCATTCGTCAGGCGGCGGATGAAGTACTGGCAGGACAGCATGACGACGAATTCCCGCTGGCTATCTGGCAGACCGGCTCCGGCACGCAAAGTAATATGAACATGAACGAAGTGCTGGCTAACCGGGCCAGTGAATTACTCGGCGGCGTGCGTGGGATGGAGCGTAAAGTTCACCCTAACGACGACGTGAACAAAAGCCAAAGTTCTAACGATGTCTTTCCAACGGCGATGCACGTTGCGGCGCTGCTGGCGCTGCGCAAGCAACTCATTCCGCAGCTTAAAACCCTGACACAGACACTGAATGAGAAATCGCGCGCATTTGCCGATATCGTCAAAATCGGTCGAACCCACTTGCAGGATGCCACGCCGCTAACACTGGGGCAGGAGATTTCCGGCTGGGTAGCGATGCTCGAGCATAATCTCAAACATATCGAATACAGCCTGCCGCATGTAGCGGAACTGGCTCTTGGCGGTACAGCGGTGGGTACTGGACTAAATACCCATCCGGAGTATGCGCGTCGAGTAGCAGATGAACTGGCAGTCATTACCTGCGCTCCGTTTGTTACCGCGCCGAACAAATTTGAAGCGCTGGCGACCTGTGATGCCCTGGTTCAGGCGCACGGCGCGTTGAAAGGGTTGGCTGCGTCACTGATGAAAATTGCCAATGATGTCCGCTGGCTGGCCTCTGGCCCGCGCTGTGGAATTGGTGAAATCGCAATCCCGGAAAATGAGCCGGGCAGCTCAATCATGCCGGGGAAAGTGAACCCAACCCAGTGTGAGGCATTAACCATGCTTTGCTGTCAGGTGATGGGGAACGACGTGGCGATCAACATGGGTGGCGCTTCCGGTAACTTTGAACTGAACGTCTTCCGTCCGATGGTGATTCATAATTTCCTGCAATCGGTGCGCTTGCTGGCAGATGGCATGGAAAGTTTCAACAAACACTGTGCAGTGGGCATTGAACCGAATCGTGAGCGAATCAATCAATTACTCAATGAATCGCTGATGCTGGTGACTGCGCTTAACACCCACATTGGTTATGACAAAGCCGCCGAGATCGCCAAAAAAGCGCATAAAGAAGGGCTGACCTTAAAAGCTGCGGCCCTTGCGCTGGGGTATCTTAGCGAAGCCGAGTTTGACAGCTGGGTACGGCCAGAACAGATGGTCGGCAGTATGAAAGCAGGGCGCTAATCTGCAACATACAGGTGCAGCCGTGGAATGATCAAACGAAGCGGCTGCGCCTGTGGTTTATAACGGTGTTGCACATTGTCGGCATCGTAATTTAACAACTCCCCAACGTCCGGCACGCCCGCGCCATTATCCCGATTAATCAGCGCAATAAGCGGTGTAGGGCAAGCGTGTTGTACTTGTTTTTGATCTCCCTTGTACCAGACGCGGGCAATCGGCTGCACCTTCACCGGACGTTTGATTTTTAACTTCGCGTCCTGTGGCAGGGCAGCGATATCCTGATATTCTCGCTCCAGTTTTCTTTGCCACTCCTCGCGCGTCCACGGTGCGACACTGCGCGGTGATTTCAGGCTTTTTTCCAGCTGTGCCAGGACTTCATCACGATGCAAATTCTTAATGATATGTTTATTGGCCCAGCCAAAACGTAAAGTGGCGGGGTCGTGCAGAACAGTGAGCGTGCGGTAAGCATTAAGGGTGATCAGCCCCGGCAAATGACGATGCACCCATTCAAAACGCGCCGCTGTGGGAAGTTCTGACTCAACCGTGACGATATGCTCGAACGTAGTCTTGAGTTGATTGATGTGCTGAATATGACTGACCAACGCTGCTTGCGAAAGGTTATCGACCTGGTAACACAACACGCCAGGTAGACGAACAGCGGCCTTGCTGCTGCGATTTTCGGACTGTTGTTGAATAAATAAATGGCGGAAATGACGCAACGCCAGCGACTGCGCGTCGTTGCCGAGATGTTGTTTTACCTCAATACGATTAAGCGGATTATGCTCATCCTCTTTTTTTACCTCCGGCAAAGAGAACACGCGGGCAACCAATAGCTTGTGTTGCTCAAGATGAGCGGCAAATGCAGCCAGCTCTTGTTCCATCTGGCGAAAAGTAGTGTTGAGTCGGTCTACGAGATCGTAACGCGCCATAATATTAACCACTTTAGTTACAACATCCTTATTTTATAGCACAATGGTGGTGACTTGACCACCGTGCGCATAGTGTCAGGCAGAGGTAAATTGCGGGATGTTATGCCATAACGGCCAGCTGAACGAGAAGCGGGCACCACCCAGTTCGCTGGTGTCACAATTAACCGTACCGCCCATTGCCAGTGCTATAGAGTGGACAATGGCCAGCCCCAGCCCGCAGCCGCCGGTTGAGCGATCCCGGCTGGGATCGAGGCGAACAAAAGGTTCAAAGATATGTTCGCGGTTTTCTGGGGCAATCCCTGGGCCATCATCCTCAACAATTAATGTCGCTCTATTCCCCGACAGTAGCAGGCTGGTTTCAACCGTTGAATGACAGTAGCGCAGGGCGTTATTGAGCAAATTATCCAGCACACGCTCCATTAAGCGCATATCCAACGCCGCATAATGGCCTTGCGCGAGCGTTTTTATCCGTACCGTTTTATTGGGCGTTACTGCCTGAATGTCTGCCAGATGCGTTGACAGCCACAACGGCAGGTCTGGTTCGCTAAGATGAAGCTCGTTTTGTGGGCGATCGAGTCGGGCATAAGTCAGCAGCTCTTCAATTAAAGCTTCAAGTTGACTGATATCGCGGTTCAACGCCTGGGATTCGGCGGCGCTCAGGTTATCGCTCATCTCCAGTCGATAACGCAGGCGCACTAACGGTGTTCGCAGTTCGTGAGCGATACCGTCAATAAGCTGTTTTTTGCTGGCAATCAAGGCGTTGATATTGTCCGCCATCTGGTTAAATGCAACACCAAGTCGTTCAAAGCTCGAACCCTCATCAAAGTGGATACGTTCATTGAGATGCCCATCGCCAAATCGTTGCGCCGCTGCTTCCAGTTTTAACATATCCTGCCAGTGCGGACGCATCCAGATAAACACCGGAAAGGCGAGGGAAATGGCAATAAAAGCGATCAGGGCGATATCCAGCAATCGCATCTGATGGAGGTAATAAAGATAAGGAACAGGACCAACTGCCAGCACGTAGTGGCTGCGCGGGATACGTTGCAAAAAGGTGTACTGATCGTCCAGAGCGACAATTTCGCCGCCACGCAGCCGGTGCATGGAAATATCATCAAGATGGTATTTACTCAGCGGCTCGACACGCAGATCGAAAGAGAGATTTAAATCCATCTCTTTCAGCGTATTACCCCAGTCGTGTGGGGGGATCTCACGCAATTCGCTGCGCATCAGATACAGCGAACTGTTCATCAAATCATCCAGCGACTGTTTGCCTGCGCGTTCGGCGGTAAATTTGTACACCAGCCCGACCAGCAGAGACATCACAAGGAAGCAGACAAACAATAACAGGTAAAACTGGATAAACAGTTTTTTCATCGCTTATTCCCACGCATGAGGCGCAAAAAGATAGCCTTTGTTACGCACGGTTTTAATACGATAAGGTTCTGCGGCGTTATCGAGCAGTTTTTTTCTTAACCGCGAAATAGCCACGTCCACGCTACGATCCAGACCGTCATAACTGACGCCGCGTAAATTTTTCAGCAATGCATCGCGGTCCATGATTTGCCCGGCATGGGTAGCTAATTCCCACAATAATTCGAAATCAGCTGTCGAGAGCGAGATTTCAGTGTTAGCCAGGGTGACTACGCGGTTGATGGGATCGATGGTCAACGTGCCGAAATGCAGGGCTTTGTAGGGAGTCAGAGACGTTTCCTGAATACCTTTGGTCACTGTAGCTTGCTCATTCTGACGCAAATGCAAACGTAAACGCGCTAGCAAAACAGCAGGGGGCGTCGTTTTGAGAATATAGTCGCAGGCGCCCATTTCCAGTGCCAGGATGTGGTTCATATCGCTATCGAGAGAGGTTAGAAGAACAATCGGTCCGGACCACTTTGCGCGTAAATCACGACAAATGGTCATGCCGTCCTTGCCTGGTAGCATGATGTCGAGTAACACCAAATCCGGATTTTCTCGCAGAATAGTTTCTTCGGCCCGGTCGCCGCGCGGCTCTACGGTAACCTGCATATCATGTTTTGCCAGGTACGCAGCAATCAGTGCACCGACTTCCGCATCATCTTCCACAAATACGATAGTGTTCATAACATTCACGGTAGATATAAAAACGTCACAATACACCGCACTGTTTTTACTTACTATCAATCGTTTCTAAACAAGGTTTCATCAGGTATTCTACTGATGACTTGTTATGGAAGTGTTAAGGTAAAAAGATGGGGCTGGTAATCAAAGCCGCGCTCGGTGCGCTGGTAGTGCTGTTGATTGGTGTTTTAGCAAAAACGAAAAATTATTATATCGCCGGGCTGATACCACTTTTCCCGACCTTTGCGCTTATCGCGCATTATATTGTTGCCAGCGAACGCGGCATTGAAGCCTTACGCGCAACCATCATTTTTAGTATGTGGTCGATTATTCCCTATTTTGTTTACCTGGCGTCGCTGTGGTATTTCACCGGAATGATGCGCTTGCCCGCCGCTTTTGTTGGTTCTGTTGCGTGTTGGGGGATAAGCGCATGGGTGTTGATTATATGCTGGATAAAGCTGCATTAACGCAGATGACGACCGCCATCAAGAGGGAAACTGCGTCCGGTGACAAAGCAGCTGGTAAGTAAGTAATCGACCAGGTCGATCACTTCTTTCTCGCCAGGCGCGGTTTTCATCAGTGATTTATTCAGCGCCTGTTGTCGATATTCGGCATCATCATGTTCATTAAACAGGATCAGCGATGGCGCAATAGAATTCACTTTCACTTCCGGTGCCAGCTTGCGGGCAAACGAGCGAGTCATATTATCCAGTGCCGCTTTGCTTGCAGCATAGGCAATATGTTTGTCGCTACCGCGCTCCACCACATAATCGGTAAAGTGAATGATATCGCTGGCGGCGTGTCCGTGCCCACGCAGTAATCTTTCCAGTGCATGGTTGAGCAGGTATGGGGTATTAACGTGGATCTGCATCATGCAAGCCAGTACGTCGGTCAGTGGCGCTCCCGGTTTTTCCGCCATCCACGCGCTGGCGTTATGCAAAATAGCACGCAGACCATGGGTGCTTTTTAGTACTTCATCGGCAAACGCCATCACACCGTCGTTGGTCGAAAAATCAGCCTGAATACACTGCGCACCTGCTTTAATCAGTCCATCAATGGCGGGATAGTGCGTCCGATAGCTGACAATCACCGGTTGCTTTTGATTAATGAAATGCCATGCGAGGGCGAGGCCGATGCGGCGACCTCCGCCAGTAATTAATATTGGCAAGGGCTGGGTTTTACCCATCGTGATCTCCTTTGCTATCCAACGATGGGATGAACGTTATCCCACCAGCATCCAGGTCGCCGGAACTGAGGCAATTAACAGCATGCCAATCAGCACCATTTCCTGACGATTCAGTACATTATCATGGGTATGCGTTTTACGCGCGTACAGGAAAACCAGCAGCCCCGGCGCATACAGAACAACGGATAACAGCAAGTGCATTGGACCAGAGGCGTACAGTAACCATAAGCCATAAATGCAGGCACCGACACCTACCGCCTTATGCAGTGGACGGGTTGCGATTTTCAGCAAGAACGCGCCGACCAGGAAATAGGGCACCAGAATCATTTCTGAGGCGATGGTCAGCAACGTGTTGTAATCGGAACCGGTCAGCCAGATGAGTACCAGACAAATTTGCACGCAGATGTTGGTCAACCACAGTGAGGCGGATGGCGCAGCTTGTGCGTTCTGGCGCGCAAAAATGCGCGGGAATGCTTTATGGGTGGCTGCAAGGAACGGAACTTCTGCTGCCATGATGGTCCAGCTTAAGTACGCGCCGCAAACGGAAACGATCAAACCGGCTGCGATGATGATTTCGCCCCATGGTCCCATCATTTCCACCATCAGACCGGCCATTGACGGGTTACGAATTTCAGCCAGTTCAGGACGTGCCACCACACCCAGCGAAAGCAGCGTTACCAGCAAGTAAACGCCCAGAGCGGAGAGAACCGCCAGCAGTGTCGCTTTGCCAACATCACGTTTATTACGCGCACGCGCAGAAACAACCACGGCACCTTCCACACCAATGAAAACCCACAGGGTGATCAGCATGGTGTTTTTCACCTGTTCCCAAACGGGTACGCCAAGTGCAAGTCCGGTGAAGTCGAGCTTGAAGGTATCCAGTTTGAACATCATCATCGCCAGCACAACAAACAGACCCAGCGGCAACAATTTTGCCAGTGTCGCCACCAGGTTAATGCTGGCAGCGGTTTGCACCCCGCGCAGGATCAAAAAGTGAACAATCCACAATAAAGCCGATGCACCGACTATCGATTGCCAGGTATTACCATCGCCAAACAGGCGCAATTCCGGCGTGTCCGTAAAAAAGCTTAACGCGGAAAAAACGATCACCAGATAGGAGACGTTGGCGATGACCGCGCACAGCCAGTATCCCCATGCGGAACAAAAGCCGATTAGCTCGCCAAACCCTTCGCGGGCATAGGTAAAGATACCGCCGTCAAGTTCGGGACGAATGCGCGTGAGGATCAGCATGGCAAAGGCCAGTAATAAAATACCAGCACCAGTAATACCCCAGCCGATGAGCAGTGCTGCCGGGCTGGCAACTGCCGCCATATTTTGCGGCAGACTGAAAACACCCGCGCCCAGCATTGAGCTTAATACCAGCGCGGTGAGTGCGCTCAGTCCCAGTTTCTTTTCCATCGATATCCAGTGATTAAAACGTGATAAGAAGAATAAATATTAGGGCAAAACGCATAAAAATGGAGTTTGCCACTGAAGCGCCGGATTTTACGAAGAGATGTGTCTGCATGCAATGGTCGCGGGGAAATTTGTGACTAAAAATGCGAAAGGCGGCATCAAGCCGCCTTATAGGAGTAACTGAATAGTTATTTATACAGATCTGCGCTGACGGTCAGGTTATTACCACGTTCCTGCCACTGGCGGGTGATGTGGTAATACTTAGCACCTTTCTTCGCGGCACGTTTCGCAACCTGATAGGAGACTTCGGTCATGTTGCCGTAGTTGCCAGAGAATTTGATGCTGTCGAACGGGACCATCATCGCTGCGGTCGCTTTGTTCAGTTCTTCGACTTTAGTGCCATCCGGGAGCGTGACGGTGTAACGCCCGCCTTTTGATGACTGGGTTTCAAAGAAGCGACCGACTTCAGAACTTGGTGATGCGGTAGTCGCAACACCCGGGATCTCAACTTTCTTCGCAGCTTCGCCACCGGCAGCCAGAGCTGCACGTCCTGCTTCGGAATCTGCCGGGATCACATCCGGGCTCTGGACGATACGTTTCTTAGCATCTTTTTTATAGATGAATGCAGTAATACGCTGGTTGCCGCCCTGGTTGGCATCGATTTGACGAACGATGTAGAAAGAGTAGGCACCTTTCGCTTTTGCTGCTTTGGTGATGGCATCATTGACTTCTGGCTGGCTACGATAGAAGCCCTGGACGGTGACCGTGTCAAACGGTTCAATCAGAACAGCCTGATCTTTCGGCAGTTCGACAACACCGTTAATTACGCGATTACTTGTTTCTTCTGCTTTTTCAGCATCGGCTTTATAGAGGTCAGCGACCACACGCCAGTTACCGCTGTTACCAAAATCAGAAGTGTCGACAACATAAAAAGAGGCGGCACCTTCTTTATCTGCGCGACGAGAAACGGCTTTCACCGCTTCGCCAATAGCATTAAAACGACCGGTAACCACTACACGGTCAAAAGGTTTAACCGCTGCCGCTTGCTCCGGTGTCAGTTCTGTTGCTGCGTTAACGGAGAATGCCGTAGCAGAAAGCAGTGCCGACGCCAGGAGGGTGTTCTTAAGCTTCATAAAAATAATCCTTCGCCTTGCGCAAACCAGGTACTGGTATTGTTATTAACGAGAAACGTGGCTGATTATTGCATTTAAACGGTGTAACTGTCTGCGTCATTTTTCATATCACATTCCTTAAGCCAATTTTAATCCTGCTCAAATGACCGTCTATGCTTAAAAAAACAGCCGTATCAGCATCAATACTACTGAAGCAACTGAATTGTATAAGTTAATTTAATGTTAAGTAGTGATTCGTACCGGGGCGATGTCTCGTTTTACCTGACCGTCGAAGACAATTATCAGTCTTTATCCGGCGTTCTAAGGTGTTTATCCCACTATCACGGCTGAATCGTTAATATTTTGCGAGTTCACGCCGAAATACTGATTTTTGGCGCTAGATCACAGGCATAATTTTCAGTACGTTATAGGGCGTTTGTTACTAATTTATTTTAACGGAGTAACATTTAGCTCGTACATGAGCGGCTTGTGTGGCTCCTGACACAGGCAAACCATCATCAATAAAACCGATGGAAGGGAATATCATGCGAATTGGCATACCAAGAGAACGGTTAACCAATGAAACCCGTGTTGCAGCAACGCCAAAAACAGTGGAACAGCTGCTGAAACTGGGTTTTACCGTCGCGGTAGAGAGCGGCGCGGGTCAACTGGCAAGTTTTGACGATAAAGCGTTTGTGCAAGCGGGCGCTGAAATTGTAGAAGGGAATAGCGTCTGGCAGTCAGAGATCATTCTGAAGGTCAATGCGCCGTTAGATGATGAAATTGCGTTACTGAATCCTGGGACAACGCTGGTGAGTTTTATCTGGCCTGCGCAGAATCCGGAATTAATGCAAAAACTTGCGGAACGTAACGTGACCGTGATGGCGATGGACTCTGTGCCGCGTATCTCACGCGCACAATCGCTGGACGCGCTAAGCTCGATGGCGAACATCGCCGGTTATCGCGCCATTGTTGAAGCGGCACATGAATTTGGGCGCTTCTTTACCGGGCAAATTACTGCGGCCGGGAAAGTGCCACCGGCAAAAGTGATGGTGATTGGTGCGGGTGTTGCAGGTCTGGCCGCCATTGGCGCAGCAAACAGTCTCGGCGCGATTGTGCGTGCATTCGACACCCGCCCGGAAGTGAAAGAACAAGTTCAAAGTATGGGCGCGGAATTCCTCGAGCTGGATTTTAAAGAGGAAGCGGGCAGCGGCGATGGCTATGCCAAAGTGATGTCGGACGCGTTCATCAAAGCGGAAATGGAACTCTTTGCCGCCCAGGCAAAAGAGGTCGATATCATTGTCACCACCGCGCTTATTCCAGGCAAACCAGCGCCGAAGCTAATTACCCGTGAAATGGTTGACTCCATGAAGGCGGGCAGTGTGATTGTCGACCTGGCAGCCCAAAACGGCGGCAACTGTGAATACACCGTGCCGGGTGAAATCTTCACTACGGAAAATGGTGTCAAAGTGATTGGTTATACCGATCTTCCGGGCCGTCTGCCGACGCAATCCTCACAGCTTTACGGTACTAACCTCGTTAATCTGCTGAAACTGTTGTGCAAAGAGAAAGACGGCAACATCACTGTGGATTTTGATGATGTGGTGATTCGTGGCGTGACCGTGATCCGTGCGGGCGAAATTACCTGGCCGGCACCGCCGATTCAGGTATCAGCTCAGCCGCAGGCGGCACAAAAAGCGGCACCGGAAGTGAAAACTGAGGAAAAATGTGCCTGCTCACCGTGGCGTAAATACGCGTTGATGGCGTTGGCAATCATCCTTTTCGGCTGGATGGCAAGCGTTGCGCCAAAAGAGTTCCTTGGACACTTCACTGTGTTCGCGCTGGCCTGCGTTGTCGGTTATTACGTGGTGTGGAATGTATCGCACGCGCTGCATACACCGTTGATGTCGGTCACCAACGCGATTTCAGGGATTATTGTTGTCGGAGCACTGTTGCAGATTGGCCAGGGCGGCTGGGTTAGCTTCCTTAGTTTTATCGCGGTGCTTATAGCCAGCATTAATATTTTCGGTGGCTTCACCGTGACTCAGCGCATGCTGAAAATGTTCCGCAAAAATTAAGGGGTAACATATGTCTGGAGGATTAGTTACAGCTGCATACATTGTTGCCGCGATCCTGTTTATCTTTAGTCTGGCCGGGCTTTCGAAACATGAAACGTCTCGCCAGGGTAACAACTTCGGTATCGCCGGGATGGCGATTGCGTTAATCGCAACCATTTTTGGACCGGATACGGGTAATGTTGGCTGGATCTTGCTGGCGATGGTCATTGGTGGGGCAATTGGTATCCGTCTGGCGAAGAAAGTTGAAATGACCGAAATGCCAGAACTGGTGGCGATCCTGCATAGCTTCGTGGGTCTGGCGGCAGTGCTGGTTGGCTTTAACAGCTATCTGCATCATGACGCGGGAATGGCACCGATTCTGGTCAATATTCACCTGACGGAAGTGTTCCTCGGTATCTTCATCGGGGCGGTAACGTTTACAGGTTCGGTGGTGGCGTTCGGCAAACTGTGTGGCAAGATTTCTTCTAAACCGTTGATGCTGCCAAACCGTCACAAAATGAACCTGGCGGCTCTGATCGTTTCCTTCCTGCTGCTGATTGTATTTGTTCGCACGGATAGCGTCGGCCTGCAAGTGCTGGCATTGCTGATAATGACCGCCATTGCGCTGGTATTCGGCTGGCATTTAGTCGCCTCCATCGGTGGTGCAGATATGCCAGTGGTGGTGTCGATGCTGAACTCGTACTCCGGCTGGGCGGCTGCGGCTGCGGGCTTTATGCTCAGCAACGACCTGCTGATTGTGACCGGTGCGCTGGTCGGTTCTTCGGGGGCTATCCTTTCTTACATTATGTGTAAGGCGATGAACCGTTCCTTTATCAGCGTTATTGCGGGTGGTTTCGGCACCGACGGCTCTTCTACTGGTGATGATCAGGAAGTGGGCGAGCACCGCGAAATCACTGCAGAAGAGACAGCGGAACTGCTGAAAAACTCCCATTCAGTGATCATTACTCCGGGGTACGGCATGGCAGTCGCGCAGGCGCAATATCCTGTCGCTGAAATTACTGAGAAATTGCGCGCTCGTGGTATTAATGTGCGTTTCGGTATCCACCCGGTTGCGGGGCGTTTGCCTGGACATATGAACGTATTGCTGGCTGAAGCAAAAGTACCGTATGACATCGTGCTGGAAATGGACGAGATCAACGATGACTTTGCTGATACCGATACCGTACTGGTGATTGGTGCTAACGATACGGTTAACCCGGCGGCGCAGGATGATCCGAAGAGTCCGATTGCTGGTATGCCTGTTCTGGAAGTGTGGAAAGCGCAGAACGTGATTGTCTTTAAACGTTCGATGAACACTGGCTATGCTGGTGTGCAAAACCCGCTGTTCTTCAAGGAAAACACCCACATGCTGTTTGGTGACGCCAAAGCCAGCGTGGATGCAATCCTGAAAGCTCTGTAACCCTGACGGCCTCTGCGGAGGCCGTCACTCTTTGTTGAGATCGCTTAACAGAACGGCGATGCTTTGACCTCCCGTTGTTTGTTCAAGCGCAATTTTGACAATAATTGTTAACGGCACGGAAAGCAGCATACCCACCGGTCCTAACAACCATCCCCAAAAAATCAACGACAAAAATACCACCAATGTGGAAAGCCCCAGCCCACGTCCCATGATGCGCGGCTCCAGAATATTGCCGAAGACCAGATTAATTAGCAGATATCCCGCCAGCACCAGCAACGCTTCGTAGAAGCCATTAAACACCAGTACCTGAGCGATAGGGGGGATTGCCGCGAGAACTGAACCAATATTAGGGATGTAATTAAGCGCAAAGGCCAGCAATCCCCAGACAAAAGCGAAGCGAACATCGAGTGCGGCGAGCATCGCCCAGGCGACCAGGCCGGTGATGATGCTGATGGCTGTTTTCAGCACCAGATAATGAGACACACTGTCAATCGCACGCTGAATCGCCGCCATCCCTTCAACCGGACGCACCATCATTTGCTGAAATTTTCCGGGCAATTGTGGCACTTCGAGCAACATAAACAGCACCGTCAGCAGCAATAAAAAGATTGATGACATGGCATTAGATAACTGCGTCAATAAGTTGGTGAGCAACGTCATTGCCGCGTTCGGATCAATGTAATGCGCCAGTTGGTCAACTGAGACATCAATCCCTACGCGTTGCAACAACGGTTCAATCGCTTGCAGCGGCGTCATAATAGAGTTGCGATATTGCGGTAACGTCCGCGTCAACTCGTTGAGCGCGGAACCCAGATAAGCTAACAGCAACACCATCGCCATCACGATGATGGTCATCAAAATCGACACCGCCAGTACACGCGGCACTCGCCAGCGGACCATGTGTTGCACCAGCGGGTTAAGAATAACAGCAATAAATAATGCGAGAATAAACGGCACGATGATCTCGGCGGCAAAACGGATACCGCAGAGAATAATGACCAGCATTCCCAACATAATGACGATTTTTAGGCCATTGAGCGTGATGATCGGCTTTGCCATGCTTGTCCCCGTTTTTTCTTCCTTTGCTAATAATAATGTCTTTTTCGCTCCGTCATCATAACGAAAATCAAACCGCTCAGGTAAAGAAGTGAAAATATTTTGAGTTAATTCTTAAGCTATGATACAAAACAGGCGTGTTCAACTACCGAGGACAATTATCATCCGCGATGACGAGAAGCAACACTGCGGATAATTGTAATATTATGGACAATTTGTTCAGGACGTTATTTTCTACATTTACCCATCTTCGTACCTCATCCACTATCTTGCTCGTAGGTGAGCAGCACTGGCGCAACGCGCTTTAGTCCTTTCTCCTGCTTAAGCTTGCGCTATGCGCGGGGCTTGACCACTTTACTTTGGTTTCGCTGAATTAAGCGAAAATTAAAATAATTCTCTTGCAGGAGAAGGACAATGTATATTTATTGGATTTTATTAGGTCTGGCTATTGCTACAGAAATTACCGGTACGCTGTCTATGAAATGGGCGAGCGTCAGTGAGGGAAATGGCGGCTTTATTTTAATGCTGGTGATGATTTCTCTGTCGTATATATTTCTCTCTTTCGCCGTTAAAAAGATCGCCTTAGGCGTGGCTTATGCGCTGTGGGAAGGTATCGGTATTTTATTTATTACCTTGTTTAGCGTTTTGTTATTCGACGAAAGTTTATCGCTGATGAAAATTGCCGGGTTAACCACCCTGGTCGCCGGGATTGTGTTGATCAAATCAGGTACTCGTAAAGCGCGTAAACCTGAACTGGAGGTGAACCATGGCGCAGTTTGAATGGGTTCACGCCGCCTGGCTGGCATTGGCAATCGTGCTGGAAATCGTTGCTAACGTCTTTTTGAAATTTTCTGACGGCTTTCGTCGCAAAATATTTGGCTTGCTCTCCCTGGCGGCGGTGCTGGCTGCCTTTAGTGCGCTTTCTCAGGCCGTTAAAGGGATCGACTTGTCTGTCGCTTATGCATTGTGGGGCGGGTTTGGTATTGCCGCCACGTTAGCCGCAGGTTGGATCTTGTTTGGTCAACGGTTAAATCGTAAAGGCTGGATTGGCCTGGTCTTGCTGTTGGCTGGAATGATCATGGTGAAACTTGCCTGATGAACACGCTGCCCGCACTGTCGGGCAGCGTTTGAACATTATTTTTGCGACAGTTGATCCAGCTTGTCGCGAAAACCGGTAACAGAAATGGCCCGGTTATCGGCGCGCCAGCGATCTTTCGCGGCAGGAGCCGAACTTTGCACCCCAATTAATTGCCAGCCGTCATCGGTATGCAACATCAGAGGCGAACCGCTGTCTCCCGGCAAGGTATCGCACTGATGCGACATCACCGACGTTTGCGCCCAGCCAGTCACTTCACAGTTTTGATGACTGTACAACGTATCGAGATGATCTTCAGGGTATCCTGCCTGAGTCACTTTACGACCTGCCGCTTTTAATGCGGCGGTAAGCGCGGCTTTATCTCCCTCAAATAACGGCAATGGTGTAATGCCAGAAGGGGGATTACGTAGCACAATCAAACCGAAGTCCCACGGCGCAGCTGCGGGAGGTACAATCCAGCCATCCCCATCTGCTTTTAACCGCTTTCCCAGTGTCGGGTCAACGCGGCCTTCTATGTCGTGGATCTCATAGCGCCAAAGACCTTTATTTGACACAAAACGCAGCGCTACCGCTTTATCGGCTTTACCCTTTGGCGGCGTCAATAAACAGTGTCCTGCCGTTAATGCCAGATTGGGTGCAATCAGCGTCGCCGTACATAAATTGCCGCTGGCCGTTTCCAGTTGGCCAACCGCATCCCACGGTGATTGGGTCGTGTCATTCACTGGCACACGATCATCATGACCAAAAAACAGGGTGCTGACCTCATCGTTTGCCGATTTGGCAACGTCTGGTTTATCTGCAAACACAAAAGCAGACGTCAAACTAATTGCACCCAACACTACAGCAATGGTTGTACGCATATCACACTCTGGTGGGTAATTATGATTATTAAAAGCAAACCCTCATAAATACTATAGACGGGACGGGATGAAAGTGGGAGTAAAATCAGATAACTACGATCAGGAAAGATAAAAACGGGCGGCAATCAGTGCGCATAAAATAAGGATGATAAGAATGAACTCAAAGCGATAACGGCCCACCATACTACCCTCCGCTAAAGGCGGTGCTAAACGTTACCCGCTTAGCACCGTAATTTTCAGGCGCGAGGGGGCGCGCCAGCATTACTGTTGAAAACTTACGCTGCGGGTTGTGCAGCAGGTTTTGCCGGTTGCTGATGGCTGTGTTTCTTGGCGTGTTTCTTCGCTGCCTGCGCTTTTTGTTCAGGAGCTTTCTGTTCAGCTTTCGCATTTTTATGATGCTTTTTAGCCGCCTGCGCTTTCTGGGCAGGTGCTGCTTTATGCTGTTTTTTATGATGTGTAGTTTTCGCCGGCGCTGCTTTGGTGGTCGTCGCAGTCGGAGCAGGTGTGGTCACAGTTTCTGCAGCAAAGGCGGCAGAAGACAGACCCATAGCAGCGGCAACAACCAGAGCTAATACTTTTTTCATTGTCATACCCTCAATTTGTTTTTTCATTTAACCCCACTGCGGGGCCGTTGAAATAACTATATCCCTGGGAATGGCAGACTTCCGTGAGTGGTTGGTTTCAGCGTGTAACGATATGTACAAACGCTGAATAAATTACAGCGTTGATAATAACGTATTGTGACTTAAGGGAAATTTAGCTACCAATAATAGTAGTCTTGATCGGGTTAACTATTTTACTACTTACAAAGCGGTAGAATAACTGCGCATCAGTAATAAATGACACATAGCAAAATGAATCCGTTTATTTGGGTACTTATAATCCTGATGACGCTAGATGCGCTGCGGGAATTGGCTGGCGCTTCGTCTATTTTAGGATGGCTATTAACGTTGGTTTGAGCAGGCAATAAGTCCGGATGGGTATTTACCGCAGTCCGGACTTATTTTTCAGGCGTGCAGACGACGATGCAAACGCGTCCCGACCAGCAGAGCAATGACCAGCATCAGAGCAATAAATGCGCCGACGCCGTTCCAGCCATAGTTATGCCAGAAAACACCACCCAGCGTCCCGGCAATACTCGACCCCAGATAGTAACTGAACAGATACAGCGAGGAGGCCTGGCCTTTAGCGCGTTTTGCGCGGGGGCCGATCCAGCTGCTGGCAACGGAGTGGGCTGCGAAGAATCCGGCTGAGAAGAGTAACATTCCGGCAAAGATCAGCCACAGCGAGCTGAATAAGGTCATCAATAAACCAAACAGCATAACTCCCGTCGAAAACAACATCACCGGACCGCGCCCATAGCGGGTGGTCATGGTTCCGGCTTTGGGTGAGCTCCATGTACCGGTCAAATAGGCCAGCGATAATAAGCCAACCACGGCCTGACTGACATGCCAGGGGGAAAGCATCAACCGATAGCCGATGTAATTAAACAGCGTGACGAACGACCCCATCAGCAAAAAGCCTTCTGCGAACAATAACGGTAATCCCCGGTCACGCCAGTGCAGACGAAAGTTGATAAACAACGTCTTAGGTCGCAGCGAAGTCGGGCGAAAATGGCGTGATTCAGGGAGGATTTTCCAGAACATTAACGCCGAGGCCAGCGCGAAACAACCGATTGCCGCCAGCGCAATTCGCCAGTTGAAAAAGTCCGTGAAGACACCGCTAATTAAGCGTCCGCTCATGCCGCCAATTGAGTTGCCGCTGATATACAACCCCATCGAAAAGGCCACGAAACTGGGGTGGATTTCCTCGCTAAGATAAGTCATGCCAACAGCTGCTACGCCACTTAACGAAAGCCCAATCAAGGCGCGCATAATCAAAATGCCGTGCCAGCTGGTCATCATTGTCGAAAGTAACGTACAAATGGAGGCCAACAGTAGCGCCGTGACCATCACTGGTTTGCGACCAATGGCATCGGATAACGGGCCAGTAAACAGCAAACCGATAGCCAACATCGCCGTGGAAATGGACAGTGAAATACTACTGTTCGCGGGCGTTAAGCCAAACTCCTGCGAAAGCACCGGAAGGATAGGTTGCACACAATAGAGAAGTGCGAAGGTTGCCAGTCCGGCAGAGAACAGCGCCAGGGTGACGCGCATAAATTGCGGCGTACCGCGTTTAATAAATTGATTTGGCTGAGAAATGCTTTGCTTGTCAGTGTCGCTTGCCGGAGCGCCATCAACAGTTGTAGTACGGCTCACTTGAAATCCTTGCTAAATATGCCTGTGGATCAGGCTTATGGATAGATTAGGAAAATCGAATTGTTCTGTCTAATATATTAATAATCTCAAATAAGATGTTTTAAATATGAATATTGAACTTCGTCATCTGCGTTACTTTGTTGCGGTTGCAGAAGAGCTGCATTTCGGGCGCGCCGCTGCCCGCCTGAATATTTCGCAACCACCGCTAAGTCAGCAGATTCAGGCGCTGGAGCAACAAATTGGTGCCCGACTGCTGGCACGAACCAATCGCAGTGTATTGCTGACGGCATCAGGAAAACAGTTTCTTGCAGATAGTCGGCAAATCCTGTCTATGGTGGATGACGCTGCCGCTCGCGCTGAAAGACTGCATCAGGGTGAAGCGGGGGAGTTGCGTATTGGTTTTACTTCGTCCGCTCCTTTTATTCGGGCGGTGTCTGATACGTTATCGCTGTTTCGCCGTGATTATCCCGATGTCCATTTACAAACCCGCGAAATGAACACTCGCGAGCAAATCGCTCCGCTCATTGAAGGAACGCTGGATATGGGATTGCTGCGTAACACAGCGTTACCGGAGACGCTTGAACACGCAGTCATCGTCCATGAACCGCTTATGGCGATGATCCCGCACGATCATCCCCTGGCAAATAACCCGAGTGTAACGCTGGCTGAACTGGCGAAAGAACCCTTTGTCTTTTTTGATCCGCACGTCGGGACAGGGCTGTATGACGATATTCTCGGGCTGATGAGACGTTACAATTTGACGCCCGTCATCACTCAGGAGGTGGGTGAGGCAATGACCATCATCGGTCTGGTTTCCGCTGGTCTGGGCGTTTCAATTTTGCCTGCGTCATTTAAACGTGTTCAGCTCAACGAAATGCGCTGGGTGCCGATTGCTGAAGAGGATGCGGTTTCTGAAATGTGGTTGGTCTGGCCGAAACATCATGAACAAAGTCCAGCTGCGCGAAACTTTCGTATTCATCTGCTGAATGCTCTCAGGTGAGGGAAATTTCAGCGAAAAAGCCCGAAAAATGTGCTGTTAATCACATGCCTAAGTAAAAATTTGACGACACGTATTGAAGTGCTTCACCATAGCCTACAGATTATTTCGGAGCGCGAAAATATAGGGAGTATGCGGTGGTTGCTGAAAATCAGCCTGGGCACATTGATCAAATAAAGCAGACCAACGCGGGCGCGGTTTATCGCCTGATTGATCAGCTTGGTCCAGTCTCGCGTATCGATCTTTCCCGTCTGGCGCAACTGGCTCCTGCCAGTATCACTAAAATTGTCCGTGAGATGCTCGAAGCACACCTGGTGCAAGAGCTGGAAATCAAAGAAGCGGGGAACCGTGGCCGTCCGGCGGTGGGTCTGGTGGTTGAAACTGAAGCCTGGCACTATCTTTCTCTGCGCATTAGTCGCGGGGAGATTTTCCTTGCTCTGCGCGATCTGAGCAGCAAACTGGTGGTGGAGGAGGCGCAGGAACTGGCGTTAAAAGATGACTCACCATTGCTGGATCGTATCATTTCCCATATCGATCAGTTTTTTATCCGCCACCAGAAAAAACTTGAGCGTCTAACTTCGATTGCCATAACCTTGCCGGGAATTATTGATACGGAAAATGGCATTGTACATCGCATGCCGTTCTACGAGGATGTAAAAGAGATGCCGCTCGGCGAGGCGCTGGAGCAGCATACCGGCGTACCGGTTTATATCCAGCATGATATCAGCGCATGGACGATGGCAGAGGCCTTGTTTGGTGCCTCACGCGGGGCGCGCGATGTGATTCAGGTGGTTATCGATCACAACGTGGGGGCGGGCGTCATTACCGATGGTCATCTGCTACACGCCGGCAGCAGTAGCCTCGTGGAAATAGGTCACACGCAGGTCGACCCGTATGGGAAACGCTGTTATTGCGGGAATCACGGCTGCCTCGAAACCATCGCCAGTGTGGACAGTATTCTTGAGCTGGCACAGCTGCGTCTCAATCAATCCATGAGCTCGATGTTACATGGACAGCCGTTAACCGTGGACTCATTGTGTCAGGCGGCATTGCGCGGCGATCTACTGGCAAAAGACATCATTACCGGGGTGGGCGCGCATGTCGGGCGCATTCTTGCCATCATGGTGAATTTATTTAACCCACAAAAAATACTGATTGGCTCACCGTTAAGTAAAGCGGCAGATATCCTCTTCCCGGTCATCTCGGACAGCATCCGTCAGCAGGCCCTTCCTGCGTATAGTCAGCACATTAGCGTTGAGAGTACTCAGTTTTCTAACCAGGGTACGATGGCAGGGGCTGCGCTAGTAAAAGACGCGATGTATAACGGTTCTTTGTTGATTCGTCTGTTGCAGGGTTAACATTTTTTAACTGTTCTACCAAAATTTGCGCTATCTCAATTTGGGCCAGGAAAGCATAACTTAGACTTTCAAGGTTAATTATTTTCCTGGTTTATATTTGTGAAGCATAACGGTGGAGTTAGTGATGCTGAAGCGTTTCTTTATTACCGGTACAGACACTTCTGTAGGGAAAACGGTGGTTTCCCGCGCATTGCTACAAGCGTTAGCCTCCCAGGGAAAAACGGTTGCGGGATATAAACCCGTAGCGAAGGGGAGCAAAGAGACACCCGAAGGGCTGCGTAATAAAGATGCCCTGGTGTTGCAGAGTGTTTCAACCATCGAACTGCCTTATGAAGCAGTTAATCCTATCGCGTTAAGCGAAGAAGAAAGTAGCGTGGCGCACAGTTGCCCAATCAATTACACCCTCATTTCAAACGGCCTGGCAAACCTGAACGATAAAGTCGATCATGTGGTGGTAGAAGGGACTGGCGGCTGGCGCAGTCTGATGAATGATTTGCGTCCGCTCTCTGAATGGGTGGTGCAGGAACAACTGCCGGTGTTGATGGTTGTCGGTATTCAGGAAGGTTGCATTAACCATGCACTGCTAACAGCTCAGGCGATTGCCAACGACGGGCTGCCGCTCATTGGCTGGGTGGCTAACCGAATCAACCCAGGACTTGCGCATTATGCGGAAATCATTGATGTGCTCGGTAAAAAACTTCCGGCACCGCTCATTGGTGAACTGCCTTATCTGCCGCGCGCCGAACAGCGTGAACTGGGGCAATACATCCGCTTAGCTATGCTTCGCAGTGTGCTGGCGGTAGATAGAGTCACGGTGTAACGTCCGCGAAATTACCGACGCAATTACGCAGGCAATCAATAAACCGGGGAGTAGCTGATACTCCCCGGTCATTTCACATATCATCAACGTCGACATAATCGGCGCGTGCGTGGTTGCCGCCAACAGTGTCGCCATCCCGGTCAATCCGAGTAAAAGCGTAATTTCTTCGCCATCAGGGAACCATAATCCCAGGCTACGACCATACAACATGCCAATGGCAAGACCGATAAATAGTGTCGGTGTAAAGACACCACCGGGCGCGCCAGAACCACTACTCGCCAGCACGGCAAACAGTTTACAGAGGAAGATCCCGGCAATGATCATTAACAGTGGCGGGGCGGTTAAAAAGGATTGTACGGTGCTATAGCCGTTGCCCCACACTGCAGGTGTGAACAGGGAAAGCAGACCCACGATCAACCCGCCCAGTGCCAGTTGCCAGGGCGGCGCAAGTTTGAGACTTACAAATCCACGATGACAGGCGTTCATTAACGTTAACAACAGTGGTCCGCACAGACCTGCCAGCACACCTGTACTGATAATCAGCGCATAGTCACGAGCCTGAACCGTCACTGAGAGTTGTACGCTGTAGAGTAACGCGTCGCTATGATTAATCAGATTGCTAACCAGCAACGCCACGACGGCGGAAATAATCACCGGGCCGAGAGAGGCCAACATCATAGTGCCAAACAGCACTTCGGCTATAAATAAACTGCCAGCAAGCGGGGCACGATAGGCCGCAGCCATTCCCGCCGCAGCTCCACAGGCGATCCATAATTTCCACTCCTGGCGTGGCGTAAAACGTTGGGCAAAACAGGAGGCGGCAAGGGCAGCTAAAAGAATCATCGCACCTTCGCGACCAATTGCACTGCCGCTGGTTACTACCAGCAGAGAGGCAAGCGATTTAACCAGGCTTGCTGCGTAATCGAACTGACCATCGGTTTGCAACGCTTCCATGTAATCGGTCGGCGCATGAGGGCGTTGCTGGGTAAATTTCTGCCAGCCCATCAGCAACAAACCCGCCGCCAGTCCGCCGAGCGCCGGAGTTAGCAACCGTCGCCATGGGGAAAGATTTGTCGCTGCATTGACCAGACTGCCGGAGTCATTATTGAGGAACAACCACTCCAGTAGCAGCATTGCATGACGAAACCCGGCAACGGCAAAGGCCGCAAGAATACCGACGACTGTTGCGATAAGCAGACGGCGGAACATAGTGCGCAGATCCGGATAGATGTGTAGATGATGCATGAGCAGAAATGGGCAATGAAACACGGGCGACTATTTTGCGGCAAAAGAGGCCAGCCGCAAAAGCAGTGCGTGCTTTAAGAGATAAAAAAACGTGACACTGTAACGTATTATTGCCGAATCGCGCGTAATCGTCACCATCCGGCAATATTACGGTGATCCTATCGAAAGAGTGGTTTAACCGCGACAGGAATCAACAGTTGTGATTGCCATTGCGCCAGCGTTAAGCGAGCCAGTTCACCCAGTGCACGGTAGAAAGGGTGTTCTGCTTTTTCGATAAAAACGTCAAGAAAACGTGTTGACCACGGAAAAAGGTGCCATGCCAGCAATTCTTCGCATTCTGTCTGGCGACCATTCTCCGCCAACCACGCAGCCATCAGCAGCAGTGAACCAAAATGATCTTCCGGTTCGTTTTGCTTCATTTCAAACTGAATGCCTTGCTCGCGCATCCACTGACGAAGTGCCAATGTTGAATCGCCAAACAGCACAGATTCGCGATCCAGCCAGACCGATCCCCACGGCGGTGACGGCAGTGCCCACGGGCCGACAAACAAACGCTGCCAGGCCTGGGCGTGAGTCTCTTCACTCTGTGTCTGAAAAGCAGTCACCAGCGGCGCTAATGACGCTTCTGGTAGAGGCCACTGAGTTTCCCAGCCGTCACGGGTGAGTACCGCAACCAGGGGGGCGGCTTCCGCACTCTCAGGAGCGTAATAAAACAGCGCGCCCAACACGCGCGCCGCGACAGAAAAATTATCTTGCTGTGAAAAATGGGTCATTCCTAACATCCTGAAATGTGCGGGTTGCCCCGCACCAATTTGTTAACCTGCAATAGCCATTCCTACCGTCATGTGCAGGCCATAAAAGAGCACACGCCCGATCATCTCACCGCCAAGAATGAGGATTAACCCCAGAATAAGTCCGGCAACGTGAGGTTCACGGCGACGAATGAGCGGACAAAGCCAGCATCCAAGACCTGCGCATAACAATACCACACGCCAGACCTGTAAGGAGGCGTAATCTGGTACCAGTACGCTGGCTTGTTGTACGGATGAGTGAATAGACGCCAGAGACAAACCTTGCAGCACAATCACCCCGGCACAAGCGATCAGCGCCAGAACGCTAATGATGGCAAATGGTGTGGTATTAAATGTAACGCGGGCTGCCCGCAGAATTGCGGCAGCAAGTATTGGACCGCTCAACAATACTGTCAGGAAGAAAGCCAGCGTAGTGTAACCGTTATGCCAGGTTGGCACTGTGTCGATTTGATACACGCAGGTCATCATCCAGACGAAAATGACGCCGAGCGCCATGCTGACAAGTAACCAGAGTTTCCCCAACGCTTGCGGCATTTTACCGATGACTGCCACCAGCCACCATAATCCGCCAACGGCAAAAAATATGGAACCGGCAGCAATCTCGTTACTCAGACCAGAATCTCCGATTCGATTCAGCGAGTTAAACGCCCGCAGTGGCGACCCCAGGTGCATGACAGAGGCAATAAACCCGATGCCCATCAACAGCCAGAGGAAAAACATGCCACGGACAATACGCTGACGGTCTGCGTCATTTTTGGCGGCGAACCAGCCAATTCCGCTAACAATCAGCGCGCCTACTACGCATTGACCCAATACGGTAAAGATAACCAGTGGCCATTCATGCCATCCATTTCCCATTTTACACTTCCTCCGGATTAGCCAGATAACCAGTGGTATCGCCGGTCGGGCGGCTGTTGGCGTTAGGTTTGATAACGATATTGGGTTTTGTGAAATGCGCGCGCGGCAGTGGCGCGACGGCAGCCAGAGTGCCGTGCTTCTGGCGCAGCTCTTCAATTGGACCGAATTCAAGTGCACGCAGCGGGCAGGATTCGACACATATGGGTTGTTTCCCCTCGGCGACGCGCGAATAACAACCATCGCACTTCGTCATGTGCCCTTTTTCAGCATTGTACTGTGGTGCGCCGTACGGACAAGCCATGTGGCAGTAGCGGCAGCCGATACAAACATCTTCATCAACCACCACAAAGCCATCTTCACGCTTATGCATTGCGCCGCTGGGGCAGACTTTTGTACATGCGGGGTCATCGCAATGGTTACAGGAGATGGAGAGATAATAAGCGAACACGTTCTGGTGCCAGACGCCATTATCTTCCTGCCAGTCGCCGCCAGCATATTCATAAATACGGCGGAAACTGACTTCCGGGCCAAGATCTTTAAAATCTTTGCATGCCAGTTCGCAGGTTTTACAGCCAGTACAGCGGCTGGAATCGATAAAAAATCCATATTGTGTGGTCATGGGCTACTCCTTAAACCTTTTCGATCTGGACAAGATTGCTGTGCGACGGGTTTCCCTTTGCCAGCGGTGAAGGGCGGTGCGAGGTCAGAATATTGATACTGCCGCCGTGATCGACCCGGTCACCAAACATATCCGCTTTAAGCCACGCACCTTGCCCGATGGCGGTAACGCCAGGCAGAATACGCGGAGTCACTTTCGCGGCAATCAACATTTCGCCATTATTGTTAAATACCCGCACGGTATCGCCATGACGGATACCGCGTGCCTGAGCATCAATAGGGTTGATCCACACCTCTTGTGGGCAGGCCTGCTGTAATACATCAATATTGCCGTAACTGGAGTGGGTACGCGCTTTGTAGTGGAAGCCCGTTAGCTGCAGTGGATAGGTTTTCCGCAGGGGATCGTCCCAGCCATCAAAACCTGGCGTATAAGCTGGAAGAGGATGAATAATTTCATCTTTTTTCAATTCCCAGGTATCCGCAATCTTCGCCAGTCGTTCAGAATAAATTTCGATTTTTCCCGAAGGTGTTTTCAATGGGTTTGCCTGTGGATCTTCACGGAATGCGCGGAAAGCGACGTAGTGTTCTTCCGGGCATTTTTTCTTAAAGATCCCGGTCGTTTTCATCTCCTCGTAGTCGGGCATCTCAGGGTTACGTTCCTTCGTTTTCGCATGGAGATATTTGATCCATTCATGCTGACTGCGACCTTCAGTAAAGGTTTGATAAACGTCTGGTCCTAAGCGTTTGGCGACTTCACTCAGCATCCAGTAGATGGGTTTGCGTTCAAATTTTGCTGAGGTTGCGGGTTGGGCGAGGATCACATAGCCCATATTCCCGGCAGATTCATGAGAGATAAGGTCTTCTTGCTCTGTTGGCATCAGGTCGGGCAACAGGATATCGCAATACTTAGCCGAGGCAGTCATGAAGTGGTCAATGCCAACAATCATCTCGCACTTGCTGTCATCCTGAAGCACCTCATGGGTGTGATTGATGTCGCCATGTTGATTGATCAATGTGTTACTGGCGTAGCACCATAAAAACTTGATGGGGACATCCAGTTTTTCTTTTCCACGAACACCATCACGGGTCGCGGTCATTTCCGTACCATGGTCGATGGCATCTGTCCATGTAAAGACGGAAATCTGCGTTTTAACAGGATTCTCGAGCATCGGGAACCATTCTACTCCCAGATCCCAGCTACCTTCGCGTACACCTGAGTTGCCGCCGTTTATGCCGACGTTACCGGTGAGAACGGAAAGCATGGCAATAGCGCGGGATGTTTGCTCGCCGTTGGAATGTCGTTGTGGCCCCCAACCCTGACAAATATAAGCCGGTTTTGCTGAACCGATCTCTCGTGCCAACTGGATAATTTTTTCTGCCGGGATGCTGGTGATTTTTGCTGCCCATTCCGGCGTTTTAGCTATGCCGTCAGGCCCTTCGCCCAGAATATAGGCTTTATAATGCGCGTTACGTGGTGCGTTGGCGGGCAGCGTTTTTTCATCGTAACCAACACAATATTTGTCGAGAAATGGCTGATCGACCATGTTTTCAGTAATCAGTACCCAGGCAATCGCACAGGCCAGTGCGCCATCGGTGCCAGGGCGAATGGGCAGCCATTCATCTTCACGTCCGGCAGCTGTGTCGTTATAACGTGGATCGATGACGATCATGCGTGCATTTGAACGTTCGCGGGCTTGCTCGACGTAGTAAGTGACACCACCGCCGCTCATCCGCGTTTCTGCCGGGTTATTTCCGAACATAACGACCAGTTTCGTATTGGCGATATCATCCGGGCTGTTGCCATCATTGGCACCGAACATATAACTCATCGCGGCACTGATCTGTGCGGTACTGTAGCTACCATAGCGACTGAGAAAACCACCGCAAGAGTTCATCAGACGGTACGGGACGTTCGAGTTGGTGATGTTTCCGCCATCTACGCCTGTTCCGTACAGGACATGTACAGCCTCATTGCCGTAATCTTTAAGGATCCGCCGAAGATTATCACTGATGGTATCCAGGGCTTCATCCCAACTTATCCGTTCAAATTTACCTTCACCGCGCTTGCCGACGCGCTTCATGGGATATTTCAACCTGTCAGGATGATTCATCCGTCGACGGATAGAGCGCCCGCGTAAACACGCTCGAACCTGATGATTACCGTAGACGTCGTCACCTGTCGTATCAGACTCCACCCAGTACACGGTGTCATCTTTCACATGCAAACGTAACAGACAGCGGCTCCCGCAGTTAACGGTGCAGGAACTCCAGACCGCTTTCTCTTCTACCGGTGCCTGTGCCGCTCGGACCATTTGGGAAAACGGCAAAGTGAAAGCACTGCTTGCCAGCGCGAGACTGCCAAGTGCGGAGGTTTTCATCAGACTTCTACGACTGATTTCAGCCTTCATGAGCGCCTCTGTGGTATGGATTTTCATCATTACTCACTTATTGCTTTTCAAACAAAATGCCATGTCAAAATTTATGGTCGTAGTGGGTTATATTTTTTCGATCTCGACCAGATTAGTGTGCTGCGGGTTTCCCTTCGCCAGTGGTGAAGGGCGCAGAGTGGTTAGCGTATTCACACAGCCGCCGTGGTCGATTTTATCGCCAGACATATTGGCCTCGTGCCAGGCTCCCTGGCCCATAGCACTAACTCCAGGGAGAATGCGTGGTGTCACTTTGGCTGGTAGCCGAACTTCGCCACGATGGTTAAACACCCGCACCATATCGCCGTTGGCAATCCCACGTTTCTGTGCGTCTATAGGGTTGATCCACACCTCCTGACGGCAGGCAGCCTTCAGGACATCAATGTTGCCGTAGGTCGAGTGAGTACGGGATTTGTAATGGAAACCAAACAGTTGCAGTGGAAAGGTACTCCGTTCAGGGGAGTCCCAGCCTTCAAAGGTTGAGGCATAAACCGGCAGTGGGCTTATCACTTCATCTTTTTCCAGTTCCCAGGTACGGGCAATTTCCGCCAGCTTGCTGGAATAAATTTCAATCTTACCGGAAGGCGTTTTAAGTGGATTTGCCTCGGGGTCGTCACGAAATGCTTTGTAGGCGACAAAATGACCATTGGGATCTTTACGCTTGTAGATACCCATTTTTTTTAATTCGTCGTATGACGGTAACGCCGGATCTTTGGCAAGCATTTTGGCGTACAGATGTTGTAACCATTGTTCCTGAGTGCGACCTTCAGTGAACTTTTGATAGACGTCAGGTCCAAGACGTTTCGCGACTTCACTCAGGATCCAGTAAATCGGTTTGCGTTCGAATTTTTCGCTGGTGACAGGCTGGAGGAAAATGAGATATCCCATGTTACCGGCGTAGTCGTTAGGAATAATATCTTCCTGCTCAACGGTCATCAGGTCTGGCAGCAGAATGTCGGCATATTTTGCCGATGAGGTCATAAAGTTTTCGATGACTACAATCATTTCGCATTTCGATTCGTCCTGCAGAATTTCATGCGTTTTGTTGATGTCAGAATGCTGATTAACGAGGGTATTTCCCGCGTAGTTCCAGATGAACATAATGGGCACATCCAGTTTATCTTTGCCCCGGACGCCGTCGCGGATTGCCGTCATTTGCGGGCCATGATCGATAGCATCCGTCCAGCTGAAGCAGGAGATTGACGTTTTGACCGGATTATCCAGCACCGGCAGGCGTTCTATGGTAATGGTATAGGTCGATTCACGCGCGCCACTATTTCCGCCGCTGATGCCGACATTGCCCGTCAAAATAGGCAACATAGCAATAGCGCGTGCGGTCAGCTCACCGTTTGCCTGGCGTTGCGGCCCCCAGCCCTGGCAGATATAAGCGGGTTTTGCTGTGCCAATTTCACGCGCCAGTTTGATGATACGGTCTACCGGGATACCTGTAATTTGCGAAGCCCACTGCGGCGTTTTCGCTGTTTTATCATCACCTTCACCAAGAATATAGGCTTTATAGTGACCATTTTTGGGTGCATCTGCGGGTAAGGTTTTTTCGTCATAGCCGACGCAGTATTTATCGAGAAAAGGTTGATCAACGAGATTTTCGTTAATCAATACCCAGGCAATACCCGCAACCAGCGCGGCATCGGTGCCCGGGCGAATAGGAAGCCATTCGTCTTCACGACCGGCAGCCGTATCGGTATATCGCGGATCGATAACAATCATTTTTGCGTTCGATTTTTCGCGCGCTTTTTCAAGAAGATAAGTGATGCCACCACCGCTCATGCGGGTTTCTGCCGGGTTGTTACCAAACATCACGACCAGCTTGCTGTTTTCAATATCCGTGGTGCTGTTGCCATCATTACTGCCGTAGGTGTAGGGCATGGCACAGGAAATTTGCGCGGTGCTGTAGGAGCCATACTGATTGAGTGAACCGCCGTAGCAGTTCATCAGGCGTTTGACCGCCGAGGCTGATGGTGAAGAGCGGGTCATATTGCCGCCAACAATCCCCGAAGAGTACTGAATATATACAGCCTCATTGCCATATTGTTCGACGGTTTTTTTCAGGCTACTGGCGATAGTATCCAGGGCTTCATCCCAGCTAATCCGTTCGAATTTGCCTTCGCCACGTTTGCCCACGCGTTTCATTGGGTAATTCAAGCGATCGGGATGATTAATACGTCGACGGATGGACCGACCGCGCAAACAGGCGCGTACTTGATGATTGCCATACTCGTCGTTGCCGGTGTTGTCAGTTTCCACCCAAGTGACTTCATTATCTTTAACATGTAGACGAAGTGCACAGCGGCTACCACAGTTGACGGAACAGGCACCCCAGACCACTTTCTCGCTGGCCTGTTGTACCGCTGCCGCTGCACTGCGCAGGGTGAACGGTAAAGAAAAACCGCCTGCAGCCAGCGCCAGAGAACCTATCGCGGTAGATTTAACGAGTGTTCTGCGGCTGATGCCCACCATTTGTTCATTTTTGGACATAACTCACTCCCTGTTCTTTATCGTTATATAAAAGTTTATATATTGAATATTTAGCGCGCTAACAATAGAGGGAGTCTACCTATTTTGGGTTAAGAATTATTAATCCATATCAATAGAAGGGTATGAGTAATAAGGTGGGATTATGTTGTATGTTCAAATCGCCGGATGTGTCGTATCCGGCGTTCAGTCGATAATGTGTTACTGCGGTTCGGCAGGCGCGCCATCCTGGGTAGACTGCGCGGGAGCAGAGACGTTACCGCTGGTGGTACGGGTGTAGAGAATTTTATGCGTATCATTAGCGCAATGCCCGACGACCTGGGAATCAGGCTGATCAACCTGGTCATTGGGTACAATACTTAACGTGAAGCTGCTTTCGGGTACGCCATTATTGATAATGCGCTGTGATATATCGCTCTGTATGCGCTCGCAGGATCCCGGCGCGGCGAGTACCGCGGGTGAGGCGAGGGCGAGCAGAAGCGCGGCACAGCAGGTTGAGAGTTTCATCATAAGCTCCTTACGCGAAGATAACTTCTTTAAGCATAGCATTTAACGTGTAAAGTACTGTATTTGCTACTATGATTGAGAATCATCTCTACTCTCAGGTGACTGTTGTGAAATACAAATTACTGCCATGCTTACTCGCGATATTCCTCACAGGATGTGACCGCACAGAGGTAACACTTTCATTTACCCCGGAGATGGCCAGTTTCTCTAATGAATTCGATTTTGATCCGCTGCGTGGTCCCGTAAAAGATTTCACTCAGACATTAATGGATGAGCAAGGTGAAGTGACGAAACGTGTTTCGGGGACTTTGTCGGAAGAAGGCTGTTTTGATTCTCTCGAATTACTGGATCTGGAAAATAATACCGTGGTTGCCCTGGTACTGGACGCCAATTATTACCGTGATGCCCAGACACTGGAGAAAAGAGTTCGTTTGCAGGGAAAATGCCAGCTAGCAGAATTACCTTCTGCCGGGGTGAGTTGGGAAACCGATGATAATGGCTTTGTGATTAAAGCCAGCAGCAAACAGATGCAGATGGAATATCGCTATGATGATCAGGGTTATCCGCTGGGTAAAACCACGAAAAGTAACGACAAAACATTATCTGTTAGCGCTACGCCATCAACGGATCCGATCAAAAAATTAGATTACACAGCGGTTACTTTACTGAATAATCAACGGGTTGGTAATGTAAAACAGAGCTGTGAATATGACAGTTACGCCAATCCGGTAGACTGTCAGCTAATCATTGTTGATGAAGGAGTAAAACCCGCCGTCGAACGGGTTTACACCATCAAAAATACTATCGATTATTATTAATGCTATTGTGCGGTCGGCTTCAGGAGAGTCTGACCCGGTGTTTTGTGCTCTGCCAGATACTGATGCTGGAATATGCACATGCGAATGGCATTCCGATATTGACCATTAATAAAGAACTCATGCATCAATTCACCTTCAACCGTAAAGCCAAGCTTGCGGTAAATGTGAATCGCTTTTTCATTCTCTTTATCGACGATCAGATACAGCTTATAGAGATTGAGAACGGTGAAGCCATAGTCCATTGCTAATTTTGCGGCACGCGTTGCCAGACCTTTCCCCTGATATTCCGGGGAGATAATTATCTGAAATTCTGCGCGGCGATGAACATGGTTAATTTCCACCAGTTCCACCAGACCGGCTTTTTCGCCGTCACATTCCACCACAAAGCGCCGTTCGCTCTGATCGTGAATATGCTTATCGTACAGATCAGAGAGTTCAACAAAGGCTTCGTAGGGTTCCTCAAACCAGTAACGCATCACACTGGCGTTATTGTCGAGTTGATGTACATAGCGTAAATCTTCACGCTCCAGCGGGCGTAGCTTAACACTGTGGGCGCTTGGCATAACGTGTCCTTACATTCCTTAAATCAATAACAGGTTAGGGGGTAATAACGCGGCCAGTTCGACGGTCCAGGCAGCGCAAAGTATTTGGCTCCCAGTAGGCATTGATGTTGGCGCTTTGCTCACATTTATCGCGGTTATCAAAAGCGGCGTCGGCTTTATCCCACTCTTTTTCAGTGCGTTTATTCACTTTCTGGCGCAGATTGCGCGTGTCATTCCATTGCTCTTTTTCCATAGCGGCGTGCTGGCGGCTTTGTGCACTGTCGCCAGACTCAATCACCAGTTTGTTAGTTTCGGCATGAACAGTTGTGCTCAATGCCAGTGTGCAAGGCAGCAGAAAAGCGAGCAGGCCGATTCGTTTGCTGAGAGTGATTTTCATAATTCATTCCCTGTATGAATGATTAAAGCTGATTCTACACCATCCACTGCGAACGCAAAACGTTCAAGGAGGGTGTTTATATTGATGATATTATGTCGTCCTATAACTATACATGATGTCAATAAGTGACAAAGATGATTAAAACAACGTTACTATTTTTTGCTACTGCGCTGTGTGAAATTATTGGGTGCTTTTTGCCCTGGCTGTGGTTGAAGCGAAACGCCAGTATCTGGCTGTTGCTTCCGGCAGGGATTTCACTGGCGCTGTTTGTCTGGTTGTTAACGTTGCATCCTGCGGCGAGTGGGCGTGTTTACGCGGCTTATGGTGGCGTTTATGTCTGCACGGCGTTGATTTGGCTGCGCGTTGTGGATGGCGTGAAACTGACTCTTTATGACTGGACGGGGGCGTTGATTGCGCTATGCGGCATGTTGATCATTGTTGCGGGCTGGGGGCGCACGTAGGAACATAAATCCATTTTATCAATAAGATACGAGGAAGTGTCAGCTGACAAAAGGTATTCTATTTCATCTTTTGTCAACCATTCACGGCGCAAATATACGCCTTTTTTTGTGATCACTCCGGCTTTTTTTGATCTTCATACTTGTATGGTAGTAGCTCGGTTGCGTAAATTTCATGCATCACGACAAGCGATGCAAGGAATCGAACATGAAGATCGTAAAGGCTGAAGTTTTTGTTACCTGTCCGGGGCGTAATTTCGTCACATTAAAAATCACCACTGAGGACGGTATTACGGGCCTTGGGGATGCCACCCTAAATGGACGTGAGCTTTCCGTGGCCTCTTATTTGCAGGATCACCTTTGTCCGCAGCTTATTGGTCGCGATGCACACCGTATCGAAGATATCTGGCAGTTTTTCTATAAAGGTGCTTACTGGCGTCGCGGTCCGGTTACGATGTCGGCCATTTCAGCGGTTGATATGGCGCTGTGGGATATTAAAGCCAAAGCAGCCAACATGCCGCTTTACCAGTTACTCGGCGGCGCGTCTCGTGAAGGGGTGATGGTTTATTGCCATACCACCGGTCACAGTATTGATGAAGCTCTGGATGATTATGCCCGTCATCAGGAGCTGGGATTCAAAGCCATCCGCGTGCAGTGCGGAATCCCTGGTATGAAAACCACCTATGGCATGTCGAAAGGTAAAGGTCTGGCTTATGAACCCGCAACCAAAGGACAGTGGCCGGAAGAGCAGCTGTGGTCGACGGAGAAATACCTCGATTTCATGCCGAAATTGTTTGACGCGGTACGTAACAAGTTTGGTTTTAATGAACATTTGCTGCATGACATGCACCATCGCTTAACGCCTATTGAAGCGGCGCGCTTTGGTAAAAGCATTGAAGATTATCGCATGTTCTGGATGGAAGACCCGACGCCTGCGGAAAACCAGGAGTGTTTCCGCCTGATTCGCCAACACACCGTCACGCCAATTGCAGTGGGTGAAGTCTTCAACAGCATCTGGGACTGCAAACAGCTGATTGAAGAACAACTTATCGACTATATCCGCACCACGCTGACTCACGCGGGGGGGATTACCGGTATGCGCCGGATTGCCGATTTTGCTTCGTTGTATCAGGTACGTACTGGCTCACACGGTCCTTCCGATTTGTCACCAGTCTGCATGGCTGCGGCGCTGCACTTTGATCTGTGGGTCCCCAATTTCGGTGTCCAGGAGTACATGGGTTATTCCGAACAAATGCTTGAAGTCTTCCCGCACAACTGGACTTTCGATAACGGCTATATGCATCCGGGAGACAAACCGGGTCTTGGCATCGAATTCGATGAAAAGCTGGCGGCGAAATATCCCTATGAACCTGCTTATCTGCCAGTCGCACGTCTGGAAGATGGCACGCTGTGGAACTGGTAAGGAGTAAGATAATGAAAAGCATTTTAATTGAAAAACCGAATCAACTGGCAATTATCGAACGCGAAATACCCACCCCGTCAGCGGGTGAAGTACGAGTAAAAGTGAAACTTGCCGGAATTTGTGGTTCAGATAGCCATATTTATCGTGGGCATAATCCTTTTGCGAAATATCCGCGCGTCATTGGTCATGAATTCTTTGGCGTCATTGATGCAGTGGGTGAAGGCGTGGAAAGCGCCAGAGTCGGTGAACGCGTTGCTGTCGATCCGGTGGTCAGCTGTGGGCATTGCTATCCGTGCTCTATAGGTAAGCCGAACGTTTGTACGACACTGGCTGTATTAGGTGTGCACGCTGACGGTGGTTTCAGTGAATATGCCGTGGTGCCGGCAAAAAATGCGTGGAAAATTCCTGAAGCAGTGGCCGATCAATATGCGGTGATGATTGAACCTTTTACCATTGCGGCTAACGTTACCGGTCATGGTCAACCGACTGAAAATGATACCGTTCTGGTTTACGGTGCAGGTCCAATCGGCCTGACGATCGTTCAGGTATTAAAAGGCGTCTATAACGTTAAGAATGTGATTGTTGCCGATCGCATTGATGAACGACTGGAAAAAGCGAAAGAGAGCGGGGCAGACTGGGCGATTAATAACAGCCAGACACCGCTTAGCGAGAGTTTCGCTGAAAAAGGCATCAAGCCGACATTAATTATCGATGCGGCTTGTCATCCTTCAATCCTGAAAGAAGCCGTAACGCTGGCTTCTCCAGCGGCACGTATTGTATTGATGGGCTTCTCCAGTGAACCGTCTGAAGTGATTCAGCAAGGAATTACCGGAAAAGAACTCTCTATTTTCTCTTCACGCTTAAATGCAAATAAATTCCCGGTCGTTATCGACTGGTTAAGTAAAGGGTTAATTAAACCAGAAAAACTAATTACCCATACGTTTGATTTCCAGCATGTTGCTGATGCCATTAGTTTATTTGAACAGGATCAAAAGCATTGCTGCAAAGTCTTACTCACTTTTTCTGAATAATACCAATAACGGCGAGTAAGTAGTACGCATCTTACCTCTTTTTTAGAGATAACCATTATGACAATAGAAAAACACGAAAGAAGCACTAAGGATTTGGTGAAAGCAGCAGTATCGGGATGGCTGGGCACTGCGCTTGAATTTATGGATTTCCAGTTATATTCGCTCGGCGCAGCGTTAGTGTTTCATGAAATATTTTTTCCTGAATCATCAACGGCAATGGCGTTAATTCTGGCAATGGGAACCTACGGTGCAGGTTATGTGGCGCGTATTGTCGGAGCATTTATTTTCGGCAAAATGGGCGACAGAATCGGGCGTAAAAAAGTGCTCTTTATTACCATCACCATGATGGGGATCTGTACCACCTTAATTGGTGTGCTGCCGACCTATGCACAAATTGGTGTGTTTGCGCCAATTTTGCTGGTGACGCTGCGTATTATTCAGGGGCTGGGGGCAGGCGCGGAAATTTCCGGTGCTGGTACGATGCTGGCGGAATATGCGCCAAAAGGTAAGCGCGGAATTATCTCCTCATTTGTTGCTATGGGGACTAACTGCGGAACCTTGAGCGCAACGGCAATCTGGGCCTTTATGTTCTTCATTCTCAGTAAAGAGGAACTGCTGGCGTGGGGATGGCGTATACCGTTCCTGGCGAGCGTTGTCGTGATGGTCTTTGCTATCTGGTTGCGTATGAATCTGAAAGAAAGCCCGGTCTTTGAGAAGGTTAACGACAGCAACCAACCGACAGCAAAACCTGCACCTGCTGGTAGCATGTTCCAGAGCAAATCCTTCTGGCTGGCAACAGGGCTGCGTTTTGGTCAGGCTGGTAACTCCGGTTTAATTCAGACTTTCCTTGCAGGCTATTTAGTGCAGACGTTATTGTTTAACAAAGCAATTCCAACAGATGCATTGATGATCAGTTCGATTCTCGGCTTTATGACCATTCCGTTCCTTGGTTGGTTATCCGATAAAATAGGTCGCCGGATCCCGTATATTATTATGAATACCTCTGCGATTGTGCTGGCGTGGCCAATGCTTTCTATCATCGTAGATAAAAGCTATGCCCCGAGCACCATTATGGTTGCACTGATTGTGATTCATAACTGTGCGGTGCTGGGATTATTTGCTCTGGAAAACATTACCATGGCAGAAATGTTCGGCTGTAAAAACCGCTTTACCCGGATGGCTATTTCTAAAGAAATTGGTGGTCTTATCGCTTCCGGTTTTGGTCCTATCCTGGCGGGTATTTTCTGCACCATGACGGAATCCTGGTATCCGATCGCCATTATGATCATGGCATATTCAGTGATTGGTTTAATCTCTGCGCTGAAAATGCCAGAAGTGAAAGACCGTGATTTAAGTGCGCTGGAAGACGCTGCGGAAGATCAACCGCGTGTTGTAACAGCAGCGCAACCTTCCAGAAGTCTTTAAATCCTCAATCCCTTCTCTTACCGGAGAGGGGATTTTTATTCATATAACAAAACATGCAGCTTGCCATATTTAAATTTAAGGAATTGTTATGGGAAATAATTTGTTATCAGCAAAAGCGACGCTCCCTGTTTATGATCGTAATAACCTGGCCCCAAGAATTGTTCATTTAGGCTTTGGTGCATTTCACCGTGCGCATCAGGGTGTGTATGCCGATATTCTTGCTACGGAACATTTCAGTGACTGGGGATATTATGAGGTCAATTTAATCGGCGGCGAACAGCAAATTGCCGATTTACAACAGCAAGATAATCTTTATACCGTTGCGGAAATGTCGGCCGATGCGTGGACGGCTCGCGTCGTTGGCGTCGTTAAAAAAGCCTTGCACGTACAGATTGATGGCTTAGAAACCGTGTTGGCTGCGATGTGTGAACCGCAAATCGCGATTGTCTCTCTGACAATCACCGAAAAAGGGTATTTCCACTCTCCGGCGACCGGACAGTTAATGCCCGATCACCCGATGGTCGTTGCCGACGTACAAAATCCCCACCAGCCGAAAACTGCAATAGGGGTGATTGTCGAGGCGCTGGCTCGCCGTAAAGCGGCAGGACTTCCCGCATTTACCGTCATGTCATGTGACAACATGCCAGAAAACGGTCATGTTATGCGTGACGTTGTCACTTCCTACTCGCAAGCTGTTGATGTAAAACTGGCACAATGGATCGAAGAAAACGTGACTTTCCCATCAACAATGGTGGACCGTATTGTGCCCGCAGTGACAGAGGATACGCTGGCGAAAATCGAACAACTTACCGGTGTGCGCGATCCTGCTGGCGTTGCCTGTGAACCTTTCCGCCAGTGGGTAATAGAAGATAACTTTGTTGCCGGACGTCCGGAATGGGAAAAAGCGGGAGCCGAACTGGTTAGTGATGTGCTGCCTTATGAAGAGATGAAGTTGCGCATGCTCAACGGCAGTCATTCATTCCTGGCGTATCTGGGTTATCTTGCCGGATATCAGCACATTAATGACTGCATGGAAGATGAACATTATCGTCATGCAGCGTATGCCTTGATGTTGCAGGAACAAGCGCCGACGTTGAAAGTGCAGGGCGTTGATTTGCAAGATTACGCTAACCGATTAATTGAACGCTATAGCAACCCGGCGCTACGTCACCGAACCTGGCAGATTGCGATGGATGGCAGCCAGAAATTGCCACAGCGGATGTTGGATTCTGTTCGCTGGCATCTGGCGCATGACAGCAAGTTCGATCTGCTGGCGCTGGGCGTCGCGGGTTGGATGCGCTATGTCGGTGGTGTTGATGAACAGGGAAATCCGATTGAAATCAGTGATCCACTGTTACCTGTTATTCAGAAGGCTGTACAAAGTAGTGCCGAAGGGAAAGCGCGCGTCCAGTCATTGCTGGCGATTAAGGCGATCTTTGGTGATGATTTGCCAGACAATAGCTTGTTTACTGCAAAAGTGACGGAAGCGTACTTGTCTTTATTAGCGCATGGTGCGAAAGCGACCGTGGCGAAATATTCCGTGAAGTAAAAAAAGCAATGCCGCCATCGGCGGCATTCACACGCTTAGTTCATGCCGAGACGAATCAGGTCCAGAGGTGCCAGTTTCTCTTCACAACCTTCAACAACTACGGTTTTTCCGCGACGGATTTGCTCAGCGGTCAGACCTTCAGTATCAATCGACAGGATCTTGCCAGTGTGACCGGTGCCGCTAACCATAACACGGCTGCCAGTGGTGATTGCGTTACGGTTACGATCGTAGGTCGTCATAGGTGTTTTCTCCTTTCTGATTTACAGTCGAAGCCCACGTAACGGGCGCAATATAAATACTCCTGTCGAGTGAAATATTTTTTGTTTTTGATCAAGCTCACATCTTTTTTGATGCATGCATGAGCCATATGACGGAGGGAAAAACTCTCACCCCGGATGGGATGAGAGGAAATGAATTACTCTTCGCTAAACCAGTCGCTGTTTTCCTGACGGATCTGGCGCACGGATTCGCTGATTTCCTGCAAATGTTGCGTCATTGCACGTTCTACCGCATCGCCATCACGTTTTTGCAGGGCAGAGAAAATCTCAAGATGCTGGCGTAACAGCATTTCTGGTGGAGAAACGTGGTCGAAACTCATATAGCGCACGCGATCAACGGTCGCTTTCAGGTTCTCAATGGTATCCCACGCCAGTTGACAGTCGGCAATCTGGGTCAGGAGTTGATGGAAGTTGTCATCAAGTTCAAAAAAATCATCCAGTTGCTTGCGCTCAATGGCAATGCGTTGCTGGTGAAGATTTTGTTCCAGTTGGTAGCACTGGCTTTCGGTAATCATGCTCGCCGCCCGACGCGCCACCGCGCACTCAATGGCCTGACGGATAAAACTGCCGTTGCGCACCTGGGCCATGGAAATTTTGTTGACGTAGCTGCCACGCTGCGGACGAATTTGAATCAGGCCGTTTTCCGCCAGTTTAATAAAGGCTTCACGAACCGGCTGGCGTGACACATTGAAACGAACAGAAACTTCTTTTTCCGACAACGGTGTGCCTGGAGCAATCAGGCAATGGACAATGTCGCGACGAAGAATACGATAAATCTGCTGATTGACAGGCTGTGTGGGATTAAGTTGCGTTTCGACGGTCATTCGTTCTTGCTTGTGAGTGAGTTAACTGCATGAGTCTACCACTTTTTTGTGACAAGCAATAACCCGGCAGTTACGCCGGGTATAAAAATTACTGACGGTGGACATTCAGTCCGGCATAGCTTTGGGTAACCGGCATCATTTCCAGGGTATTGATATTGACGTGAGCAGGCAGCGTTGACACCCACCAGACGGCTTCGCTGACATCTTCTGGCGTCAATGCAACGGTATTTTGATAGGTTTTTTCCGCTTTACCGTCATCGCCTTTAAAGCGGACATTGGAAAACTCGGTGCCACCCACCAGACCCGGTTCGATGTCGGTGACGCGCACCGCCGTACCATGCAGGTCCGTACGCAGATTCAGGCTAAACTGACGAACAAACGCTTTCGTCGCACCGTAAACGTTACCACCGGCATACGGCCAGCTGCCTGCCGTTGAGCCAATGTTAATAATATGACCATGATTACGTTCAACCATACCCGGTAAGACGGCGCGCGTCATATATACCAGGCCTTTGTTGTTGGTATCAATCATCGTTTCCCAGTCTTCAACGCTGGCTTTATGCGCAGGCTCCATGCCCAACGCCAGACCGGCATTATTTACCAGGATATCAATATTGCACCACTCGGCAGGAAGCGATGCCAGCATCTCTTCAATAGCGGCGCGGTTGCGAACGTCCAGTTGGGCGATATACAGATTATCTCCCAGTTCGTCTTTTAACTCCTGCAACCGCTCCTGGCGACGGCCAGTGGCGATAACTTTATGCCCTTGTTGAATAAAACGACGAGTAATGCATTCACCAAAACCTGCCGTTGCTCCAGTTACTAAAACGATCATCTCACTGTTCCTCAACGCTTTTGTGTGTCAATAACATAGCACGTGATGCTTAAGAGCGGGTAATACTGGTTTGCAAGATTGCACTCCGTTATCAGTAAGCCTACGCTATGGAACACCTCGCGTTCAGGAGAAGAAAATGACAACAATGAATCCTTTCCTTGTGCAAAGCACACTGCCGTATCTGGCTCCCCATTTTGATCAAATTGCCAATCATCACTATCGCCCGGCATTCGATGAGGGAATGCAGCAAAAGCGGGCAGAAATTGCTGCCATCGCGCTTAACCCGCAAACACCTGATTTCAACAATACTATTCTGGCACTGGAACAAAGCGGAGAATTACTTACCCGCGTTACCAGCGTCTTTTTTGCGATGACTGCAGCGCATACCAATGATGAATTACAGCGTCTTGATGAACAGTTTTCCGCTGAACTGGCGGAACTTGCGAATGATATCTATCTGAACGGGGAATTATTCGCGCGGGTAGATGCTGTCTGGCAGCGCCGTGAATCCCTGGGGCTTGATAGTGAATCCATCCGCCTGGTGGAGGTGATTCATCAACGTTTTGTCCTTGCCGGAGCCAAACTTAAGCAAGCTGATAAAGCAAAATTAAAAGTACTGAATACAGAAGCTGCGACCCTGACCAGCCAGTTTAACCAGCGGTTACTGGCAGCAAATAAATCCGGCGGTCTGGTTGTGAACGATATCGCGCAGCTGGCAGGAATGAGTGAGCAAGAGATTGCGCTGGCGGCAGAGGCGGCTCGCGAGAAAGGTCTGTATAACAAATGGCTGATTCCGCTGCTGAATACCACCCAACAACCAGCGCTTGCTGAACTGTGCGATCGCGCGACGCGTGAAAAACTGTTTACTGCGGGCTGGATGCGAGCGGAAAAAAATGATGCCAATGACACCCGCGCTATCATTCAACGTCTGGTGGAGATCCGCGCGCAGCAGGCGAAACTGCTTGGTTTTCCTCATTATGCCGCATGGAAAATCGCCGATCAGATGGCAAAAACGCCAGAAGCAGCGCTCAACTTTATGCGGGAAATTGTTCCAGCGGCGCGTCAACGTGCGAGCGATGAGTTAGCCTCCATACAGGCGATTATTGATAAGCAGCAGGGCGGGTTTAGCGCGCAGCCGTGGGACTGGGCATTTTATGCCGAGCAGGTAAGACGTGAGAAATTCGATCTCGATGAAGCGCAGCTCAAGCCTTATTTCGAATTAAACACGGTGTTGAATGAAGGCGTATTCTGGACTGCGAATCAGCTCTTCGGTATTAAGTTTGTCGAACGTTTTGATATTCCTGTCTACCATCCTGACGTTCGTGTGTGGGAAATTTTTGATCATAATGGCGTGGGGCTGGCGTTATTTTACGGTGATTTCTTCGCCCGTGATTCAAAAAGCGGCGGCGCATGGATGGGCAATTTTGTTGAGCAATCAACGCTTAATGAAACGCATCCGGTAATTTATAACGTCTGCAATTATCAGAAACCCGCAGCTGGGGAGCCTGCGTTGTTACTCTGGGATGATGTAATAACCTTATTCCATGAATTTGGTCATACGCTGCACGGCCTTTTTGCCTGCCAGCGTTATGCCACGCTTTCCGGCACCAACACGCCGCGTGATTTTGTCGAATTTCCGTCGCAAATCAACGAACACTGGGCAACGCATCCGCAGGTATTCGCTCGCTACGCCCGGCATTATCAGAGCGGGGCAGCGATGCCTGACGAACTGCAACAGAAAATGCGTAATGCCAGCCTGTTCAATAAAGGGTATGAGATGAGCGAACTGCTTAGCGCCGCACTTCTCGATATGCGCTGGCATTGCCTGGAAGAAAACGAAGCAATGCAGGATGTCGATGATTTCGAATTGCGGGCGCTGGTGGCGGAAAATATGGATCTTCCCGCTATACCGCCACGCTATCGCAGCAGTTATTTCGCCCATATTTTTGGTGGCGGATATGCCGCGGGTTATTACGCTTATCTGTGGACGCAAATGTTGGCCGATGATGGTTATCAGTGGTTTGTTGAGCAGGGCGGATTAACGCGTGAAAATGGGCTGCGTTTTCGCGAGGCGATCCTTTCCAGAGGTAACAGCGAGGATCTGGAACGCCTGTATCGACAATGGCGCGGTAAGGCACCTCAGATTATGCCGATGCTGCAACATCGTGGCTTGAACGTATAAACACCACCAATGGCTGGCCTGGATTTATCGCCAGACCAGCCTCGTTATAGCAGTAATTGCAGCAGCTGGGCGAGGGCAAACTTCACCGCTAATGCGAATGCCGTTTCGCAGTCGCCAGCAAAATTACTTTTTTTGTATACCCTTCCGTTATAATAATTTTCAAATTTATAAATCTGATTATTCTGAAATATGTTTAAGACTCTTTAATCTTCTTCTTAACCTTAGTGAGTTAAATTCTCTGAATATTTGACAGCTAGTTACCTGATTTTAAATGCCTTATAACAATTGGCAGTAATCTTAATTGTCAATTATAAAAATAGCAACCAGACTTAATAAGTCAAACCAAACGCAATTAAGGAGTCAGTATGAAATTTCAGGCCATTGTATTAGCAAGTTTTCTTGTCATGCCTTATGCGTTGGCAGATGACCCGGGCGGTTTAAAACAGGATGCAGCGCCACCGCCGCCTCATGCAATAGAAGATGGCTATCGCGGAACCGACGATGCAAAAAAAATGACCGTTGATTTCGCAAAAACCATGCACGATGGCGCTTCGGTTTCACTACGCGGTAATTTGATTTCTCACAAAGGAGAGGACCGTTACGTTTTTCGCGATAAGAGCGGTGAAATTAATGTTGTTATTCCTGCGGCCGTCTTTGATGGACGAGAAGTTCAGCCGGACCAGATGATCAACATTAGCGGAAGTCTGGATAAGAAAAGCGCTCCGGCCGTCGTTCGGGTCACTCATTTGCAGAAATAAAAATAAATTAGCCTGATGGCCTGAACTACGGGGCCATTAGGTTATTGGGTTATGTTATTTGTCATCCTTTTAATTGCGATAATGCAGGGTTAATTTACAGAATTAAACACTTTTTTATCTGCTGATTTTGTTTCAAATCACAATGTTATCTCAGAGATGACTCATAACTTCGGATTTCTATGAAAATATTGACGTAATTTTGCTTTTCTCCCGTTAGAATAGCGCGCACAAGGAACTGTGAAAAAGGAGTGGCAATGATCAAGAAGACAACGGAAATTGATGCCATCTTGTTAAATCTCAATAAGGCTATCGATGCCCACTACCAGTGGCTGGTAAGTATGTTTCACAGCGTGGTCGCGAGAGATGCCAGTAAGCCAGAAATAACGGATAACCATTCTTATGGACTGTGCCAGTTTGGTCGGTGGATTGATCATCTGGGGCCACTCGATAACGATGAATTACCTTACGTTCGGCTAATGGATTCTGCCCATCAACATATGCATAACTGTGGTCGGGAATTAATGCTGGCTATTGTTGAAAATCACTGGCAGGACGCGCATTTCGACGCTTTTCAGGAAGGGTTGCTTTCTTTTACTGCGGCATTAACCGATTACAAAATTTATTTGCTGACGATCCGTAGCAATATGGATGTTCTGACGGGATTACCGGGTCGTCGGGTTCTTGATGAATCCTTCGATCATCAGTTACGCAATGCTGAACCTCTGAATCTTTATTTAATGTTGTTGGATATTGACCGATTTAAATTGGTTAATGATACCTACGGGCATTTAATCGGCGATGTAGTATTACGCACCCTGGCAACTTACTTAGCCAGTTGGACGCGTGATTACGAAACGGTTTATCGCTACGGTGGCGAAGAATTTATCATTATTGTCAAAGCGGTTAATGATGAAGAAGCATGTCGTGCAGGTGTCAGAATTTGCCAGTTAGTCGATAACCATGCCATCACACATTCTGAAGGGCATATCAACATTACCGTGACTGCTGGTGTGAGTCGCGCATTTCCTGAAGAGCCTCTGGATGTGGTCATTGGAAGAGCGGACCGGGCAATGTATGAGGGTAAGCAAACCGGAAGAAATCGCTGTATGTTTATTGACGAACAAAACGTGATTCACCGAGTTTAAGCTCCGTTTAACATTCATTGAGAAAACTGATGCTACTGTGTCAACGATCCGTTATCAGTGCAGGAAAATGCCTGTTAGCGTAAAAGCAAAACACAAATCTATCCATGCAAGCATTCACCGCCGGTTTACTGGCGGTTTTTTTTCGCCGTCATAAAAATCAGGCCCCTTGTACACAACTGTAACAAGGGGCCGGTTAGGTGAGGGATTATCTCCGTTCATTAGTCATCCCATTTGTGGCTGAAATACGCGGCCAGAAAACCAGAAAATAAAATTATTCCCAGTACGGCCATAAAAACATTCATATTACCCAGCATTATTTGCCTCCGTTTATGGTGTGGTGTGTTTCCTCGCTTACCTTAATTTTCATCTCAATGAGAAAGATATTAGCAGAGGTAACCTAAACGAAGGCTGAATTAGGTGATTAATGTGAAGGAGGACGGCTGTTTTTTCTGTATTGCGAAGGAGATAATAAAAAACGCTGTAGAAAATGATGCCTTAGTAAGGCTGAATTGCCAAACCCCGTCAGCTCGGCAATTTTATCGATGCTGAAAGCCGAATTTTGCAGATAATCCTGCACGCGAATTAACCGCTCATTAAGCAGCCAGCGGGCAGGTGTCATACCCGTTAAGGCGGCAAAACGTCTTAAAAAAGTGCGTTGGCTCATGTTCACTCGCCCGGCAAGAGAGGCAACGGTATGCGTTTGCGCCAGATTTTGCTGTAAAAAGTCGAATAATGCGCCAAACGTCTGGCTTTCTCGCGACGAAGCCATCGGACGCGTCATGTTTTGTGGTTGTTCTCCGTGGCGATGCGGCTGGATGACTAGCCGTTGGGCGACATTGTTTGCAATTTCGTGACCATAATCTTTACGCACGATATGTAAGCACAGATCGATCCCTGCAGCACTCCCTGCGGAAGTCATGACTTGTCCTTCATCCTGATATAAAACATTGTCACATACATGAATAGAAGGGTAACGATGTTGGAGTTGTTCAGTGTAGCGCCAGTGGGTGGTCGCTTTACGCTGGTGAAGAAGGCCTGCGGCGGCAAGAACAAATACACCAGAACATATCGATACCAGACGAGTTCCTCGCTGGTGAGTTTCGCGTAACGCCTCACATAGCATCTCTGGCACCGGTTCATCTACTCCACGCCAACCGGGAATAATAATCATATCGGCGTCGGCAAGTAACTCCAGCCCTCCATCCGCAACCACCCGGATCCCACCAGTGGCTTGCAACGCACCGGCTTCTACCGCAGCGACAGCAAACCGATACCAGTTATCACCCATTTCCGGGCGTGGAAGGCCGAATATTTCAACTGCGACGCCAAATTCAAAAGTACATAGCCCATCATAGGCCAAGACAACGACCAGGGGGCGTTGTGAAATTGTCATCATTTTGCGCTTTTCTGGCATATCGAGAGGCGGTAAGTGCAAGGTTTGTCGGTTACATTATTGTTAACACAATAAACCAATAGGAAAAAGCACTATGCATTATGTCACTGAATTTACAGCCGCGACGCCGGACATTGCCGAAGCGCATTTTCTCATACGCCTGAGTCTTGAAACAGATTGTGCCGATGTTCATGACTCTCTGGCGTACGTTGGTGATGACTTCGTTTTATTGCATGTGGTTGGGTGTGAAGAAAACTTCGCCCGCAGGCATATTCCCGGCGCGATTCATTTGCCCCATAAGCAAATGACCTCAGAGAGAATGGCTCAATGGTCGAAAGATACTCTGTTTGTGGTGTATTGCGCGGGACCACATTGTAATGGAGCAGACCGGGCGGCACTCAAACTGGCCCAGCTAGGAAGGCCAGTTAAAATCATGCTCGGCGGGATCACCGGCTGGGAAGATGAAGGCTACGCCTTTGCAACAGGAAAATAATGAGTAAAGTCGTGGCAGTGAGGCACGCCCATCAACATGCCACAGGCGGCCCCCAGGATTTTGCACGAATGCCTTTCAGCATTAACACCCACGCGGCAATGATTACCATCGCCAGGATGATAAACAACGTGGAAGGGGGCATGTTCGTGAGCACCACTCCGCTGACTAATGGATTAACTGCTGCGCCAAGCCAGCCCAGTGACTGGGCGGAAAAATAGCTGGCTTTCATTCCTGGCGGCGCAATATGGTCAATCAACATATACTCGCCCGGCGCATAAATGATTTCACCGACAGTAAATACCGCAGCTGACATACCCCACAATAGCAGGCTGTTGCCGGAAAAAATAAAACCGACCAGCCCAATGACGAAACAGAGGGTGCCTGCTGTCATCAGCGCGCGGATGTTAGCCGGGTTAAGGCGGCGGCCCACGGAATATTGCAACGTAACTACCATGGCAGCATTTACCGGAAGAACAACCGCGACCACCTTTTCGGCAAAATCACCATCAGCAATCACCATCACATATTGTGAAATGCACGAGGCAAATGCGCCGCTAACAAAGGAAGCCAGAAAACCAGAGCAGGTAAACCACAACAGTGCTTTATCTTGTAATAAAACTTTCGGCGACCAGGCACTGCCTGTTTCCGTGGCGATGATTTTCTCGCTGCGCTTTACCCAAATTTGAATGAAAAGCATGGGAAACGCGGAACAGATAGCTGCCAGCCAAAAGGGCAGATTGATGCTCTGCATCACAAACAGCGTGCCGAGCGGCGGACCGATGGTCCAGCCAATGTTGAGCATGGTGTAGTTGATTGAGAAGATTTTCGTTTTGCTGGTGGACGAAAGATTGTCGGCAAACCAGGCTTTCAACACGGTAGCAAAAACGGAATAGGCGCAGTTAATGAGGGCAAAAAAGAGCACCACCAGCGTCACGTTATTCACTAAAGGAATGGCAATAAAACCGCTGGCGAAGGCGGTAATTGCCAGTAACATATAGCGTTTCTTGTCGAACTTATCCGCCAGGATACCAAAACCGAGGCTAAAAACGACGCCAATAGTGAGCGCAATTGTCATCGCATAACCGATTAGATCGACACTCAGGCTGTACTGGCGACTCAAGTAAATGGTCATAAACGGCAGCGTAGCGCCGCGTCCGATGGTTAATAACAACGACGAGGCAAGAAGGGCGCTGGTAGAGCGTCGTAGGGATAAGTTCATTTGTCTGTCCGGCAGTGCGTTTCGTTATGTTTTGTTTTAGAGATGTAAAGAAATAGCATGGCAAAAATCCGAAGTATAGCGACTTATTTGCGCATTAATGCCGTCGTAATCGGCGACTAACGAATCAACTGTTAAAGAAAAGTAAATTCAGCTAAGTTGATTGCTTACAAAAGATGAAATTCAGAGGCGGTAGAATGTCGCGAAAAGATGGGGTGTTGGCGCTACTGGTAGTGGTCGTATGGGGGCTAAATTTTGTGGTCATCAAAGTGGGGCTTCATAACATGCCACCGCTGATGTTGGCCGGTTTGCGCTTTATGCTGGTTGCTTTTCCGGCTATCTTTTTTGTCGCACGACCGAAAGTACCACTGAATTTGCTGCTGGGGTATGGATTAACCATCAGTTTTGCGCAGTTTGCTTTTCTTTTTTGTGCCATTAACTTCGGTATGCCTGCTGGACTGGCTTCGCTGGTGTTACAGGCACAGGCGTTTTTTACTATCGTGCTTGGCGCGTTTACTTTCGGTGAGCGACTGCATGGCAAACAATTGGCGGGGATCGCCTTAGCGATTTTTGGCGTACTGGTGTTAATCGAAGATAGTCTGAACGGTCAGCATGTGGCGATGTTCGGCTTTATGTTGACCCTGGCGGCAGCATTTAGTTGGGCGTGTGGCAACATCTTCAATAAAAAGATCATGTCGCACGCAACGCGTCCGGCGGTGATGTCGCTGGTAATCTGGAGCGCATTAATCCCAATCATTCCCTTCTTTGTTGCCTCGCTGATTCTCGATGGTTCCGCAACCATGATTCACAGTCTGGTTACTATCGATATGACCACCATCTTGTCTCTGATGTATCTGGCGTTTGTGGCGACAATTGTTGGTTATGGGATCTGGGGGACGTTACTGGGACGCTATGAAACCTGGCGGGTTGCACCGTTATCGTTACTGGTGCCTGTAGTTGGACTGGCAAGTGCGGCACTATTGCTGGATGAACGCTTAACGGGTCTGCAATTTTTCGGTGCGGTGCTCATTATGACCGGGCTGTATATCAATGTATTTGGCTTGCGGTGGCGTAAAGCGGTAAAAGTGGGAAGTTAATAAGCCCCGATATGTCGGGGCCAGAACAAACTACATAGCGTGTTGATTATAATAGGGCACGCCGAGCGCATCCGACTTATCACTGCCAGTACCCATGTGATTTAAATCAAACGGTGGTTGTTCCTGCGATGGGGGAACAACCACGACATTGGCACAGGAAGTAACAAACTGCTGCGTGGTTTGTTCCGCAACGCCCTGCGCGGAAAAGAGAATAAGCGCAGCTGCTATTGCGGATAAAAGTGGTTTCATGATTGCCTCAGTGACGTTGTCACGTTTTCAACTAGCTGTTGTAATGATTTAATGGATGTAAAAAGCGCGATTCGCCCTGCATATTGGTCATCCGGTATTTATGCGGCGGAACATCAAAGTAATTTTTGAAGGTTCGGGTCAGAGTTTGTTGCGACTCGAAGCCATATCGTTCTGCCAGATAGAGTATCGGCTCGTTACTTTCCTTCAGCTTTTGCGCGATTTCCGTCATCTTACGGCTGCGGATGTATTGGCCTAATGAATGACCGGTTTCTTTTTTAAACATCCGTTGCAGGTGCCATTTGGAGTAACCCGAACGCTCTGACACTTTCTCCAGTGACAGTGGCGATTCCAGGTTGTCCTCGATCCAGTCCAAAATGCTATGAATGGTAATAGCGTCAGTATTGCGTCTGGACATCGTCATACCTCTTTTTTTGTTTACGGCAGGACTTTCTTAAGCAAATGCTCAAGTGTTGCCACTTCGTCCGCCGTCAGGTTTTTTGTTAATTCTTGATGCAGGTCCTGGCCAACTAATTGATGGCATTGTTCACATATTGCCGCGCCGCTGGTGGTAAGTTTTACCAGTACGCCGCGCTTGTCATTCGGGTTCGGCAACCTTTCCACCCAGCCTTTACAGACCAGGCGATCCAGCATACGGGTCAGCGCCCCCAGGTCGACCGACAATACCTTTTTCAGTTCAACCGGAGTAATACACTCCGCGCAGCGGATAGAGCAGAGCACCTTAAACTGTGCCGCGGTAATATCCAGCGGAGACAGATACTCGTTAAGCAGGCGATCTTTCTTCTGATTAACCATATGGATTAAGCGACCCAATGGAATAATTTCATTGAACAGATCGCTGGTACTTTTCACATTAGTTGCCCTGGCAAGTAATTAGTTGCAGGGGATAATATTGCCCAGGCAAGTATAAGTCAAATGAATGAATTGACCGATGCCACGTTTTGCTAAATCGGTTCAAGTTTTGGTCAGTGCGATGCAAGGTGATGATGCTGATCTGTATGGGAACGCAAAATATAACCTTTGCGTTATTATAACGGGTAAGTTATATTTAAGCGTAAACAGGGGGAAGCTATGTATGAGCTACTATTTCACCCCGAAGCGGAAAGCGAAATTTATGACCTCGAACCTATTATGCAAGCAAAGGTACTTAAGGGACTAGAAAAGCTGGAAGCGAAAGGGCCGGAACTCCGCTATCCAGATACAGGCATTATCCAGGATGGTTTGTTTGAGTTGCGCGTAGGAAGAAAAGACATTTCAAGAACATTTTTTGCTTACGCTAAAGGTCGAAAGATCTATATTTTAAGAACGTTTATTAAGAAGACCCCTAAGACTCCGAAGGCCGAAATTGCTCTGGCGACGTCAAGATGGGAGGAACTGAAAGATGGCTGTTAAAGGTATCAAGTTTTCTGAAGTCAAAGCAAAAGCACTTGCCAATCCTGACGTTAAAAAGGCTTACGATGAAGCCACGCAGGAAGAAGAACTCCGTGCAGTCCTCATTGAAATGAAGAAGAGAGCCGGATTAACCAGCACCGAGATTGCAGCACGCATGGGAGTTAGCCAACCAGCTGTCAGCCGTCTTGAGAGGAATGTATCAAGTGCCAGCCTTACAACGTTACAACGTTATGCTGCAGCTTGTGGTATGCACATTAAGTTGTCTCTTCAATAAAATCGACACACTCGGATAGCTACCAGCCACAGGTCTGGATTCGACTCTCAGCGAACCCAGACCTTTTCATTTCGAACAACACAATTGCCTTAGTTGAGGCATACAGGATAACAACCACCAATGTTAGATTTATTTAAAGCAATAGGCCTGGGGCTGGTGGTGTTACTACCGTTAGCTAACCCATTAACAACTGTCGCGTTATTTCTTGGCCTGGCAGGCAACATGAACAGTGCTGAACGTAATCGTCAGTCGTTGATGGCCTCGGTGTACGTATTTGCCATCATGATGGTGGCGTATTACGCCGGGCAACTGGTGATGGATACATTTGGCATTTCGATTCCCGGTCTGCGAATTGCAGGCGGCTTAATCGTCGCGTTTATCGGTTTTCGGATGCTCTTTCCGCAACAGAAAGCGATTGATTCACCGGAAGCGAAAAGCAAGTCGGAAGAGCTGGAAGATGAACCCAGCGCTAATATTGCTTTTGTACCACTGGCAATGCCAAGTACCGCCGGTCCGGGAACCATAGCGATGATTATTAGCTCGGCGTCCACAGTGCGTCAGAGTTCAACCTTTGCTGATTGGGTACTGATGGTTGCGCCGCCGCTGATCTTTTTCCTGGTGGCGGTTATTTTGTGGGGAAGTCTACGCAGCTCTGGCGCAATTATGCGGCTGGTGGGTAAGGGGGGCATTGAAGCGATCTCCCGTCTGATGGGATTCCTGCTGGTATGTATGGGGGTGCAGTTTATTATTAACGGCATCCTGGAAATCATTAAAACGTACCACTAAAAAAGGCCCAAATGGGCCTTTCAACTATTGCGTCTGTTCTTCGAGTGTCACTGGCCAGCGGCGGAAAATGATGATTGACCATATTAACGCGGCAAAGGCAGGCACCGCGCCCACATAACCAATCATCGACATTGACCAGTGCAGACTGACCTGATTACCTACCAACGCACCCGCGCCGATTCCAATATTAAATATCCCGGAGAATAGCGCCATCGCGACGTCGGTAGCATCTGGTGCCAGCGCCAGCACTTTAACCTGCATACCAAGCCCGATGATCATCATCGCGATCCCCCAGAAAATACTCAGCACCCCGAGGTGTATTTCACTGTTCGCCGCAGGTAGCAGCAGTGCCAGGCACACCAGCAACAACGCAATCGCCGTACTCACCAACGCAGACGCATACTGATTACCCAGTTTACCGAAAATCACGCTGCCAATAATGCCCGCACCACCGAGTAATAACAGTAATGCCGTGGCAAAGTTGGCGCTGAATCCCGCAATGTTTTGCACAAAAGGCTCGATATAGCTGTATGCCGTGTAATGGGCGGTGACAACCACCACAGTTAACAAATAAATGCTCATCAATGCCGGGCGGCGGAATAATAGCGGGAGGCTTTTCAGCGAACCGGAATGCTCACTGGGCAGTAAGGGAAGTAACTTAATCAGGCACAAAAGGGTGATAAGCGCCCCGATACCAATCGCGAAGAAGGTCATTCGCCAACCGAAATACTGCCCCACAATGCGCCCGAGAGGTAAACCTAATACCATTGCCAGTGCTGTACCGGTGGCTATTAAACTCAAAGCCTGCGCTCGCTTCCCGGCCGGAGCCATACGGATCGCCAGAGACGCCGTAATCGACCAGAAAATCGCATGTGCAAAAGCCACACCAATGCGACTGATCACCAGAACGGTAAAACTCCACGATAAAAACGACAGTACGTGGCTGGCAATAAACACCACAAACAGGCAGATCAGTAATTTGCGCCGTTCAACCTGGCTGGTCATTAACATAAAAGGCAATGACATTAGCGCTACTACCCATGCGTAAATGGTCAACATAATGCCGACCTGAGCGGTTTGCATGTGAAAACTTTGCGCAATGTCAGAGAGCAGGCCAACTGGGACAAATTCGGTGGTGTTGAAGATGAAGGCGGCGACTGCCAGCGTAACGACCCGTAGCCACGCCACTTTGCGGGAAACAGTGTTTGTTGTCATAACAGATTATCGGGTGAGTTGCGAAAAAGTGATGAAATGATCTTAAAACGGTTAATGATGTGAATACAATGCATTTGTGATCTGGATCGCGTTTTCCGTTTCTCTGACGCTGATTCTTTCACGCGTCAGAGAGTCGGTCACATCACGGTTTAATGACGTTCAGGGAGGTCTGGCGTTTTGGAGGTTGCGGGTATAGGTGGTCTGACAGGGGAGCGAGGCCTGTTTTTCACCAGGTCTTCATGAGTAACTTTTGGCGGCGTTTCATTTTTTACAAAAAGTTTGAGGGTCTTGCGCGCCATATGTTTGATAATTTTATCATCACTTAATGATGCTGGCATCAACACGTCAATCAAATCACTTTCATTGGGTTTCATAAATTGGTGATAGTGCAATAACATATTGGCGAAAAATAAAAACAACTCCTGAAAATGTGGAAAATCTTGTTCTGCTAAAAGGGATAAAAAGCAGATGCAGACTTCGGGTAGTACATGTTTGTTAGAACCTAGTGAATCCATCAGACTTTGCAATAAATCCTCTTTTAATTCGCTGTCCGTTATGTCGAGAATAGCGGTGAGCAAGTTAGGTTCTTTATTCCCGAACCATCTGTGAACCTCAGAGTTATTCCATAATCGGGGGAGTATGACAAAATTACCGCGAGAGATAAAATTCAGGACAAGCAAATCAAACTGGCGTAAGTAATCTGCAGCGGTATGGTGATCCGGATGCAGGGGTTCAATATGTGGCGTATGCGCTCTTTTGATAGGAACGCCAGGGTTGATTATTGGAAATTGTTCTATAAAGTCATTCAGAAACAGAAAGAGCACACGCTCGACGCCGGTCTGAAATACGCGCCCCATAGTGACAGGCTTTGGGTTGGGAGCGCAAAAAATATTAATTTCCCCATCATGGCGGAAATTATCTAAATAAATAGGGCTTAAATTTATTACTACCTGAAATTCAATATTTTCTTTGTGTCTTCCATTCTTGACGGGATAAGTGAGTTTAAACTGAACCTTTTCATTGTATAGCGTGTCGTTACCCCGAAAAGAAGTCCTCTGAATATATGATAAGTTGTCAAGGTTATTAAATATCTTTTTTGTGGCTGAGTTGATGTTTAAAGACGTGCGCCATTCCTCATCACATATTATTGTACTGAGTGCATCAATGAAATCCTTTAAAACTTCTTTTACCTGCGGTGCAATATTACGTACGGGAAAATCATCAGGAAGAGATATGTAATTGCTGATGCTTACTGGCGTAACCATATTTGCCCCATATAGTCATAAGTCATCGGAACATCACTATATAGAGCATATTAGCCGAAAGAACTATCAAAAATAGCTCATTGCTAACTCTGTTTTGCCGAGTCAGACACATCCAGTAGTTGAATAAATGCCTCAAGCGGACGCGTTTTTGCACCGCGACGCCAGACCAGCCAGGTTGTTAACCAACGCCATTGCTCAGCTAACGGCCACGCTTCAACCTGGTGATGCCCCGGCATACTTTCCAGCATAGAGCGCGGAATAAGCGCAATACCTGCTCCTGCGACCACACAGGCCAACATCCCGTGATACGACTCCATCTCGTGAATAGTTCCCGGAGCGGCACCATCAGCATGAAACCAGCTCTCGAAGTGGCGACGATACGAACAATTGGCGCGGAAGGCATAAATGTTACTGCCATTTACCTGACTGGCGCGGGTTACTGGCGCATGTCCTTGTGGCGTGACGATCATCAGCTCCTCGCGGTACACCGGTATCCCGTCAATGGCAGTATGGTTAATGGGCCCATCAATAAACGCTGCATTCAGTTTTCCCTCCAGCACACCTTCCAGCATAGTGCCGGAAGGGCCGGTGGAAAGTGAAAACTGAATTTTGGGATAACGACGGTTAAATTCCGCCAGCGTGGCCGGAATGCGCACCGCAGCGGTGCTTTCCAGCGAACCAAGAGAAAATAAACCTTGCGGCTCATCGCCAGCGACAACGCTCCGCGCTTCATCCACTAACGCGAGAATTTGTTGGCTATAGCGTAAAAAGTTATGCCCGGCAGGTGAGAGACGTAAACGCTGATTCTCGCGAATAAACAGATCAATCCCCAGTTCTGTTTCCAGCTGGCGTAGACGGGTAGTGAGATTCGACGGCACGCGATGCACTTTTGCTGCAGCCTGGGTAATGCTGCCAGCTTCGGCAACCGCGTTGAACATCTCCAGTTGGGTCAGATCCATAATATTCTCGATTCGTGAATAAGTGGCTTAATATTATTCATTTTAAAGCAAGAGTAAATCTGCGTATCTTTTTACCATAACTCATAAAGGAGATACCCCGATGACCATTACTCCGGCAACTCATGCAATTTCGATAAATCCTGCCACCGGTGAACAACTTTCTGTGCTGCCGTGGGCTGGCGCTGATGATATCGAAAACGCACTTCAGCTGGCGGCAGCAGGCTTTCGCGACTGGCGCGAGACAAATATAGATTATCGTGCTGAAAAACTGCGTGATATCGGTAAGGCTCTGCGCGCCCGTAGCGAAGAAATGGCGCAAATGATCACCCGTGAAATGGGCAAACCAATCAACCAGGCGCGTGCTGAAGTGGCGAAATCGGCGAATTTGTGTGACTGGTATGCAGAACATGGTCCGGCAATGCTGAAGGCGGAACCTACGCTGGTGGAAAATCAGCAGGCAGTTATTGAGTATCGACCGTTGGGGACAATTCTGGCGATTATGCCGTGGAATTTTCCGTTATGGCAGGTGATGCGTGGCGCGGTTCCCATCATTCTTGCAGGTAACGGCTACTTACTTAAACATGCGCCGAATGTGATGGGCTGTGCACAGCTCATTGCCCAGGTGTTTAAAGATGCGGGTATCCCACAAGGCGTATATGGCTGGCTGAATGCCGACAACGACGGCGTCAGTCAGATGATTAAAGACTCGCGCATTGCTGCTGTCACGGTGACCGGAAGTGTTCGTGCGGGAGCGGCTATTGGCGCACAGGCTGGAGCGGCACTGAAAAAATGCGTACTGGAACTGGGCGGTTCGGATCCATTTATTGTGCTTAACGATGCCGATCTGGAACTGGCGGTTAAAGCGGCGGTAGCCGGACGTTATCAGAATACCGGACAGGTTTGTGCAGCGGCAAAACGCTTTATCATCGAAGAGGGAATTGCTTCGGCATTTACCGAACGTTTTGTGGCAGCTGCGGCAGCCTTGAAAATGGGCGATCCCCGTGACGAAGAGAACACTCTCGGACCAATGGCTCGTTTTGATTTACGTGATGAGCTGCATCATCAGGTGGAGAAAACCCTGGCGCAGGGTGCGCGTTTGTTACTGGGCGGGGAAAAGATGGCTGGGGCAGGTAACTACTATCCGCCAACGGTTCTGGCGAATGTTACCCCAGAAATGACCGCGTTTCGGGAAGAAATGTTTGGCCCCGTTGCGGCAATCACCATTGCGAAAGATGCAGAACATGCACTGGAACTGGCTAATAATAGCGAGTTCGGCCTTTCAGCGACCATTTTCACCACCGACGAAACCCGGGCCAGACAGATGGCGGCACGTCTGGAATGCGGTGGGGTGTTTATCAATGGTTACTGTGCCAGCGACGCGCGAGTCGCCTTTGGTGGCGTGAAGAAGAGTGGCTTTGGTCGTGAGCTTTCCCATTTTGGCTTACACGAATTCTGTAATATCCAGACGGTGTGGAAAGACCGGGTCTGACGCTATATATTCAGCTCTGATATACTCGCAGGTCTTTTCAGACCTGCGGTCCAGGAGTAGAAAGTGGCAGTCGCCATGGATAATGCAATTTTAGAAAACATCTTGCGGCAAGTGCGGCCGCTCATTGGTCAGGGTAAAGTCGCGGATTATATTCCGGCGCTGGCTACGGTAGACGGTTCCCGATTGGGGATTGCTATCTGTACCGTTGACGGACAGCTTTTTCAGGCCGGAGACGCGCAAGAACGTTTTTCCATTCAGTCTATTTCCAAAGTGCTGAGTCTCGTTGTCGCCATGCGTCATTACTCCGAAGAGGAAATCTGGCAACGCGTCGGCAAAGATCCGTCTGGATCACCGTTCAATTCTTTAGTGCAACTGGAAATGGAGCAGGGTATTCCGCGTAATCCGTTTATTAATGCCGGTGCGCTGGTGGTCTGCGATATGTTGCAAGGGCGATTAAGCGCTCCTCGGCAACGTATGCTGGAAGTCGTGCGCGGCTTAAGCGGTGTGTCTGATATTTCCTACGATACGGTGGTAGCGCGTTCCGAATTTGAACACTCCGCGCGAAATGCGGCTATCGCCTGGCTGATGAAGTCGTTTGGCAATTTCCATCATGATGTGACAACTGTTCTGCAAAACTACTTTCATTACTGCGCTCTGAAAATGAGCTGTGTAGAGCTGGCCCGGACGTTTGTCTTTCTGGCTAATCAGGGGAAAGCTATTCATATTGATGAACCTGTGGTGACGCCAATGCAGGCGCGGCAAATTAACGCGCTGATGGCGACCAGTGGTATGTACCAGAACGCGGGGGAGTTTGCCTGGCGGGTGGGACTACCGGCGAAATCTGGCGTTGGTGGCGGTATTGTGGCGATTGTTCCGCATGAAATGGCCATCGCAGTCTGGAGTCCGGAACTGGATGATGCTGGTAACTCGCTTGCGGGCATTGCCGTTCTTGAACAATTAACGAAACAGTTAGGGCGTTCGGTTTATTAATGCAGTCTCTCGATCCACTCTTCGCGCGTTTATCCCGTTCAAAATTTCGCTCTCGCTTTCGTTTGGGTGTGAAAGAGCGTCAGTATTGTCTGGAGAAAGGCGCGCCAGTCATTGAACAACATGCGGCAGATTTTGTCGCTAAACGTCTTGCTCCGGCATTACCGGCTAATGACGGTAAGCAAACCCCCATGCGCGGGCATCCGGTGTTTATCGCTCAGCACGCCACTGCAACCTGTTGTCGCGGTTGTCTGGCTAAGTGGCATAACATTCCGCAGGGTGTTTCGTTAAGCGAAGAACAACAACGTTATATCGTGGCGGTAATCTATCACTGGTTGGTTATACAGATGAATCAGCCATGATAATTACGGAAATCGATAAAATGGCATTCATTAGGTATCTTTAGTTGCCGCCGTTGTCAGCGAACATGCTATCCTTTCTAAGAATTTACTTATTGCGTTGAGATAATTGCCACCCGCAATTGTATGGACAGATAATTAATGCATGTACAGCCCATTTCAACTTTCCGTTTGTTCCAGGAAGGTCATCTGCTACGTAATAGCATCGCTATTTTTGTGCTAACCACGCTGTTCTATTTTATTGGTGCAGAGTTACGGCTGGTTCACGAACTTTCTCTTTTCTGGCCGCTGAATGGCGTAATGGCGGGGGTGTTTGCCCGCTATGTCTGGCTTAATCGACTGCATTACTATGCGATCAGTTATGTGGCGATGCTGGTTTATGATGCCATAACCACCGAATGGGGGCTGGTTTCACTGGCTATCAATTTCTCCAATATGATGTTTATTGTTACCGTCGCCTTACTGGTCGCTCGGGATAAGCGTCTAGGGAAAAATAAGTATGAGCCAGTAAGTGCCTTACGGCTATTTAATTACTGTCTGATTGCCGCATTATTATGCGCTATTGTCGGGGCGATTGGTTCGGTCAGTATTGATAGTCTGGATTTCTGGCCTTTGCTTGCCGACTGGTTCAGTGAGCAATTCTCAACGGGCGTGTTGATCGTGCCTTGTATGCTGACGTTGGCAATTCCTGGAGTACTGCCGCGCTTTAAAGCAGAGCAGATGATGCCTGCTATCGCGCTTATTGTGTCGGTTATTGCCTCGGTAGTCATTGGCGGAGCGGGGAGTCTGGCGTTTCCGCTCCCTGCATTAATCTGGTGTGCAGTGCGCTATACGCCGCAGGTAACATGTCTGTTGACCTTTGTCACCGGTGCGGTGGAAATCGTACTGGTGGCAAATTCGGTGATTGATATCTCGGTCGGTTCGCCATTCTCCATTCCAGAAATGTTCTCCGCACGTCTCGGTATTGCCACGATGGCGATATGCCCAATTATGGTTTCTTTTAGCGTGGCAGCGATCAATTCGCTAATGAAGCAAGTTGCGCTGCGAGCCGACTTTGATTTTCTGACTCAGGTTTACTCACGGTCCGGTCTTTATGAGGCGCTGAAAAGTCCATCGCTGAAACAGACACAACATCTGACTGTCATGCTGCTTGATATCGACTATTTCAAAAGCATTAACGATAACTATGGACATGAATGTGGCGATAAAGTGTTAAGCGTGTTTGCCCAGCATCTTCAGAAGATTGTCGGTGATAAGGGGCTGGTGGCGCGAATGGGCGGCGAGGAATTTGCTGTTGCAGTGCCATCGGTGAATCCTGTCGATGGTCTGCTAATGGCGGAAAAAATCCGTAAAGGCGTTGAACTGCAACCGTTCACCTGGCAACAAAAAACGCTTTATCTCACGGTAAGTATTGGCGTCGGTAGTGGTTGCGCATCGTACCGAACGCTGACCGATGACTTTAATAAATTGATGGTCGAAGCCGATACATGTCTGTATCGCTCGAAGAAAGATGGGCGCAACCGTACCAGCACTATGCGTTACGGTGAGGAAGTTGTCTGACATCTTTATTCATTCACAGCGATTTAAATGGAATGTGTTCTACCACTTTATTGAGCGAATAAAAGGCGTAGTTCCTCGATTAAACCATGATCCGCGCCACACTTTTCTCATAAAACTGCTCATTAATCATCAGGAGTTGATCAAAACAGGGGTTCGGCGTATTAAAGTTTGCTAACCTGTCGTACCAATTCAAACAGGTTGTATGACTAATCAGAAGGGAACCCATTGTGAAAACACTAAATCGTCGCGATTTTCCCGGTGCACAGTATCCAGAACGTATCATTCAGTTTGGTGAAGGTAACTTCCTGCGCGCCTTTGTTGACTGGCAAATCGATCTCCTGAATGAGCACACCGATCTGAATTCTGGCGTGGTCGTTGTTCGTCCGATTGAAACTTCATTCCCGCCGTCACTGAGCACGCAGGATGGTCTGTACACCACCATTATCCGTGGTCTGAACGAGAAGGGGGAAGCGGTCAGCGACGCGCGTCTGATTCGCTCTGTTAATCGTGAAATCAGCGTCTACAGTGAATACGATGAATTCCTGAAACTGGCGCACAACCCGGAAATGCGCTTTGTTTTCTCTAACACCACCGAAGCGGGTATCAGCTACCATGCGGGCGATAAATTCGATGACGCGCCAGCGGTAAGTTATCCGGCAAAACTGACCCGTCTGCTGTTCGAACGTTTTAGCCATTTCAACGGTGCGCTGGATAAAGGTTGGATCATCATCCCGTGTGAGTTGATCGACTACAATGGCGACGCGTTGCGTGAACTGGTGCTGCGCTATGCGCAAGAGTGGGCACTGCCAGAAGCATTTATTCAATGGCTGGATCAGGCTAACAGCTTCTGTTCTACGCTGGTGGACCGTATCGTTACCGGCTATCCGCGTGATGAAGTGGCTAAACTGGAAGAAGAACTGGGTTATCACGATGGTTTCCTCGACACCGCTGAACACTTTTACCTGTTTGTGATTCAGGGGCCGAAATCCTTAGCGACTGAGCTGCGTCTGGACAAATATCCACTCAACGTGCTGATTGTTGACGATATTAAACCGTATAAAGAGCGCAAAGTGGCAATCCTCAACGGTGCACACACGGCGCTGGTGCCGGTGGCGTTCCAGGCAGGGCTGGATACTGTAGGTGAAGCGATGAACGATGCTGAAATTTGTGCATTCGTTGAAAAAGCCATCTACGAAGAGATTATTCCGGTACTGGATTTGCCTCGTGATGAACTGGAATCTTTCGCCAGTGCAGTCACCGGACGTTTCCGTAATCCGTACATCAAGCATCAGCTGCTGTCTATCGCGCTTAACGGTATGACCAAGTTCCGCACCCGTATCCTGCCGCAGCTGCTGGCAGGGCAGAAGGCAAACGGCACACTTCCGGCGCGCCTTACTTTCGCATTAGCGGCATTGATTGCGTTTTATCGCGGTGAGCGTAATGGAGAAACATATCCGGTACAGGACGATGCCCACTGGCTGGAACGTTATCAGCAACTCTGGAGCCAGCATCGTGACCGTGTTATCGGCACCCAGGAACTGGTTGCTATTGTGTTGGCTGAAAAAGACCACTGGGAGCAGGACCTGACGCAAGTGCCTGGTCTGGTCGAGCAGGTGGCTAATGACCTGGATGCGATTCTCGAAAAAGGAATGCGCGAAGCTGTACGTCCGTTGTGCTAATACTCTGAACCCGGTTTCGACCGGGTTTCTTATTTCACTATATTAGTTACAACATCCTATGTACCTTTATCATTAACGGGTGCCATATGCCACACCTGTAAATGTTGTAAGCTTGTAGGTAATTTGTAAGTAGTGTCTTGAGAATGTGATCGTAATCACGTTTAATAGGGCGACTTTTCCACGCCTGAAGATAACCATGATTGTTCGTCCACAACAACACTGGCTGCGCCGTATTTTTGTCTGGCACGGTTCAGTATTATCCAAGATATCCTCGCGCTTACTACTCAATTTTCTCTTTTCGATCGCTGTTATTTTCATGCTGCCCTGGTACACGCATTTGGGCATTAAATTCACCCTCGCACCGTTCAGCATTCTCGGTGTCGCCATCGCCATTTTTCTTGGTTTTCGTAATAATGCCGGTTACGCCCGTTACGTTGAAGCGCGAAAACTTTGGGGGCAGTTGATGATTGCCTCGCGGTCGTTACTGCGCGAGGTAAAAACGACATTACCGGATTCGGCAAGTGTAAGGGAGTTTGCCCGGCTGCAAATCGCCTTCGCCCACTGTTTACGCATGACATTACGCAAACAGCCACAGGCGGAAGTGCTGGCTCATTATCTCAAGACTGAAGATCTTCAGCGTGTACTGGCTTCGAACTCTCCAGCTAACCGCATCTTGTTAATAATGGGGGAGTGGTTGGCGGTTCAGCGCCGCAATGGGCAGCTTTCAGATATCCTGTTTATTAGCCTCAACGATCGGCTTAATGATATTTCAGCGGTTCTGGCAGGCTGCGAGCGCATTGCCTATACGCCAATTCCCTTTGCCTACACCCTGATTTTGCATCGTACCGTGTATCTGTTTTGTATCATGCTGCCGTTCGCGCTGGTCGTGGACCTGCATTACATGACGCCTTTTATCTCTGTGCTGATTTCCTACACTTTTATTTCGCTGGATTGTCTGGCGGAAGAACTGGAAGATCCCTTCGGTACTGAAAACAATGATTTACCGCTGGATGCCATCTGCAACGCTATTGAAATTGACCTGTTACAGATGAACGATGAAGCAGAAATTCCAGCGAAAATTCTTCCCGATCGCCATTACCAGCTGACGTGATAATTACTCCGTACGGCGGGCAACAATAAACAGACGCGGAAATGCCAGCAGTATCTCTCCGTTCTCTTGCAGTGGATACTGCTCTTCCAGCATCTGATGGTAGCGCGTAAGAAAATGCTGCTGTTCGCTCTCGGTCAGATCCTGTAACCACGGACGTAATCCAGTGGCGGTCACCCAATCGATAATCGCCTGGTGCGACGGCATCTGGTGATAGTAAGTGGTTCGCCAGATATCGACCTCACATCCGGCTTCGCACAAAAACTCGTAGTAAGCATGAACGCCAGCCAGCGGCTCACGCCCGCGATCCGGATAATTTTGTTCCCAGGCGACTTCGCGCATGAGCACATGGGTTGGCTCTAGCCAGTTATCTGGCATCTGTACTGCCAACACACCATGCGAATTAAGTAAAGAAACCAGATGAGGGAACAATTCGTAGTGGTCGGGCAGCCATTGCAGTGAGGCATTAGCAAAAATCAGATCGAGTGCCTGTTCCGGTTGCCAGTTGCGGATGTCTGCTTCCACGAACTGGCAGTCTGGCAAAGCACTGCGCGCTTCAGCAATCATCGCCGGAGATGAGTCGACGCCTGTTATCCTGGCCGCAGGCCAACGTTGATGCAGCAGGGCGGTGCTGTTACCTGGGCCACAGCCAAGATCGGCAACGTATTTGATATTCTCCAGCGGCACTCTGGCAAGCAGCTCCACCGCCGGACGCGATCGTTCAGCGGCAAAGTGCAGATATAAAGAGGGGTTCCAGTCAGACATTTTTTTACTCCCGTCAGCGCGTTACCCCAATTGTAGATAAAATTGATAAATTCGCCTCACGGCATCAACCCATTGAACAGACGTTTTTTACGCGGCCCGGTCATTAAAGATTCCAGTTTCGCGACACAGGTTTTGTAGTGGGGCGTGGTTTTATGGAACGCCACTGCGTCTTCATCTTTATAGGCTTCGTAGATATAAAAGCGCGAATTCACTTCCGGGTCCTGTAAGACATCGAAGCGCAAATTGCCTTCTTCCTGTACCGAGCCCAGGTGGTTCTGGCGAAAAACTTCGATAAACTCGTCAACCTTGTCTTCATGAACGTTAATTTCAACCAGTGTGACGTGCATGTTTCTTCTCCTTAATCCGCAGTTACTGTTTTTCACTCAGATAGAGTTCATATGCCCGATCAGCCGTTTCGTTATGGTGTACTACCGCCTGTACGGCTTTCATCATCGCCGCCGGATGGTCAGACTGGAAAATATTACGCCCCATATCCACACCAGAAGCGCCCTGATCGATAGCCTGCCAGCACATTTCCAGCGCCTCGCGCTCCGGTAATTTTTTACCGCCAGCAATAACAATGGGTACCGGACATCCGGCAACAATCCGTTCAAAACCTTTATCGACATAATAGGTTTTGATAATTTGCGCCCCCATTTCAGCGGCGATTCGAGTCGCGAGTGAGAAATAACGCTGATCGCGCACCATATCTTTGCCCACGCCTGTCACGGCCATGGTCGGCATTCCCACTTTCATTCCGGCATCGACCAGCTGAATAATATTTTTGATCGACTGATGTTCATATTCGCTGCCGATATAAACCTGCGCCGCCACCGCGCAACTGTTCAGGCGCACGGCGTCATCCATCGATAACGCCACGGCTTCATTACTTAATTCCGCCAGAATAGAGTTCGCACCTGACGCCCGCAGTACCACCGGCTTATTGGTCGCAGGGGGGACTACGCTGCGCAAAATACCGCGCGTACACATTAATACATCGGCATGTTCAAACAGCGGGGCGATATTTATATCAATGCGTTCAAGTCCGGTAGTCGGCCCCTGAAAATAACCATGATCAAAGGCCAGCATCACGGTTTTACCCGTTTTCGGATTAAATATCCGCGATAAGCGTGACTGCATTCCCCAATCCAGTGCACCGCAACCTTTCAGGGTAAAAGGGATATTTTTTTGCGGTTGATCGGTAAGAAAATCTTTACCATCTTTAATATCGTCTAAATCTGCCATAACGTACTCCGGTTAAGTAATGCACATCAGAAATCGTATTTGCCGATATTCTCTTTGTTGAATATCACGCGCTCCGGTAACAGTACGATGCCATTACCATCCGCTTCGTAGTCATAGCCCTGAACGCTGTTTGGCGAGACTTCCACCTGACCTACGCCCTGAATATCCAGCTTGTCGCCCGTTTTCATTGATCCTTTTTTCAATAATGCATCCGCGACATAAACTGATATTTTGCCTTGCTGAACCACATCCCACAGGCCAAATTCTTTCACCGTGCCGCGTTCCACATATGGACGCATCACGTTTGGCGTACTGAATCCGACAATCGCAACTTTGTCATTTTTCAGGTTTTCTGCGGCTTGTGCGGCAGCGGGCAGGGCATTGGCATCGGGGGCGATAATGGCGTCGAGATCGCTATAGGCTTTTAATATTCCTTCTGCGGTTTGTAACGATTTAGTGGCATCGTTATAGCCAAACTGCGTAGTGACAATTTCCCAGCCTGGATGCTCTTTGGCGATTTTCGCTTTCGCTTCTTTCACCCACTGGTTTTGGTCCGTAACGGTGGGGCTTGAGTAGAAAAACGCGACTTTGGCTTTGTCTTTATTCACCTGACGCGCCGCCATATCCACCAACATACCTCCCAACTGGGCGGGCGTTCCCTGATTAATGTAGTAAGAGCGGCACTCCGGTTTAGTATCAGAGTCCCAGGTCAGCACTCTCACACCACGTTGCATGGCGCGTTTCAGTGCCGGACACAAGCCATCAGGCGAAACCGCAGAAACGATAATGGCGTTATAACCCTGATTGACGAAGTTATTAATCAACTGTACCTGACCAGAAACACTGGGTTCTGTCGGCCCGTCGTAGGTCACATCAACGCCCAGCTCTTTACCCGCTTGTTGTGCACCGTTGCCACCGCTGGTAAAAAATCCCACGCCAACCAGTTTGGGAATAAATGCAATACGCTCTGCGGCCTGCACATTCATAGAGATTGCGGCAATGCCAAGAGCGCTAAGTAAGGCGATTTTCTTAAAGCGATGAAGTGTCATGAAGATATCCTTTATGGCAATGGGTTATTGGCCCGACGCGCCAGCCACTCTTTAATTTGCTGGCGATGCAGGCTAACGGAACGACCTACGACAACGACGATAAGTAGCGCACCGGAAAGGGCGCTGGACACCTGATTTGGCACTCCTGCCATTTGCAAACCTTGTTGCAAATATCCCACTAATAAAACCGCTATGGCGGTGCCGATAATGGAACCAGAACCACCATAAATATTGGCACCGCCGAGCACTACGGCGGTGATGGCGGGCATCAGAAACGACGCACCGAGATCGGAACGTGCTGAACCAAAATACGATACCAGCAGCACAGCGGCGACCGCAGACGCCAGCCCCGTCATGGCATAGAGCGCACACAAGGTGCGGTTTACCGGAATCGCGCTATAAACCGCCACACGCGGGCTTTGCCCAATTAAAAACACGTTACGTCCGGCATGGGTTTTATGCAGCCAGAGCCAGAAAACGAGGAGACATATCAGGAAGATAATCAGCGGAACGGGGAGTCCCAGCACATCCAGGTTAGCGAAATCTGTAAACGCCATCGGGAATCCACCAATACCTTCGTACCCCGTCGCTCCGGCCATCCCGGAAAGCAGCAGGGCGCTTCCGGCAAACAGATACAGCGTGCCAAGCGTAATCACCAGCGGGTTAACTTTGGTATAGATAATTAATCCGGCGTTGATCAACCCGCACAATGCGCCGAGCAGTAAGGTCAGAAGAATCGCCAGCGGCATCGGCACACCACTTTGAAACAGTACGCCCAATGCAATGGCGCAGAGGCCGATGGTCGAACCAAACGAAATATCGATCCCACCACTGACAATCACCATCGTCAGCGGTAGGGCGACAATGCCAATGCAGATAAAGTCACTGGTGCTGAACAGCAACATATTGAGATCTAACATCCGCGGGTTAATTGTACCAAATGCAACAATCTCAATAACGAGCAGTGCGGCAAGAGCCAGTTCCCAACCGTAGCGAATACGCATTACGCGGCCTCCCGTTTTTTACCTGACGAAGCGGGTTTAACGGATGGCGGTGGCATCATAAAGCGGGCATATTTTTGCCGCCGCAGATTACGTTCCAGCGCACAACGCAGGCGTCCATCAAACACCAGCACCGCCAGCAGAACCATGCCCGCGATAAAATCATTCCACCATGCCGGAATGCGCAACAGCACCAGTACACTATCGATCTGCGTCAGGAACCATGCGCCGAGTACCGCACCGATGATCGCGCCGGAACCGCCGAGCAAACTAATGCCGCCCAGCACGCAGGCTGCAATTGCTTTCATCTCCAGCCCGGTACCGGTCTGGTTGGGGATAAAACCAATCTGCGAAGCAAACACAATTCCCGCCAGTGCCGCCATGCAGCCGTTCAACGAAAATGCCACAATGCGAATGGCTTCCGTACGAACGCCCAGTTGACGAGCGCCCTGTAAATTATCGCCCGTGACATAAAAACTGCGTCCAAACGCCGTCTTTGCCAGCAGCCAGGCCATAAATGCCACCAGAATTATCGTCAACCAACCAATCGCGGAAACGCCAAATAGCAGCGGGGCGGAGAGTTGTTTCAGTTCGGCGGGTAATCCCTCAATCCATTTACCGCCAGTCCACAGCAACATGATGCCTCTGTACAACCCTAACGTGCCAAGGGTGGCGACAATGGCAGGGATCTTTAGCCACGCGACCAGGACACCATTGAAAAATCCCGCGAGCAAACCAAGCAGTAAAGTCGCGACACAAGCAACAGGTAGTGAATACCCCGCGTTCAGTAACATCCCCAACAGCACCGCGCACATTCCGGTAATCGAACCCACTGAAACATCAATATTGCGCGTAAGCATTACCAGCGTCGCGCCCATTGCCAGCAGGATCAGGATTTGCGCGCTGCTATAAACCATGGTCAGCGTTTGCACACTTAAATACTGACGGTCGAGAAAACCGGGTAATACAAACAGCAGCACCACCGCCAGCAGTGCCGTGATTTCACGGTTGTTCTGAATAAATTTCAGCATGACGCCTCCTGACGCTGACTATCTCCGAAGGCAACGCGCATAATGGTCTCGACATTAATATCGCGTCCGGTCAGTGCAGAGTGGGCAATTTCGCCCTGATGCATCACATACACGCGATCTGCCATCAGTTCGATCTCTTCCAGATCAGAGGAGATAAGCAGCACAGCCACATTCTGTGCGGCGATGCTGCGCAACAGTTGGTAGATATCATTACGCGCCGAGACATCCACGCCGCGCGTCGGCTCATCGACAATCAATACTTGCGGCGAGGCTTCCAGGCATTTGGCAATCAGGATTTTTTGCTGGTTGCCACCGGATAATGTCCGTGCAGCTTGTTCCGGTTGGTTAAATTTAATATTCAGCGCCCGACGATATCGTTCCAGGGTGGCATTATCTTTCGCAGTTTTCGCCCAGAATCCACGAAGGTTATGAGTAAGGGCGCAGACGTTCCACGCCAGTGAAGCATCGAGATTAAGTCCGGATGACTGGCGATCTTCCGGCAGATAAACCAGACCGCGCAGTAAACGTTCTCCGGTGGATAATCTATTGATCTCTTTACCATTCAGCATAATGCGTCCGCCACGCAAAGTACGCAGACCATAGAGCGTCTCGGCCAGTTCTGTGCGTCCGGCTCCCACCAGCCCAGCCAGGCCCAGAATTTCTCCGGCATTGAGCGTCAGGCTGACATTCCTGAAACCTTCGCCGGTCAGATTTTCCAGTGTCAGCACCGGCGTTCCGGCGGCATGTTGTGGGCGGTTGCCAGGTAATTCCAGCCATAATTTTTGGCTGGCAGAGAGCGATTTTTCCCGTAGCGCTGGCGTAATGGCCTGAATAATGTCGTCGGTAGACAGTTCGCTGGTTTTGCCGCTTAAGGCGATGGTTCCGTCGCGCATCACGCTAATTCGGTCGGCAATCTGGCGAATTTCCGGCAGCTTATGCGAGATAAAAACAATACCCACGCCAGTAGCAAGCAGCTCCCGCAAGCGAATAAACAAACGTTCGGTTTCGGCGGGAGTAAGCGAGGCGGTAGGTTCATCGAGGATCAGAATTCGCGAATCGCGCATCAGCCCGCGGAGGATTTCCACCATTTGGCGATCGGCGACATCCAGCGATCCTGCCAGACTATGCAGATCAAACTGGCAGCCCAGCGCCGCCAGCAAGTTATTCATTTTCTGTATGGAGAGTTGTTTTTTTGCCAGCCCAAACAGAATGTTTTCTTTTATCGACAGGCTTGGAAAAAGCAGCGGTTCCTGGGGAACGAGATAAATGCCCAACTGATGAGCATGAACTGGCGTTAATCTGGTGTAATTATTGCCCCCAATCTCCAGCGTACCGCTATCAGCAGGGGTAATACCGGCAATAATCTTCATTAACGTCGATTTACCGGCACCATTGCCGCCGAGCAGGGCGTGGACCTCCCCCTGATGCAACGTAAAATCGATGCCTTTCAGGACATTAACCCCTGAATACTGTTTATAAACCGAGCGGGCGCAAAGTAGCGGTAACGCACGGGTATCACTCGTTTGCATATTTCCCCCGTTCAGTTTTGCAGGTGAGTTTTGAACAAATGTATTTCTGCTTTTAATTTGTTCATAACCTTAGGTGGACATTGCACATATTTCCGACGAATAGATCACAATTTATGCTATTTTGATTTTCACGGTTGCGTTTGTTCATGCTCGAAGAGTCAAACTGTGGTTGCCATCACAGATATAAATGCGCAAGAACTGAACAATTGCATTAAAGATTTAAGTATGTTCAAAGTGAAGAATGAATTATGACAATCAACGATTCGGTAATTTCAGAACAGGGAATGTGTGAAGAAGAACAGGTCGCACGGATTGCGTGGTTTTACTACCACGACGGGCTGACCCAGAGTGAGATCAGCGATCGTCTCGGCCTGACCCGTTTGAAAGTGTCGCGATTACTGGAGAAAGGGCATCAATCCGGCATTATTCGCGTACAGATTAATTCACGCTTTGAAGGCTGTCTGGAATATGAAACACAATTATGTCGTCAGTTTTCGCTGCAACATGTCCGGGTGATCCCAGGGCTTGCGGATGCTGATGTCGGCGGGCGACTAGGGATAGGCGCGGCGCATATGTTGATGAGTTTACTTCAACCACAACAGATGCTGGCGATTGGTTTTGGCGAGGCAACCATGAATACGCTGCAACGCTTAAGTGGTTTTATTTCGTCACAGCAAATTCGCCTGGTCACGCTCTCCGGTGGAGTCGGTTCTTATATGACGGGTATCGGGCAGCTTAACGCGGCGTGCAGTGTGAATATTATTCCGGCTCCGTTGCGGGCATCCTCCGCTGACATTGCCCATACGCTAAAAAATGAAAATTGCGTCAAAGATGTTCTGTTAGCCGCACAAGCTGCGGATGTGGCGATTGTCGGCATTGGGGCCGTGAGTCAACAAGACGACGCGACGATCATTCGCTCCGGTTATATCAGCCAGGGCGAACAGTTAATGATTGGTCGAAAAGGGGCGGTTGGCGACATTTTAGGCTACTTTTTTGATGCAAAAGGTGACGTTGTCACGGATATTAAAATACATAACGAACTGATTGGCTTACCTTTAAGCGCGCTGAAGACCATACCCGTCCGGGTTGGCGTGGCAGGGGGAGAAAATAAAGCCGAAGCAATTGCCGCTGCAATGAAAGGCGGTTATATCAACGCACTGGTTACCGATCAGGATACAGCAGCGGCGATTTTACGTAGTTAAATTTGCATGACCTTATTACCGGGAATGATGGAGAACGTATAGAGGAACAGACAGAACGCATAAGCCGAGGATAATCTAATGGCTCGACTCTTTACCCCTTCAGAATCAAAGTATTACCTGATGGCGCTGGATGCAGGTACCGGAAGTATTCGGGCTGTGATATTCGACCTGGAAGGCAATCAAATAGCCGTGGGACAGGCGGAGTGGCGGCACCTGGCAGTACCGGACGTTCCTGGTTCTATGGAATTTGATCTCAACAAAAACTGGCAACTGGCGTGTGAGTGTATGCGCCAGGCGCTGCACAACGCCGGCATAGCCCCGGAGTATATCGCTGCCGTTTCGGCATGTTCGATGCGTGAAGGCATTGTTTTATATAACAATGATGGAACACCGATCTGGGCCTGCGCCAATGTGGATGCCAGAGCGGCGCACGAAGTTAGCGAACTTAAAGAACTACACAACAATACCTTTGAAAACAAAGTTTATCGATCGACCGGGCAAACGCTGGCTTTAAGCGCCATCCCCAGATTACTTTGGCTGGCGCACCATCGTTCCGATATCTACCGACAGGCGTCGACCATCACCATGATCAGCGACTGGCTGGCCTATATGCTCAGCGGCGAACTGGCGGTGGATCCCTCTAACGCTGGCACCACGGGACTTCTTGATCTAACCACCCGTGACTGGAAACCTGCATTGCTGGATATGGCCGGACTGCGGGCCGATATTCTTTCTCCTGTCAAAGAAACCGGCACATTGCTGGGCGTGGTAAGTTCACAAGCGGCGGAACTCTGCGGTCTGAAGGCGGGCACTCCGGTGGTCGTTGGAGGAGGTGACGTGCAGCTTGGTTGCCTGGGGTTAGGCGTTGTCCGTCCGGCACAAACCGCGGTTCTTGGCGGTACATTCTGGCAGCAAGTTGTAAACTTAGCCCCGCCGGTGACAGACCCAGAAATGAACATGCGCGTTAATCCCCATGTTATTCCTGGCATGGTACAAGCTGAATCTATAAGCTTTTTTACCGGACTCACCATGCGCTGGTTCCGCGATGCTTTCTGTGCCGAAGAAAAACTGATTGCCGAACGTTTAGGCATCGACACCTATACGCTGCTTGAAGAGATGGCAAGTCGTGTGCCGCCTGGGTCGTGGGGCGTAATGCCGATATTCTCCGACAGAATGCGCTTTAAAACCTGGTATCACGCTGCGCCTTCCTTTATTAACTTGTCCATTGACCCGGATAAATGTAACAAAGCGACATTGTTCCGTGCGCTGGAAGAAAATGCGGCGATTGTATCAGCGTGTAACTTGCAGCAAATTGCTGATTTTTCGAATATTCATCCCACCTCTCTGGTCTTTGCAGGCGGAGGTTCAAAAGGGAAATTATGGAGTCAAATTCTCGCTGATGTCTCGGGATTACCCGTCAATATTCCGGTGGTCAAAGAAGCCACTGCATTAGGATGTGCCATTGCAGCTGGCGTCGGTGCCGGAATTTTTTCATCAATGGCAGAAACCGGAGAACGCCTGGTTCGCTGGGAACGGACGCACACACCAGACCCAGAAAAGCATGAACTTTATCAGGATTCACGCGATAAGTGGCAGGCAGTTTATCAGGATCAGCTGGGGCTGGTTGATCATGGACTGACGACGTCGTTATGGAAAGCGCCTGGGTTATAGTTTCATTGACAGCCACATCATGATGACCGTGGCTGTTAGTTTTTGAGTATTCTTATTTCCCTTCTTTTAGAGCTGGCTTGTTAAATGCCAGCTTGCAGATTCATCGTTCCATCGCCAGTAATATATTCAAGGGGAAATTGCTATTTTTCTTAAAACATTAAGCATAACCCTTATTTTATAGCGAATATTCCTAAAGGCATAAATGAATGAAAAAGAGTTTTAATAGAGTTCTTTTTTAGCAATTGGTGCTATTCTTTGTTAAATATGATGATGGTAATTTTCTTATTGAAAGAAACATTTTTCTTATTAAGCAACAATAACTCATGGTTCATTTTTAAATAAAATAAGAACTATGCGATTTTTAATCTATCAATTCGAAAGCATTAGCAAATTAGCCAAATTGACACCTTCCCACCTCCAACCAACACTCAATACAGACCTCTGACAATTTAATAAGTTTCATTTTTAATGTCTGACGACTCATCTCTTTCGTGGCTGTATTGTTTGTATATGGAGCGTTTATATGAATAGAATCTATCGCGTGATATGGAATTGCACCCTACAGGTATTTCAGGTCTGCTCGGAATTGACTCGCAGGGTAGGTAAAACATCGACGGTTAATTTGCGTAAATCCTCTGGACTGACAACGAAATTCAGTAGATTGACGCTGGGTGTTTTGCTGGCACTAAGCGGTTCAGCGTCTGGTGCAAGTCTGGAAGTTGATAATGATCAGATTTCCAATATTGATACTAATGTTGCTTATGATGCCTACCTGGTTGGCTGGTATGGCACTGGAGTGCTTAATATTTTGGCTGGCGGTAATGCCTCCTTAACCACTATTACTACCAGCGTCATTGGCGCTAATGAGGACTCAGAGGGCACCGTTAATGTTTTGGGTGGCACCTGGCGATTGTATGATAGCGGAAATAATGCAAGGCCTTTAAATGTGGGTCAATCCGGAACGGGGACGCTGAATATTAAACAGAAGGGTCACGTCGATGGAGGCTATTTAAGATTAGGTTCTCAAGCTGCAGGCGTCGGGACGGTTAATGTTGAGGGAGAGGACTCGGTTCTGACGACCGAATTATTCGAAATAGGGAGTTACGGTACGGGCTCATTAAATATTACGGATAAGGGTTATGTCACGAGTTCAATCGTCGCCATTTTAGGCTATCAGGCGGGCAGTAATGGTCAGGTTGTCGTTGAAAAGGGTGGCGAGTGGCTAATAAAAAATAATGATTCCTCAATTGAATTTCAAATTGGCAATCAAGGGACGGGGGAAGCGACTATTCGCGAGGGGGGACTGATTACGGCTGAAAATACGATTATCGGAGGCAATCCCACCGGTATCGGAACCCTGAATGTGCAGGATCAAGACTCTGTCATCACGGTACGCAGACTCTATAATGGATATTTCGGTAATGGCACAGTCAATATTTCCAATAATGGACTGATTAATAACAAAGAATATTCATTGGTGGGCGTTCAGGATGGTTCCCACGGTGTCGTCAACGTGACCGATAAAGGGCATTGGAATTTCCTCGGAACGGGCGAAGCTTTCCGCTATATCTATATCGGTGATGCTGGCGACGGTGAACTTAATGTCTCTAGTGAAGGCAAAGTAGATTCGGGAATTATCACTGCGGGGATGAAAGAAACAGGCACAGGCAACATTACTGTTAAGGATAAGAACTCCGTTATCACTAATCTCGGAACTAATCTTGGTTATGACGGCCACGGTGAAATGAATATCAGTAATGAGGGGCTTGTTGTCAGCAACGGAGGAAGTTCACTCGGTTATGGAGAAACCGGCGTCGGGAAGGTTAGCATCACCACGGGGGGGATATGGGAGGTCAATAAGAATGTCTACACCACCATTGGTGTTGCGGGCGTCGGAAACCTCAATATCAGCGATGGCGGTAAGTTCGTATCGCAAAATATTACTTTTTTGGGCGATAAAGCAAGCGGTATCGGCACACTGAACCTGATGGATGCGACATCATCGTTCGATACTGTAGGTATCAATGTCGGTAATTTTGGTAGCGGCATCGTAAATGTCAGTAATGGTGCCACCCTTAATTCAACGGGCTATGGATTTATCGGAGGAAATGCCTCCGGTAAGGGGATAGTTAATATTTCAACGGATAGTCTCTGGAATTTAAAAACGTCATCTACTAACGCCCAATTGCTACAGGTCGGTGTATTAGGTACGGGTGAACTGAATATTACCACCGGAGGTATAGTTAAAGCGCGTGATACACAGATAGCTCTGAATGACAAAAGTAAGGGCGACGTGCGGGTGGATGGGCAGAACTCTCTTCTTGAAACATTCAATATGAATGTAGGGACGTCTGGTACGGGTACGTTAACCCTGACGAATAACGGCACGCTGAATGTCGAAGGTGGCGAAGTTTACTTAGGTCTTTTTGAACCTGCTGTAGGAACGCTAAACATTGGTGCTGCTCACGGTGAGGCGGCGGCAGATGCCGGGTTTATCGCCAACGCGACGAAAGTAGAGTTTGGTTCTGGCGAAGGTGTTTTTGTCTTTAATCATACCAATAACAGTGATGCCGGCTACCAGGTCGATATGCTGATTACGGGTGACGATAAAGACGGAAAAGTGATACATGATGCAGGCCATACGGTGTTCAATGCAGGGAATACTTATAGCGGTAAAACGCTGGTCAATGACGGCCTCCTGACCATTGCGTCACATACGGCAGATGGGGTAACGGGCATGGGTTCGAGTGAAGTCACCATTGCAAGCCCCGGTACGCTCGACATTCTCGCATCAACGAACAGCGCAGGAGATTACACGCTGACCAATGCGCTCAAAGGCGATGGCTTGATGCGAGTGCAGCTGTCATCCTCCGACAAAATGTTTGGCTTTACCCATGCAACAGGAACTGAATTCGCCGGTGTTGTCCAACTGAAAGACAGTACCTTCACACTGGAACGCGACAACACCGCTGCGCTTACTCACGCGATGCTTCAGTCTGACAGTGAAAATACCACATCGGTAAACGTGGGAGAGCAATCCATTGGTGGACTAGCCATGAATGGCGGTACGCTCACTTTCGATACGGATATACCTGCTGCGACGCTTGCGGAGGGATATATCAGCGTCGATACGCTGGCTGTCGGCGCGGGTGACTACACCTGGAAAGGCCGTAACTATCAGGTAAACGGGACGGGCGACGTGCTTATCGACGTGCCTAAACCGTGGAATGATCCCATGGCGAATAACCCTCTGACGACGCTCAATTTGCTGGAACACGATGATAACCATGTCGGCGTTCAACTGGTGAAGGCGCAAACGGTTATTGGGTCGGGTGGCTCATTAACGTTACGTGATTTACAGGGCGACGAGGTGGAAGCGGACAAAACGTTACACATTGCGCAAAACGGAACGGTGGTCGCCGAGGGTGATTATGGATTCCGCCTCACGACCGCACCAGGTGATGGTTTGTACGTTAACTATGGGCTGAAAGCGCTGAACATCCATGGTGGGCAAAAGCTGACATTAGCCGAACATGGCGGAGCCTATGGCGCAACGGCCGATATGTCGGCAAAAATCGGTGGTGAAGGGGATCTGGCAATCAATACGGTGCGACAGGTTTCGCTTTCCAACGGTCAGAACGACTATCAGGGGGCAACCTACGTTCAGATGGGGACATTACGTACCGATGCGGATGGCGCGCTGGGCAACACCCGGGAACTGAACATCAGCAACGCGGCCATCGTCGATCTTAATGGATCGACGCAGACGGTAGAGACATTCACCGGGCAGATGGGTTCGACTGTTTTGTTCAAAGAAGGGTCGCTGACGGTGAATAAAGGTGGGATCAGTCAGGGTGAACTGACAGGTGGCGGAAACCTGAATGTTACAGGGGGAACGCTGGCTATCGAGGGGCTTAATGCACGCTACAATGCGTTAACCAGCGTTAGCCCAAATGCGGAAGTCAGCCTCGATAATACGCAGGGGTTAGGCAGAGGAAATATTGCCAATGACGGTCTGTTAACGCTAAAAAACGTGACCGGCGAACTGCGTAATAGCATAAGCGGGAAGGGTATCGTGAGCGCAACCGCCAGGACAGACGTAGAGCTGGATGGCGATAATAGCCGCTTTGTGGGGCAATTCAACATTGATACAGGCAGCGCGCTCAGCGTCAACGAGCAGAAAAACCTGGGTGATGCTTCCGTTATCAATAATGGCCTGCTCACCATCTCCACTGAGCGTAGCTGGGCGATGACGCACAGTATCACCGGTAGCGGCGGTGTGACAAAACTGGGGTCCGGGATCCTGACTCTTAACAACGATTCCGCGGCGTACCAGGGTACGACGGATATCGTGGGTGGTGAAATTGCTTTCGGTTCCGACTCTGCCATTAATATGGCAAGTCAGCACATTAATATCCATAACAGCGGTGTGATGTCGGGAAATGTCACCACTGCAGGTGATGTGAACGTTATGCCTGGGGGGACACTGCGTGTCGCTAAAACCACTGTCGGCGGTAACCTGGAGAATGGTGGCACGGTTCAAATGAACAGCGAAGGGGGGAAACCGGGGAATGTACTGACCGTTAACGGTAACTATACCGGAAACAATGGCCTGATGACGTTCAACGCGACGCTGGGTAGCGATAATTCCCCCACGGATAAAATGAACGTAAAAGGTGATACGCAGGGCAATACCCGCGTTCGGGTTAATAACATTGGCGGCGTCGGTGCACAAACGGTCAACGGTATTGAACTCATTGAGGTTGGCGGTAATTCTGCAGGTAACTTCGCGCTGACCACCGGAACTGTCGAAGCTGGGGCTTACGTCTACACGCTGGCTAAAGGGAAGGGGAATGACGAGAAAAACTGGTATCTGACCAGTAAATGGGACGACGTAACGCCAGCGGATACACCCGATCCCATCAATAATCCCCCTGTTGTGGATCCGGAAGGCCCATCAGTTTATCGCCCGGAGGCCGGAAGCTATATCAGCAACATTGCCGCAGCCAACTCGCTGTTTAGCCATCGCTTACACGACCGTCTGGGTGAGCCGCAGTATACAGATTCACTGCGAGTTCAGGATTCGGCAACCAGTATATGGATGCGTCATGTCGGAGGGCACGAACGTTTCAGGACCGGTGATGGTCAGCTAAATACTCAGGCTAACCGCTATGTATTGCAGCTAGGCGGCGATTTGGCGCAGTGGAGTAGCAACGCGCAGGATCGCTGGCATCTCGGCGTGATGGCAGGCTATGCCAATCAGCACAGTAATACTCAGAGTAATCATGTGGGTTATAAATCGGATGGGCGCATCAGCGGTTACAGCGCAGGACTGTACGCGACCTGGTATCAGAACGATGCGAATAAGACCGGCGCTTATGTTGACAGCTGGGCGCTGTATAACTGGTTTGATAACAGCGTCAGTTCCGATAACCGTTCTGCTGACGACTATGATTCTCGCGGTGTGACGGCCTCTGTTGAGGGTGGGTATACCTTTGAAGCGGGAACATTTAGCGGCAGCGAAGGGACGCTGAATACCTGGTACGTCCAGCCACAGGTACAAATCACCTGGATGGGTGTGAAAGATTCTGACCATACCCGGAAAGACGGAACACGCATTGAAACGGAAGGAGACGGAAACGTGCAAACACGACTTGGGGTGAAAACCTACCAGAACAGTCATCACCAGCGTGACAATGGTAAACAGCGTGAGTTCCAGCCTTACATTGAAGCGAACTGGATCAACAACAGCAAAGTCTACGCCGTGAAGATGAATGGTCAAAACGTAAGCCGTGATGGTGCGCGTAATCTCGGTGAAGTACGTACCGGGGTTGAGGCGAAAGTAAATAACAACCTTAGCCTGTGGGGGAATGTCGGTGTGCAACTAGGTGATAAAGGCTATAGCGATACTCAGGGCATGCTGGGTGTGAAATATAGCTGGTAAACCGTATAAGCCGCATGTCGAAGATGCATGCGGCTTAATATTGCCGACTTCAAACGACTTTTAAATCCTACTTTTTATCCGCGATCGCGGATATCACAGTGTTTATCCCGTAGAGCGGATAAGATGTAGTTGAAACCAATGTGTTGAGGTTGCACGACCGGTTAAGCCGAGAATACGGTATTAAGTAAGATATGGGGTTTTGGTCGTTGTTAATGAGCAGGACAATCATGACCGTCAACGACTGGATTCTCCCTTGGGTTATGTTGGTGCGCATAATGTATATTATGTTAAATGGAATTTGAGTGATGCGAAGCGATTTTCCGGTCGTCGTTATTACTTCAGGGTTCCAGAACATAAAGCCTCTCCTCTTTCATGATTGGCCTGTGCATACCGGATATAGGCTGGCTGGTATGCAGGTTTGCCGTTTGCCGCATCTTCCCTGCGTTGAAGAGTCAGGCTGGCAAACCGCGTGCAAATGAACACCCCCTCTTTCCATCAACACTTCAGACAGCTTGCGGGAATGAGTCCACTCCGGTATCAGAAATGGCTACGCCTCAATGAAGCCAGGCGACTGATGCTGAATGAACATTACGATGTCACCACTGCAGCCTATGCTGTCGGTTACGAAAGCTTATCCCATTTCTGTCGGGAATATTCGCGGATGTTTGGAGAGTCACCTAAGAGAGATATTACCAGGTTAAGAAAGTCTGTCGGTCAGCTTTAATAAACCCTGCACTTATCTGTTTAGAGCAATTCCGTGTTAGTTACACCAGGCAAACATTAACTATAGCTAATGATTTATAGCCATATAAGCCATTGGTCGCTCTTGACCTTTCCTGACACTTCCCTTGTTCGCAATAATATTCTGTTTAGTCACGGTTTATAAATAACATGCATAATGAAATTGTCATGTTATTTAGCGACATAAAATGTCTTTGCAAATACTCTCTACAACAAGTGCTGCAATAAACTTGTTGTGATTAGGTGTCCTTGTAATTTAAAGATATTATCGTTCTTCGTGAAATGTAATAACCCCGGAAACTATATTCTCAGGGCAATATCCCATCAAGAATGATTCTTGTTTTATAAGCAATAACAGAATGACTTGATTGTTAACTTTCTTTATTCAGCTACTTAAATATAAATTTTGGAGAATTATGAAACTCAAACATGTCGGTATGATTGTCGTTTCTGTGTTGGCGATGTCGTCTGCTGCGGTAAGCGCAGCCGAGGGTGATGAATCAGTAACGACCACTGTTAATGGCGGTGTTATTCATTTTAAAGGTGAAGTGGTAAATGCCGCTTGTGCGATTGATTCAGAATCAATGAACCAAACGGTTGAGCTGGGTCAGGTCCGTTCTTCTCGCCTGGCTAAAGCGGGTGACCTCAGCTCTGCCGTTGGCTTCAATATCAAGTTGAATGATTGTGATACCAATGTTTCCAGTAATGCAGCTGTTGCATTCCTGGGTACTACTGTCACCAGTAATGACGATACGTTAGCGCTGCAGAGTTCAGCGGCAGGCTCTGCCCAAAATGTTGGTATTCAAATTTTGGACCGTACGGGGGAGGTATTAATACTTGATGGTGCCACTTTTAGCGCTAAAACTGACTTGATTGATGGCACGAATATATTGCCGTTCCAGGCTCGATATATTGCTCTCGGGCAGTCAGTAGCTGGTACTGCAAACGCAGATGCGACCTTCAAAGTTCAATATCTATAATTCAATCTTAAGGTGGCTATACGTCATCTGAAATTGAAACAGGGTGTGTGTGGCATGGCTACGCACACCCGAGCAATTCACCAATGTTCATCTCATTATTAATGAGGAATAGTTTGTGTTTTGGAGCGGTATGAAAAAATCACATAATATCTAAACGATCAATAAACAACAGTAGTTAAACTTACTGTTATTTAAAATATTTACTTTGTAGCAAGGTTTTCCTATTAAAAGAGAACCAACATTTATTACAAACGCATTAAGTCTGGAAACCCGGCAAGTCGCCAATGTATTAGCAACATTTACTGATTGTCTGATGTAACGGTTTTCCCGCTTATCCTCTTAACACATGGAGAATGCATCAGATGCAAATTACGCGTACCCCCTACTCTGTTTCCTTTATGGCGACAGTGTTACTTTTATTGCTCTTTGCTTGCCATAGCACCATTGCCAACGCAGCTGTCGCACTTGGTGCGACGCGGGTAATTTATCCGGCAAACCAGAAACAGGTTTTATTGCCTGTCACGAATAATGATCCTGCCAGTGTCTATCTCATTCAGTCATGGATAGAAAATGCAGGTGACCAAAAAGACACCCAGTTTGTCATTACCCCACCGCTTTTTTCCATGCAAGGTAAAAAAGAGAATACGCTGCGGATAATCAACGCCACTAATCATCAGTTACCAGGCGACCGTGAAAGCCTGTTTTGGGTTAATGTTAAAGCTATTCCTGCTATGGAAAAAGACCAGAAGAATGAGAATACATTACAGCTGGCAATTATTAGCCGCATAAAAATGTTTTATCGCCCGACGAACCTGGCAATGGCACCTGAAGAAGCGCCAGCAATGCTTCGGTTTCGTCGCAGCGGTAGCAAACTCACTCTTATTAATCCAACGCCCTACTTCATTACCGTAACAAATATGAAAGCAGGAAATAGCAATCTCCCAAACACCATGGTGCCGCCAAAAGGTGAAGTATCGGTGGATATCCCGCATGCTGCAACCGGGGATATCAGTTTTCAGACGATCAATGATTACGGTGCATTAACTCCGCGTATTAAGGCAACCATGCAGTAAGCCAGTGACCTAATTAATAATAAACTCAATCGGAATTAATAATGACAGCCTTTCGTGCCGCATTTAAGGCATATCGTATGCATCAGGTGTTACTACTGCCTCGCTTTGCACGGCTTACCATTGCCCTTGGCTTAGCAACTGCGGTATTTCCCGTTGACGCAGAGTATTATTTTAATCCACGATTTTTAAGCAATGATCTTGCTGAATCTGTCGATTTATCCGCCTTTACTAAGGGACGCGAGGCACCACCTGGTACATATCGGGTCGACATTTATTTGAACGACGAATTTATGACTAGTCGGGATATTACTTTTATTGCAGATGATAATAATGCAGATCTCATCCCATGCCTGAGTACAGACCTTCTTGTCAGTCTTGGCATAAAAAAATCAGCATTATTAGACAATAAGGAACATTCGGCAGAAAAACATGTGTCGGACAACAGCGCATGCACACCACTTCGGGATCGTTTGGCTGACGCATCATCTGAGTTTAATGTTGGTCAGCAACATCTGTCACTCTCCGTTCCGCAAATTTATGTTGGCAGAATGGCTCGCGGCTATGTTTCTCCGGATCTGTGGGAAGAAGGAATAAATGCTGGGCTACTAAACTATAGTTTTAATGGTAATTCTATTAATAATCGTGGCAACCATAATGCAGGAAAATCCAACTATGCATATTTGAATTTACAGAGTGGCATCAACATTGGTAGTTGGCGACTGCGCGATAACTCAACGTGGAGTTATAACAGTGGGAGTAGCAATTCATCTGACAGCAATAAATGGCAGCATATCAATACGTCGGTTGAACGTGACATTATTCCGTTACGCTCACGGTTAACAGTGGGTGATAGTTATACCGATGGCGATATTTTTGACAGTGTGAACTTTCGTGGCCTTAAAATAAATTCAACAGAAGCGATGTTGCCCGATAGCCAACATGGTTTCGCTCCGGTGATTCATGGTATTGCCCGTGGCACCGCACAAGTGAGTGTAAAACAGAACGGATACGATGTTTATCAGACTACTGTTCCACCCGGCCCTTTTACTATTGATGATATCAACTCTGCGGCCAATGGTGGTGATCTGCAAGTAACCATAAAAGAGGCAGACGGCAGTATTCAGACATTATATGTTCCTTATTCGTCTGTTCCGGTTCTCCAACGTGCTGGATATACGCGTTATGCGCTTGCCATGGGGGAATATCGTAGTGGAAATAACCTGCAAAGCTCTCCCAAGTTCATACAAGGTAGCTTGATGCATGGACTGGAAGGAAACTGGACACCTTATGGCGGAATGCAAATTGCAGAAGAATATCAGGCCTTCAACCTTGGTATTGGTAAAGATTTAGGACTTTTTGGTGCCTTTTCTTTCGATATCACGCAGGCCAATACGACGCTTGCAGATGACACCCGTCACAGCGGACAATCGGTTAAATCCGTCTACAGCAAATCCTTCTACCAGACGGGAACCAATATCCAGGTCGCAGGATATCGCTATTCTACGCAAGGTTTTTATAACTTATCCGACAGTGCATACAGTCGAATGAGTGGTTACACCGTCAAGCCTCCTACCGGAGACAGCAATGAGCAGACACTATTTATTGATTATTTTAATCTGTTCTACAGTAAGCGTGGTCAGGAACAAATAAGCATCTCTCAGCAGCTTGGACATTACGGTACGACATTTTTCAGTGCCAGTCGCCAAAGTTACTGGAACACGTCACGCAGCGACCAGCAAATATCATTTGGATTAAATGTGCCGTTTGGTGATATTACGACTTCGCTGAATTACAGCTATTCCAATAATATATGGCAAAACGATCGGGATCATTTACTTGCTTTTACGCTTAATGTTCCCTTCAGTCATTGGATGCGTACAGACAGTCAGTCGGCATTTCGTAATTCAAACGCCAGTTACAGTATGTCAAACGATTTGAAAGGCGGCATGACCAACCTATCAGGGGTTTATGGCACTCTGCTGCCGGATAATAACCTGAATTATAGCGTTCAGGTCGGTAACACCCAAGGGGGTAATACATCGTCTGGCACCAGTGGTTACAGTTCTCTTAATTATCGTGGAGCTTACGGTAATACGAATGTCGGTTACAGTCGGAGTGGTGACAGCAGCCAGATTTATTACGGAATGAGTGGTGGCATTATTGCTCATGCTGATGGCATCACCTTTGGACAGCCACTGGGCGACACAATGGTTCTGGTTAAGGCCCCTGGCGCTGATAATGTCAAAATAGAGAACCAGACCGGAATTCATACCGACTGGCGTGGCTATGCCATATTACCATTTGCGACAGAATATAGAGAAAATCGTGTCGCTCTTAACGCGAATTCCCTTGCAGATAATGTTGAACTGGATGAAACCGTTCTCACTGTCATCCCAACTCACGGTGCTATTGCCAGAGCAACATTTAATGCACAAATCGGCGGGAAAGTATTAATGACGTTGAAGTACGGTAATAAGAGCGTTCCATTCGGTGCAATTGTCACACATGGAGAGAATAAAAATGGCAGCATTGTCGCGGAAAACGGTCAGGTTTATCTGACTGGACTTCCACAGTCAGGGAAATTACAGGTTTCATGGGGCAAAGATAAAAACTCAAACTGTATTGTCGAGTACAAGCTTCCTGAAGTTTCTCCTGGTACCTTACTGAACCAGCAGACAGCAATCTGTCGCTAAGGAACAATAGATTATGAAATACAATAACATTATTTTCCTCGGTTTATGTCTGGGGTTAACCACCTATTCTGCTTTATCTGCAGATAGCGTTATTAAAATTAGCGGGCGCGTCCTCGATTATGGCTGCACAGTCTCATCGGATTCGCTTAATTTTACCGTAGATCTCCAAAAAAACAGTGCCAGACAATTTCCAACGACCGGTAGCACAAGTCCAGCCGTCCCTTTTCAGATTACATTAAGTGAATGCAGCAAAGGGACAACGGGAGTTCGGGTTGCATTTAACGGTATTGAGGATGCAGAAAATAATACTCTGTTGAAACTGGATGAAGGAAGCAATACGGCCTCCGGTTTGGGTATAGAAATACTGGACGGAAATATGCGTCCGGTGAAATTGAATGACCTTCATGCCGGGATGCAGTGGATCCCATTGGTACCAGAACAGAACAATATTTTGCCTTACTCCGCTCGTTTGAAGTCAACTCAGAAGTCCGTCAATCCTGGACTGGTGAGCGCTTCGGCAACCTTTACCCTTGAATTTCAATAATCAGAGTCAGATATGAAAAGACTTCACAAGAGGTTCCTGTTAGCTACGTTTTGCACATTATTCACAGCAACTCTCCAGGCCGCCGATGTCACTATCACTGTTAATGGTCGGGTAGTCGCTAAACCATGCACTATTCAAACCAAAGAAGCTAACGTTAATCTCGGGGATCTTTATACACGCAATCTGCAACAACCTGGTTCTGCATCTGGCTGGCACAATATTACTTTGTCATTAACCGATTGTCCGATTGAAACAAGTGCAGTGACGGCAATCGTGACAGGTTCAACTGACAATACGGGTTATTACAAAAATGAAGGTACTGCCGAAAATATTCAGATAGAGCTAAGGGATGACCAGGATGCGACGTTAAAAAATGGCGATAGCAAAACGGTTATTGTTGATGAGATCACTCGTAATGCACAGTTTCCACTTAAGGCAAGAGCTATCACGGTGAATGGAAACGCAAGCCAGGGAACGATCGAGTCGCTAATCAATGTGATCTATACCTGGCAATAACATCAATTTGATTTTTTTTGCCTCTATTTAAATCAATTTTTTAACCTTAGGATATATCATGGGTAAAACATTCAGTATAAAGGTTCTGTTCAGTATTTATCTTCTATTAATGGCAGGCAAAGTTTTTGCCTTCAGTTGTAATGTCGATGGCGGGTCAAGTATTGGAGCAGGTACAACCTCTGTTTATGTTAATCTCGACCCTGTAATACAACCGGGCCAGAATCTGGTTGTAGACTTGTCTCAGCATATAAGTTGCTGGAATGATTACGGCGGCTGGTACGACACTGATCATATAAACCTGGTACAAGGCTCAGCTTTCGCAGGCTCCCTACAGTCATATAAAGGATCGCTGTACTGGAATAATGTGACCTACCCCTTCCCGTTGACGACAAATACTAATGTATTAGATATTGGTGATAAGACACCGATGCCATTACCGTTAAAACTCTATATTACCCCAGTCGGTGCGGCCGGTGGAGTTGTCATAAAAGCTGGGGAAGTTATTGCCCGTATTCATATGTATAAAATTGCTACGTTAGGAAGCGGAAATCCGCGTAATTTTACGTGGAATATTATTTCAAATAACAGTGTTGTTATGCCAACAGGCGGCTGCACCGTTGATAGTCGTAATGTCACCGTGAATCTCCCTGACTTTCCTGGAAGCGCAGAAATACCCCTTGGCGTATATTGCTCAAGTGAACAAAAGCTCTCATTTTATCTTTCGGGTGCTACCACTGACAGTGCCAGACAAGTGTTTGCTAACACAGCACCAGATGCAACAAAAGCATCGGGAGTGGGTGTCTCTCTGATGCGTAATGGAAAAATACTGGCTACGGGAGAAAACGTCTCCCTGGGGACAGTAAATAAAAGCAAAGTACCTCTGGGTTTAAGCGCAACCTATGGACAAACAGGAAACAAGGTTGCAGCCGGAACCGTCCAGTCAGTCATTGGTGTCACTTTTATCTATGAATAATTGTGATTTTGACCTTAGTCTATGCGCTCCATTCACGAAAATTGCGCGGATAATTATTTTGTGAAGGCTATTATCCTACATCTGTAAGAAAATCCGCGCACAATTGAAGCCAGAGTCTTATTTTTTATATTGAAAAATATGTTAATTTAAACACTATGAGAGATGATGCTTAACTTATCGTATTTATACCATTCTATTATTTAACGATAATAGATTAAAAATAGAAAGAGAGTAGTCCCCTACTCTTATATATCCACATTGACGATAATCCCTTTGTATATACTGTGCATCATCGCTATTTCAAATCCTAATAATTCATTTCCACACAGGATAAGTAGATGAAGAAAAAAATTGAATCCTACCAGGGTGCTGCCGGTGGTTGGGGTGCTGTTAAATCCGTAGCGAATGCAGTACGTAAGCAGATGGATATACGCCAGGATGTTATTGCCATGTTTGACATGAATAAGCCAGAGGGCTTTGACTGTCCGGGTTGTGCATGGCCAGATCCTAAGCACAGTGCGTCATTCGACATTTGTGAAAACGGCGCAAAAGCAATCGCCTGGGAAGTCACGGATAAGCAGGTAAACGCCTCTTTCTTTGCTGAGAATACGGTTCAATCATTACTTACCTGGGGAGACCACGAGCTTGAGGCTGCGGGGCGTCTCACCCAGCCTTTGAAATATGATGCCGTCAGCGACTGTTACAAGCCATTAAGCTGGCAACAAGCTTTCGACGAAATTGGCGAACGCCTTCAAAGCTATAGTGATCCCAATCAGGTTGAATTCTATACTTCGGGCCGCACTTCCAATGAAGCTGCCTTTCTTTATCAGCTTTTTGCCCGTGAATACGGGAGCAATAACTTCCCCGACTGCTCCAACATGTGCCATGAACCGACCAGTGTGGGTTTGGCAGCGAGTATCGGTGTAGGTAAAGGGACCGTGTTGCTGGAAGACTTTGAGAAATGCGATTTAGTCATTTGCATTGGGCATAACCCTGGTACAAACCACCCTCGCATGTTGACTTCGTTGCGCGCTTTAGTGAAACGGGGAGCGAAAATGATCGCCATCAATCCTCTACAGGAACGTGGCCTGGAGCGATTTACCGCACCGCAAAACCCGTTTGAAATGCTGACGAACTCTGAGACTCAGTTGGCCAGTGCCTACTACAACGTGCGCATTGGTGGTGATATGGCGTTGCTCAAGGGGATGATGCGCCTGTTAATTGAGCGCGATGATGCTGCAAGCGCCGCAGGTCGGCCCTCATTGCTGGATGACGAATTTATTCAAACGCATACCGTCGGCTTTGACGAGCTACGCCGTGACGTTCTCAATTCCGAGTGGAAAGATATCGAGCGTATTTCTGGACTAAGTCAGACTCAAATCGCCGAACTGGCTGATGCATATGCCGCTGCCGAACGAACCATTATCTGTTACGGAATGGGGGTCACTCAGCACGAACATGGTACCCAGAATGTACAGCAACTGGTCAATCTGCTGTTGATGAAAGGTAACATTGGCAAGCCTGGTGCGGGCATCTGCCCACTACGAGGTCACTCTAATGTACAGGGCGACCGAACCGTCGGTATCACCGAGAAACCGTCTGCAGAGTTTCTGGCTCGCCTGGGTGAGCGCTATGGTTTCACCCCACCTCATGCACCTGGACATGCTGCAATTGCCAGCATGCAAGCAATATGTACGGGGCAGGCTCGAGCATTGATCTGCATGGGGGGCAACTTTGCACTGGCAATGCCAGATCGGGAAGCGAGCGCTGTACCGTTAACACAATTAGATCTGACGGTACACGTAGCCACTAAGCTTAACCGCTCTCATCTGCTGACCGCACGTCATAGCTATATTCTGCCGGTTCTGGGACGCAGCGAGATTGACATGCAAAAAAGCGGTGCGCAGGCGGTAACCGTTGAGGATTCAATGTCGATGATTCATGCCTCGCGTGGCGTGTTAAAACCCGCCGGTGTAATGCTGAAATCAGAGTGTGCAGTGGTCGCGGGAATCGCGCAGGCAGCACTACCCCAGAGCGTGGTAGCCTGGGAGTATCTGGTGGAAGATTATGATCGCATTCGCAATGACATTGAAGCTGTGCTGCCAGAGTTTGCCGACTATAACCAGCGCATCCGTCATCCTGGTGGTTTTCACCTGATAAACGCAGCTGCTGAAAGGCGCTGGATGACGCCGTCAGGTAAGGCTAATTTCATTACCAGCAAAGGGCTGTTAGAAGATCCCTCTTCAGCGTTTAACAGTAAGCTGGTCATGGCGACAGTACGCAGCCACGATCAGTACAACACGACGATTTATGGTATGGATGATCGCTATCGAGGTGTATTCGGTCAACGAGATGTGGTCTTTATGAGTGCTAAACAAGCTAAAATTTGCCGTGTAAAAAACGGCGAAAGAGTTAATCTTATTGCACTCACGCCAGACGGTAAACGTAGCTCACGCCGCATGGATAGATTAAAAGTGGTCATTTACCCTATGGCTGACCGCTCACTGGTGACCTATTTTCCAGAATCGAATCACATGCTAACACTTGATAACCACGATCCATTAAGTGGCATTCCTGGCTATAAAAGTATTCCTGTTGAATTAGAACCATCAAATTAATTCGCCTCCTCATTTCTTCTGCTGTCATCCGCACAGCAGAAGAATTCCTCATTGACTATTATCGCGCAATTTGCTCACATGGATTAAATTAAACTACATACTATAAGATATAAACTTCTGCCTACAGCTGTAAGAAACTCCGCTCAGTACTGAAGCACCAGTCCTATTTCCTCTTTTTTCCAGCCTGTTATATTAAGCATACTGATTAACGATTTTTAACGTTATCCGCTAAATAAACATATTTGAAATGCATGCGACCACAGTGAAAAACAAAATCACGCAAAGAGACAACTATAAAGAAATCATGTCTGTAATTGTGGTTGTCTTATTACTGACACTTACGTTGATAGCCATTTTTTCGGCAATTGATCAGCTGGGTATTTCAGAAATGGGTCGCATTGCAAGAGATCTTACACATTTCATTATCAATAGTTTGCAAGACTGAAAATAAACAGCAAATTATAAATATGAAATGTTAAAAAAGTATCGATAAAAACTTTATTGTTTTAAGGAGATAAAATGTCGCTCGTTTGTTCTGTTATATTTATTCATCATGCCTTCAACGCTAACATTTTAGATAAAGATTACGCCTTCTCTGACGGCGAGATCCTGATGGTAGATAACGCTGTTCGTACGCATTTTGAACCTTATGAGCGGCATTTCAAAGAAATCGGATTTAATGAAAATACCATTAAAAAATATCTACAATGCACTAACATCCAGACAGTGACGATGCCTGTTCCTGCGAAGTTTTTACGTGCTTCAAATGTACCGACTGGATTGCTTAATGAAATGATTGCTTATCTCAACTCGGAAGAACGCAATCATCATAATTTTTCAGAGCTTTTGCTTTTTTCTTGCCTGTCTATTTTTGCCGCATGCAAAGGTTTCATTACACTATTAACTAACGGTGTGCTATCCGTTTCCGGGAAAGTAAGAAATATTGTCAACATGAAGCTGGCGCACCCATGGAAGCTGAAAGATATTTGTGACTGCCTGTACATCAGTGAAAGCCTGTTGAAGAAAAAACTAAAGCAAGAGCAAACGACATTCTCACAGATTCTATTAGATGCCAGAATGCAGCACGCAAAAAATTTGATACGCGTAGAAGGTTCAGTCAATAAAATTGCCGAACAATGTGGTTATGCGAGTACATCTTATTTTATTTATGCGTTCCGCAAACATTTCGGCAACAGTCCAAAGAGAGTTTCTAAGGAGTACCGTTGTCAAAGGCACACCGGTATGAACACGGACAACACGATGAGTGCTTTAGCTATTTGATTATTTGCTAACGAGTAGTCAACCACACACGCTGCGTAAGAATTAAATGGGGCAGCCATTCCCTGCCCCGCGTTGTTTTTAGGTGATATATTTCTTGAAATAAATAAGTGACAGCCATCACATATTTATGCATTTGCATAACCCGTTGCATGATTATTTATGATCTCAATTCGGTATTTTGTCGGTGAAATTAAATAATTTATTAAATATCAATAGATTAGTTGTTTATCGGCGAGAAATTACTTAGTAGAACAGAAAGTAATGTCAACGCTTTATGGACTGTTATTTCCCTTTTTTTAGCTAAATCTGCTATCTCTTTATGTGACTCACTTCACTTACATCCACTTATTTCTCTTCGTAAAATTACTTTGGAATTAAGTACAATAAGAAGAGGAACATTTATGAAGTCTGCATTAAAGAAAAGTGTCGTAAGTACCTCGATATCTTTGATACTGGCATCTGGTATGGCTGCATTTGCTGCTCATGCGGCAGATGATGTAAAGCTGAAAGCAACCAAAACAAACGTTGCTTTCTCAGACTTTACGCCGACTGAATACAGTACCAAAGGAAAGCCAAATATTATCGTACTGACCATGGATGATCTTGGTTATGGACAACTTCCTTTTGATAAGGGATCTTTTGACCCAAAAACAATGGAAAATCGTGAAGTTGTCGATACCTACAAAATAGGGATAGATAAAGCCATTGAAGCTGCACAAAAATCAACGCCGACGCTCCTTTCATTAATGGATGAAGGCGTACGTTTTACTAACGGCTATGTGGCGCACGGTGTTTCCGGCCCCTCCCGCGCCGCAATAATGACCGGTCGAGCGCCCGCCCGCTTTGGTGTCTATTCCAATACCGATGCTCAGGATGGTATTCCGCTAACAGAAACTTTCTTGCCTGAATTATTCCAGAATCATGGTTATTACACTGCAGCAGTAGGTAAATGGCACTTGTCAAAAATCAGTAATGTGCCGGTACCGGAAGATAAACAAACGCGTGACTATCATGACAACTTCACCACATTTTCTGCGGAAGAATGGCAACCTCAAAACCGTGGCTTTGATTACTTTATGGGATTCCACGCTGCAGGAACGGCATATTACAACTCCCCTTCACTGTTCAAAAACCGTGAACGCGTCCCCGCAAAAGGTTATATCAGCGATCAGTTAACCGATGAGGCAATTGGCGTTGTTGATCGTGCTAAAACACTTGACCAGCCTTTTATGCTTTACCTGGCTTATAATGCTCCGCACCTGCCAAATGATAATCCTGCACCGGAGCAATATCAGAAGCAATTTAATACCGGTAGTCAAACAGCAGATAACTACTACGCTTCCGTTTATTCTGTTGATCAGGGTGTAAAACGCATTCTCGAACAACTGAAGAAAAACGGACAGTATGACAATACTATTATTCTCTTTACCTCCGATAATGGTGCGGTTATCGATGGTCCTCTGCCGCTGAACGGGGCGCAAAAAGGCTATAAGAGTCAGACCTATCCTGGCGGTACTCACACCCCAATGTTTATATGGTGGAAAGGAAAACTTCAACCCGGTAATTATGACAAGCTGATTTCCGCAATGGATTTCTACCCGACAGCTCTTGATGCAGCCGATATCAGCATTCCAAAAGACCTTAAGCTGGATGGCGTTTCCTTGCTGCCGTGGTTGCAAGATAAGAAACAAGGCGAGCCACATAAAAATCTGACCTGGATAACCTCTTATTCTCACTGGTTTGATGAAGAAAATATTCCCTTCTGGGATAATTACCACAAATTTGTCCGCCATCAGTCAGACGATTACCCGCATAACCCCAACACCGAGGACTTAAGCCAATTCTCTTATACGGTGAGAAATAACGATTATTCGCTTGTCTATACAGTAGAAAACAATCAGTTAGGTCTATACAAACTGACGGATCTACAGCAAAAAGATAACATTGCCGCCGCCAATCCGCAGGTCGTTAAAGAGATGCAAGGCGTGGTAAGAGAGTTTATCGACAGCAGCCAACCACCACTTAGCGAGGTAAATCAGGAGAAGTTTAACAATATCAAGAAAGCACTAAGCGAAGCGAAATAACTAAACCTTCATGCGGCGGATTTTTCCGCCGCCTTATTGAGCGAGATAGCGATGCACGTTACAGCCAAGCCCTCCAGTTTTCAATGTAATCTCAAATGTGATTACTGTTTTTACCTTGAAAAAGAGTCGCAGTTTACTCATGAAAAATGGATGGATGACAGCACTCTGAAAGAGTTCATCAAACAATATATCGCAGCGTCTGGCAATCAGGTCTATTTTACCTGGCAAGGCGGTGAACCCACTCTGGCTGGCCTGGATTTTTTCCGTAAAGTTATTCACTATCAACAACGCTATGCAGGCCAAAAACGTATTTTTAATGCATTACAAACGAATGGCATTTTATTGAATAATGAATGGTGTGCCTTTCTCAAAGAACATGAGTTTCTGGTTGGTATATCGATCGATGGACCCCAGGAGCTACATGATCGTTACAGACGCAGTAATTCAGGTAACGGTACTTTTGCAAAAGTGATAGCAGCCATCGAGCGTCTGAAATCATATCAAGTAGAGTTTAATACGTTAACCGTCATTAATAACGTTAATGTCCATTACCCTCTTGAGGTTTATCATTTTTTAAAATCTATCGGCAGTAAACATATGCAATTTATCGAATTGCTCGAAACCGGGACGCCGAATATTGATTTCAGTGGTCATAGTGAGAACACATTCCGTATCATTGATTTTTCTGTGCCTCCTACGGCTTATGGCAAGTTTATGTCGACCATTTTTATGCAATGGGTTAAAAACGATGTGGGTGAAATTTTCATCCGTCAGTTTGAAAGCTTTGTCAGCCGTTTTTTGGGGAATGGGCATACCAGTTGTATTTTCCAGGAATCCTGCAAGGATAATCTGGTTGTTGAAAGTAATGGAGATATTTACGAATGCGATCATTTTGTCTATCCACAGTACAAAATTGGAAACATTAATAAATCTGAACTCAAAACGATGAACAGTGTTCAACTGACAGCGCAAAAAAAACGGATTTCAGCGAAATGTCAGCAATGTGCATATAAACCTATCTGCAATGGTGGTTGCCCTAAGCATCGTATTACTAAAGTAAACAATGAGACTGTTTCCTATTTTTGCGAAGGTTATAAAATCCTTTTTTCAACCATGGTACCTTATATGAACGCCATGGTGGAGTTAGCTAAGAACAGAGTACCGCTTTACCACATTATGGATGTTGCAAAACAAATGGAGAATAATTAATAACGCTCCCCCTTAGCTCCATTCTTAGCCTCCTTCTTATGACCTTAACAAGGCACCCGACATAAATTCCTGTCGGGTGTTTCGTCTTCATCATCTTCCTTTGCGAAAATCCTGGCTTACGAGGTATGCGTCAGGGCATTAGCAATACCCTTGATTATCAATAGCATAACCATAACCACTGAAAATGAAATATTTCTTTATATTTCATATTGTTAAATGATACTTAAATAAATTTCATCAGTATATCATTGCCATAGATAATCATTGGATGGCACAATCAATTTTTCGCTAATGATAACCATTCCCATTACGTTTTGTATGTTGATAGCAAAGTATCTCTGTCTGCTGAAGCCCTTTTGGCTGCGTAAGAATAATAAAACTTCAGTGTTGTTAATCATTATTATCCTCGCCATGATCCTTGGCGTGGTTAAAATTCAGGTCTGGTTAAACGACTGGAATAATGATTTTTTCAATGCGCTAAGCCAGAAAGAAACTGATAAGCTTTGGCAGCTTGTCCTTTGGTTCCCTGCCCTGCTGGGGATCTTTGTATTAATATCCGTAAACAAAACATGGTTAATTAAACTACTGACTATTCGCTGGCGCGAATGGTTAACAGATTACTACCTTAATCGCTGGTTTGCAGATAAAAACTACTACTTCACGCAGATCTACGGCGAGCATAAAAATACAGATAACCCTGACCAACGTATCGCTGAAGACATTCTCTTACTGATCAGCAAAACGCTCAGTCTTTCATTTGGCTTCATCCAGTCACTTAGCATGCTGATCACCTTTACCGTTATTCTTTGGCAAAGCGCGGGTACGCTCTCATTCACTGTTGGTGGAACTGAATGGAATATCCAGGGGTATATGGTCTATACCGTCGTGCTCATTGTGATCGGTGGAACTTTATTTACCCATAAGGTTGGTAAACGTATTCGTCCGCTTAATGTGGAAAAACAACGTAGCGAAGCGACATTTCGAACTAATCTTGTGCAGCATAATAAGCAGGCAGAACTGATTGCGCTAAGCAATGCTGAGTCTCTACAACGCCAGGAGTTGAGCGAAAATTTTCATACCATTAAAGAGAACTGGCATCGTTTAATGAATCGTCAGCGGTGGCTTGATTACTGGCAGAATATTTATTCGCGCTCGCTTAGCGTTCTTCCCTACTTTCTGTTATTGCCGCAGTTTATTAGCGGACAGATCAATCTGGGCGGACTGATGAAATCGCGCCAGGCATTTATGCTGGTATCGAACAATTTAAGCTGGTTTATTTATAAATATGATGAACTTGCTGAACTGGCTGCGGTTATCGATCGCTTGTATGAGTTCCATCAACTCACCGAACAGCGCCCTACGAATAAGCCTAAAAATTGCCAACATGCGGTACAAGTGGCTGACGCGAGTATTCGTACTCCTGATAATAAGATCATATTAGAGAACCTGAACTTTCATGTTTTGCCAGGCAAATGGCTATTACTGAAAGGTTACTCTGGTGCGGGAAAAACCACACTGCTTAAAACATTATCCCACTGCTGGCCGTGGTTTAAAGGTGATATTTCTTCTCCTGCTGACAGTTGGTATGTGTCACAAACACCGTTAATCAAAACCGGCTTACTGAAAGAGATTATTTGTAAAGCACTTCCCCTGTCCGTAGACGATAAATCGTTGAGTGAAGTACTGCATCAGGTTGGGCTGGGGAAATTGGCTACGCGTATTCATGACCACGATCGCTGGGGAGATATTCTTTCCAGCGGCGAAAAACAACGTATCGCCCTGGCTCGATTAATTTTACGACGTCCGAAATGGATATTTCTTGACGAAACTACCTCTCATCTTGAGGAACAAGAGGCAATCCGCTTACTGCGTTTAGTGCGAGAAAAACTCCCCACAAGCGGCGTCATTATGGTTACACATCAACCCGGTGTCTGGAACCTGGCCGATGATATTTGTGACATTAGCTCGGTTTTATAAAAACAATAAAAGCCCTGCTGTACGGAGATATAAATAAATGAAGCGAGTTCTTATTCCTGGCGTCATTTTATGTGGCGCTGATGTAGCGCAGGCCGTCGATGACAAAAATATGTACATGCATGTTTTTGAAGAGATGATGGTCTATGCTCCTGTCCCTGTACCCGTAAACGGCAACACGCATTACACCAGTGAAAGCATCGAGCGTTTACCGACCGGGAATGGCAATATCAGCGATCTGCTGAGAACCAACCCTGCGGTACGCATGGATTCAACGCAAAGTACCTCATTGAACCAGGGAGATATTCGTCCGGAGAAAATCTCTATTCACGGTGCGTCGCCCTACCAGAATGCCTATTTGATTGACGGTATTAGTGCAACGAATAACCTGAACCCAGCGAATGAGTCCGATGCCAGTAGTGCAACCAATATTAGCGGGATGTCACAGGGGTATTATCTTGATGTCAGCTTACTGGACAATGTGACGCTTTATGACAGTTTTGTGCCGGTTGAATTCGGTCGCTTCAATGGCGGGGTAATTGATGCAAAGATCAAACGCTTCAACGCTGATGATAGCAGCGTGAAACTGGGTTATCGCACTACGCGTTCGGACTGGTTAACATCGCATATCGATGAGAATAACAAGAGCGCATTTAATCAAGGTTCTTCAGGAAGTACTTATTACTCTCCAGATTTTAAAAAGAACTTTTATACCTTGTCGTTTAATCAGGAACTCGCTGATAACTTTGGCGTTACCGCCGGTTTATCGCGCCGCCAGTCTGATATCACCCGCGCGGATTATGTTTCGAATGACGGCATTGTCGCCGGCCGGGCACAGTATAAAAACGTTATCGATACTGCATTGAGCAAATTTACTTGGTTTGCCAGCGACCGCTTTACCCACGATTTAACCTTAAAATATACCGGCTCCAGCCGTGATTATAATACCAGCACCTTCCCGGAGTCTGATCGCGAAATGGGTAATAAATCCTATGGTCTGGCATGGGATATGGATACCCAGCTCGCATGGGCCAAACTGCGTACCACCGTTGGTTGGGATCATATTAGTGATTATACCCGTCACGATCATGACATCTGGTACACCGAACTTTCATGTACATATGGTGATATTTCAGGGCGTTGCACCCGTGGCGGATTAGGACACATTTCCCAGGCTGTAGATAATTACACCTTCAAAACACGCCTGGACTGGCAAAAATTCACCGTGGGTAATGTTTCGCATCAACCCTACTTCGGCGCGGAATACATCTATTCCGATGCATGGACTGAACGCCATAACCAGTCTGAATCCTATGTGATTAATGCTGCCGGAAAGAAAACTAACCATACCATTTATCATAAAGGTAAAGGCAGCCTGGGAATTGACAACTACACGCTGTATATGGCGGATCGCATTAGCTGGCGTAATGTGTCATTAATGCCCGGCGTGCGGTATGACTATGACAACTATCTGTCAAACCACAATATCTCCCCGCGTTTTATGACGGAATGGGATATTTTTGCTGATCAAACCTCAATGATTACCGCAGGTTATAACCGTTACTATGGCGGGAATATTCTTGATATGGGATTACGTGATATTCGCAATAGCTGGACGGAATCGGTATCAGGCAATAAAACCCTGACGCGTTATCAGGATTTGAAAACGCCTTATAACGATGAACTGGCAATGGGATTGCAGCAAAAAATCAGTAAGAACGTTATTGCGCGCGCAAACTATGTTTACCGTGAAGCGCATGATCAAATCAGCAAAAGCAGTCGTACCGACAGCGCGACTAAAACCACCATTACTGAATATAACAACGACGGTAAAACCAAAACGCATTCGTTCAACCTCAGTTTTGAACTGGCCGAACCCCTGCATATCAGCCAGGTAGATATTAACCCGCAAATTGTCTTTAGCTATATCAAGAGCAAGGGCAACTTGTCGTTAAACAATGGTTATGAGGAGAGCAATACCGGTGATAACCAGGTGGTTTATAACGGTAATCTGGTCTCTTACGATAGCGTTCCAGTGGCGGATTTTAATAATCCATTAAAGATCTCCTTAAACATGGATTTCACGCATCAACCGAGCGGGTTGGTGTGGGCGAATACGCTGACCTGGCAAGAAGCGCGTAAAGCTCGCATTATCCTGGGTAAGACGAATGCGCAATACATCAGCGAATATTCAGATTACAAGCAGTATGTTGACGAAAAACTGGATAGCAGCCTGACCTGGGACACCCGCTTGTCCTGGACGCCACAATTTCTGAAACAACAAAACCTGACGTTCAGTGCCGATATTCTCAATGTACTGGATAGCAAAACCGCTGTTGATACAACGAATACCGGTGTGGCGACCTACGCCAGTGGCCGTACTTTCTGGCTTGATGTCAGCATGAAATTTTAATAGTTCGGATTTTACTTAACCGGGTAAATTCGCCCGGTTTTCGCATGGAGATAATTATGAGAAACCTCTGTTTCTTACTGACGTTAGTGGCAACTCTGTTGCTCCCCGGGCGACTGATTGCCGCCGCCTTACCGCAGGATGAAAAGTTAATTACCGGGCAACTGGACAATGGCTTGCGATATCTGATTTATCCGCATGCTCAACCAAAGGATCAGGTAAATTTATGGCTGCAAATTCATACCGGTTCATTGCAGGAAGAGGACAATGAGCGCGGCGTGGCTCATTTTGTAGAACATATGATGTTTAACGGCACAAAAACATGGCCGGGTAATAAAGTCATCGAAACATTTGAGTCAATGGGCCTGCGTTTTGGTCGCGATGTTAATGCCTATACCAGCTATGACGAAACAGTGTATCAGGTGAGTTTGCCGACTACGCAGAAACAAAATCTGCAACAAGTGATGGCAATCTTCAGTGAATGGAGTAATGCCGCAACCTTTGAAAAACTCGAAGTAGACGCTGAACGTGGCGTAATTACTGAGGAATGGCGTGCCCATCAGGATGCAAAATGGCGCACCTCTCAGGCGCGCCGCCCTTTCCTGCTGGCAAATACCCGTAATTTAGACCGTGAACCTATCGGCCTGATGGATACCGTCGCCACGGTCACACCGGCACAATTGCGCCAATTTTATCAACGCTGGTATCAACCAAATAATATGACCTTTATTGTGGTCGGCGATATCGACAGTAAAGAAGCGCTGGCGCTGATAAAGGATAATTTAAGTAAGCTTCCGGCTAACAAAGCAGCTGAAAATCGCGTCTGGCCGACAAAAGCCGAAAACCACCTGCGCTTTAATATCATCAATGATAAAGAAAACCGGGTGAACGGCATCGCACTCTATTATCGCCTGCCAATGGTGCAAGTGAGCGATGAGCAAAGCTTTATCGAACAAGCTGAATGGAGCATGTTAGTTCAGCTGTTCAATCAACGTCTGCAGGAACGTATACAGTCGGGCGAGTTGAAGACTATTTCTGGCGGCACTGCGCGCAGCGTCAAAATTGCACCCGATTATCAGTCGCTGTTTTTCCGTGTAAATGCACAAGACGATAATATGCAGGATGCTGCGAATGCATTAATGGCAGAGTTGGCAACCATTGATCAGCATGGCTTTTCTGCTGAAGAACTCGATGATGTTAAATCTACCCGCCTTACCTGGCTGAAAAATGCGGTTGATCAGCAAGCTGAGCGTGATTTACGTATGCTGACCAGTCGCCTGGCATCCAGCTCATTAAATAATACGCCGTTCTTGTCGCCGGAAGAAACATATCAACTTTCGAAACGTCTGTGGCAGCAAATTACCGTGCAAAGTCTGGCGGAAAAATGGCAGCAGTTAAGAAAGAACCAGGACGCATTTTGGGAGCAAATGGTAAACAATGAAGTTGCCGCCAAAAAAGCATTGTCTCCTGCGGCTATCCTGGCGCTGGAAAAAGAGTACGCCAACAAAAAGCTGGCGGCTTACATCTTCCCAGGCAGAAATTTATCGTTAACAGTAGACGCTGACCCACAGGCGGAAATTAGCAGCAAAGAAACGCTGGCTGAGAATCTGACATCATTAACACTTTCCAATGGTGCCAGGGTTATTCTGGCAAAATCCGCGGGTGAAGAGCAAAAGCTACAAATTACTGCCGTATCTAATAAAGGCGATTTAAGTTTCCCTGCGCAGCAAAAATCACTTATCGCGCTGGCAAATAAAGCAGTAAGCGGAAGCGGCGTTGGTGAACTCTCCTCTTCCAGCCTGAAACGCTGGAGTGCGGAAAACTCGGTAACCATGAGCAGTAAAGTCAGTGGCATGAATACATTGCTCTCTGTTAGCGCGCGGACTAATAACCCTGAACCTGGTTTCCAGTTGATTAACCAGCGAATCACCCACAGCACGATTAACGATAATATTTGGGCATCGCTACAAAATGCTCAAATTCAGGCGTTGAAAACGCTCGACCAGCGTCCAGCGGAGAAATTCGCCCAGCAGATGTATGAGACGCGCTATGCTGATGACCGCACGAAATTACTGCAAGAAAATCAGATTGCACAGTTTACTGCCGCAGATGCGCTGGCTGCCGATCGCCAGTTGTTTTCATCTCCAGCGGATATCACCTTTGTCATTGTCGGTAATGTCGCAGAAGACAAACTCGTGGCGTTAATTACGCGTTACTTAGGATCAATCAAACACTCTGATTCGCCATTAGCCGCAGGTAAACCATTAACTCGCGCGACGGACAACGCATCGGTTACTGTAAAAGAACAAAATGAACCTGTGGCACAGGTTTCACAGTGGAAGCGTTATGATTCCCGGACACCTGTAAATCTGGAGACGCGTATGGCGCTCGATGCTTTTAACGTCGCACTGGCAAAAGATCTACGCGTTAATATTCGTGAACAGGCATCTGGAGCATACAGCGTTTCTTCTCGCCTCTCGGTTGATCCTCAGGCCAAAGATATCAGTCATTTGCTGGCTTTTACTTGTCAACCAGAACGACATGATGAACTGTTAACGTTAGCGAATGAAGTGATGGTTAAGCGCCTGGCTAAAGGGATCAGTGAGCAAGAACTGAATGAATACCAGCAAAACGTTCAGCGCAGCCTCGATATCCAACAGCGTAGCGTTCAACAATTAGCGAACACCATTGTAAATAGTCTTATTCAATATGACGATCCTGCAGCATGGACTGAGCAGGAGCAATTATTGAAACAAATGACGGTAGAGAATGTTAACACTGCCGTTAAACAATATCTTTCTCATCCGGTGAATACCTATACCGGAGTATTATTGCCAAAATAATAACAGCCCCGTCAACACCTCGTTGGCGGGGATTTTAGCAATATTCGCCATTTTTATGTAATAATTTTATAAATGCGTTCAAAATAATAGCCGAGTGCTAATAGTGATATTTTAAGGTCTGATTTTTACGTGATAATTCAGGAGGCGTAGAAAGTGCATAAAAATAACAGCATAAAACACCTTGCCACCACCCAAGAATTCAATAATATATTGATTTTCAATGATAAAATATAATTCGCATAATATCTCGCGATAAATAACATTAGGATTTTGTTATTTAAACACGAGTCCTTTGCACTTGCTTACTTTATCGATAAATCCTACTTTTTTAATGCGATCCAATCATTTTAAGGAGTTTAAAATGGATAAGAAGCAAGTAACGGATTTAAGGTCGGAACTACTCGATTCACGTTTTGGTGCAAAGTCTATTTCCACTATCGCAGAATCAAAACGTTTTCCGCTGCACGAAATGCGCGACGATGTCGCATTTCAGATTATCAATGACGAATTATATCTTGATGGCAACGCTCGTCAGAACCTGGCCACTTTCTGCCAGACCTGGGACGACGAAAACGTCCACAAGTTGATGGATTTATCCATTAACAAAAACTGGATCGACAAAGAAGAATATCCGCAATCCGCAGCCATCGACCTGCGTTGCGTAAACATGGTTGCCGATCTGTGGCATGCGCCTGCGCCGAAAAATGGTCAGGCCGTTGGCACCAACACCATTGGTTCTTCCGAGGCCTGTATGCTTGGCGGGATGGCGATGAAATGGCGTTGGCGCAAGCGTATGGAAGCTGCAGGCAAACCAACGGATAAACCAAACCTGGTGTGCGGTCCGGTGCAAATCTGCTGGCATAAATTCGCCCGCTACTGGGATGTGGAGTTGCGTGAGATCCCTATGCGCCCCGGTCAGTTGTTTATGGACCCGAAACGCATGATTGAAGCCTGCGACGAAAATACCATCGGCGTGGTGCCGACTTTCGGCGTGACCTACACCGGTAACTATGAGTTCCCGCAGCCGCTGCACGATGCGCTGGATAAATTCCAGGCCGACACCGGTATCGACATCGACATGCACATCGACGCCGCCAGCGGTGGCTTCCTGGCACCGTTCGTCGCCCCGGATATCGTCTGGGACTTCCGCCTGCCGCGTGTGAAATCGATCAGTGCTTCAGGCCATAAATTCGGTCTGGCTCCGCTGGGCTGCGGCTGGGTTATCTGGCGTGATGAAGAAGCGCTGCCGCAGGAACTGGTGTTCAACGTTGACTACCTCGGCGGTCAGATTGGGACTTTCGCCATCAACTTCTCCCGCCCGGCGGGTCAGGTGATTGCACAGTACTATGAATTCCTGCGCCTCGGTCGTGAAGGCTATACCAAAGTACAGAACGCTTCCTACCAGGTTGCCGCTTATCTGGCGGATGAAATCGCCAAACTGGGACCGTATGAGTTTATCTGTACCGGTCGCCCGGACGAAGGCATCCCGGCGGTTTGCTTCAAACTGAAAGATGGTGAAGATCCGGGATACACCCTCTACGACCTCTCTGAACGTCTGCGTCTGCGCGGCTGGCAGGTTCCGGCCTTCACTCTCGGCGGTGAAGCCACTGACATCGTGGTGATGCGCATTATGTGTCGTCGCGGCTTCGAAATGGACTTTGCTGAACTGTTGCTGGAAGACTACAAAGCCTCCCTGAAATATCTCAGCGATCACCCGAAACTGCAGGGTATTGCCCAGCAGAACAGCTTTAAACATACCTGATAACGTTTAACGGTAACGGTGTCCCGAAACACACCCGTTTCGGGACAATTTCCAAAGTCTGTTCACTGGCATTAGCAACGGAAAATATTGTTCTGAATACGCTTCAGAACAAAACAGGTGCGGTTCCGACAGGAATACCGTTTTAGGGGGATAATATGGCTACATCAGTACAGACAGGTAAAGCTAAGCAGCTCACATTACTCGGATTCTTTGCCATAACGGCATCGATGGTAATGGCTGTTTATGAATACCCTACCTTCGCAACATCGGGCTTTTCATTAGTCTTCTTCCTGCTATTAGGCGGGATTTTATGGTTTATTCCCGTGGGACTTTGTGCTGCGGAAATGGCTACCGTCGACGGCTGGGAAGAAGGTGGCGTCTTCGCCTGGGTATCAAATACTTTGGGGCCGAGATGGGGATTTGCAGCGATCTCATTTGGTTATCTGCAAATCGCCATTGGTTTTATTCCGATGCTCTATTTCGTGTTAGGGGCACTCTCCTACATCCTGAAATGGCCAGCGCTGAATGAAGACCCCATTACCAAAACTATTGCAGCACTCATCATTCTTTGGGCGCTGGCATTAACGCAGTTTGGTGGCACGAAATACACGGCGCGCATTGCTAAAGTTGGCTTCTTCGCCGGTATCCTGTTACCTGCATTTATTTTGATCGCATTAGCGGCTATTTATCTGCACTCCGGTGCCCCCGTTGCTATCGAAATGGATGCGAAGACCTTCTTCCCTGACTTCTCTAAAGTGGGCACCCTGGTTGTATTTGTTGCCTTCATTTTGAGTTATATGGGCGTTGAAGCTTCCGCAACCCACGTCAATGAAATGAGCAACCCCGGGCGCGACTATCCACTGGCTATGTTACTGCTGATGGTAGCGGCAATCTGCTTAAGCTCTGTTGGCGGTTTGTCTATTGCGATGGTCATTCCGGGTAATGAAATCAACCTCTCCGCAGGGGTAATGCAAACCTTTACCGTTCTGATGTCACATGTGGCACCGGAAATTGAGTGGACGGTTCGCGTGATCTCCGCACTGCTGTTGCTGGGTGTTCTGGCGGAAATCGCTTCCTGGATTGTTGGTCCTTCTCGCGGGATGTATGTCACAGCGCAGAAAAACCTGCTGCCAGCAGCATTCGCTAAAATGAACAAAAATGGCGTACCGGTAACGCTGGTCATTTCGCAGCTGGTGATTACTTCTATCGCGTTGATCATCCTCACCAATACCGGTGGCGGTAACAACATGTCCTTCCTGATCGCACTGGCACTGACGGTGGTGATTTATCTGTGTGCTTATTTCATGCTGTTTATTGGCTACATTGTGTTGGTTCTTAAACATCCTGACTTAAAACGCACATTTAATATCCCTGGTGGTAAAGGGGTGAAACTGGTCGTGGCTATTGTCGGTCTGCTGACTTCAATTATGGCGTTTATTGTTTCCTTCCTGCCGCCGGATAACATCCAGGGTGACTCTACCGATATGTATGTTGAATTACTGGTCGTGAGTTTCCTGGTGGTACTTGCCCTGCCCTTTATTCTCTATGCTGTTCATGATCGTAAAGGCAAAGGGAATACCGGCGTTACTCTGGAGCCAATCAACAGTCAGAACGCACCAAAAGGTCACTTCTTCCTGCACCCGCGTGCACGTTCACCACACTATATTGTGATGAATGACAAGAAACACTAACCATGTCTGAATGGTTATAAGACAAGGGAGCGATAATTCATCGCTCCCTTTTTCGTGCTTGCTGTCGTATTGACTTAACCGGGATAAGTACGAGAATGAGCGCACATCTGTTTACCGGAAACCAGCACATATGGATATCTGCTCCCGAAACGAGAAATTAGCGATTAGAAGACCAGCGATACTGGTTGCACTGGCACTTTTACTGTGTAGTTGTAAAAGCACGCCTCCAGAGTCCATGGTGACACCACCAGCGGGTTCAAAGCCACCAGCCACGACGCAACAATCGTCACAACCGATGCGTGGCATCTGGCTGGCCACGGTGTCTCGCCTCGACTGGCCACCGGTTTCCTCGGTTAACATTAGTAACCCCACCAGCCGGGCCCGTGTACAACAACAGGCGATGATCGACAAACTGGATCATCTGCAACGTCTCGGCATAAACACGGTCTTTTTCCAGGTCAAGCCAGACGGTACCGCCCTGTGGCCATCGAAAATTTTGCCGTGGTCCGATCTTATGACCGGTAAGATTGGTGAAAATCCGGGTTACGATCCGCTGCAATTCATGCTCGACGAAGCCCACAAGCGTGGGATGAAAGTACACGTCTGGTTTAACCCCTATCGCGTATCGGTTAATACGAAGCCCGGTACTATCAGGGAACTGAATAGCACCCTGTCTCAACAACCGGCGAGCGTCTATGTGCAACACCGCGACTGGATCAGAACGTCCGGCGATCGCTTTGTCCTCGACCCGGGCATACCTGAGGTTCAGGACTGGATCACATCAATAGTTGCAGAAGTGGTTTCCCGCTATCCGGTAGATGGCGTGCAGTTTGACGACTATTTCTATACTGAGTCGCCAGGTTCACGGCTAAATGATAATGAAACGTACCGCAAATACGGCGGCGCATTTGCGTCAAAAGCAGACTGGCGGCGCAACAATACTCAGCAGTTAATTGCGAAGGTATCGCACACCATTAAAAGCATTAAGCCGGAAGTCGAATTTGGCGTTAGCCCGGCAGGCGTGTGGCGTAACCGATCACACGATCCGCTCGGTTCCGATACCCGAGGCGCGGCAGCCTATGACGAATCCTACGCTGATACCCGTCGATGGGTGGAACAAGGGTTGCTGGATTACATTGCTCCCCAAATTTACTGGCCGTTCTCACGGAGTGCCGCACGTTATGACGTGTTGGCAAAATGGTGGGCGGATGTCGTTAAACCGACCAGGACCCGCCTGTATATCGGTATCGCCTTCTATAAAGTGGGTGAACCTTCAAAGATAGAGCCAGACTGGATGATTAACGGCGGCGTACCGGAACTGAAAAAGCAGCTCGATCTTAACGATGCCGTGCCAGAAATTAGCGGCACAATCTTGTTCCGTGAGGACTATCTGAATAAGCCACAGACTCAACAAGCGGTCAGCTATCTGCAAAGTCGTTGGGGCAGTTAAACTCCCATTCTTACTTTGTAACAAGCCGGTGCTTTCCCCCCGGCTTGTTACCCTCTTGAAATATCCCACTAGTAATCATGCTTACTTAAGTCAAATTAACTACGCAATTAACCACACTTAGTTAAACAGTCATAAATCCCCTAATAAAAATGTATGAATATGAAAAAACATACGATATTCGCTGTCACCGAAAAATAATTACGATGGGCTATACTCTTCTGAAGAACAGTAGCGTAGATTGAAACTGTCCTAAGTCGCTTATTTGTTTTCAGTATATCTTCATATTTCAGGAGAGTATGGTGCAGTTAGTCGATCTCGCACGTTGCGTTTCGTTTTGATTCCGTCTGCTTTCCCAGCCTTATAAGGGTGTGAATTATGGAGATGTATTTTAAAAGAATGAAAGATGAGTGGACCGGGCTTGTCGAACAAGCAGATCCGCTCATTCGTGCTAAAGCCGCGGAAATTGCCGTTGCGCATGCTCATTATCTGAGTATTGAGTTTTATCGAATTGTCCGCATCGACCCGCATGCCGAAGAATTCTTGAGTAATGAACAAGTTGAGCGGCAGTTGAAAAGTGCGATGGAACGCTGGATTATTAACGTGCTTTCTGCCCAGGTTGACGATGTCGAAAGGCTAATACAAATCCAGCATACCGTCGCGGAAGTGCATGCCCGCATAGGAATTCCGGTAGAAATTGTCGAGATGGGGTTTCGGGTGCTGAAAAAAATCCTCTATCCGGTAATCTTCTCTTCGGATTATTCCGCCGCAGAAAAACTTCAGGTCTACCATTTCTCGATTAACAGTATTGATATCGCTATGGAAGTGATGACCCGCGCGTTTACCTTTAGTGACAGTAGTGCCTCAAAGGAAGATGAAAACTATCGTATCTTCTCGTTACTGGAAAACGCCGAAGAAGAAAAAGAACGGCAAATAGCCTCAATACTTTCATGGGAAATAGATATTATCTATAAAGTCCTGCTGGATTCTGATTTAGGCAGTAGTTTGCCTTTAAGCCAGGCTGATTTTGGCCTGTGGTTTAACCATAAAGGTCGACATTATTTTAGCGGCATAGCCGAAGTGGGCCATATCTCCCGTCTGATTCAGGATTTCGACGGTATTTTCAATCAAACCATGCGTAACACCAGGAATTTGAATAACAGAAGTTTACGGGTGAAATTTTTATTACAGATAAGAAATACCGTATCGCAAATTATTACCTTGTTGCGTGAATTGTTTGAAGAAGTATCGCGCCACGAAGTCGGTATGGATGTCCTGACGAAATTACTTAACCGCCGTTTCCTGCCGACGATCTTCAAACGCGAAATTGCCCATGCCAACCGGACCGGTACACCGCTGTCAGTGCTGATTATTGACGTTGATAAATTCAAAGAGATTAACGATACGTGGGGCCATAACACTGGCGATGAAATTCTGCGTAAAGTCTCTCAGGCCTTTTATGACAACGTCCGCAGTAGTGATTATGTTTTCCGCTACGGTGGCGATGAATTTATCATTGTTTTGACTGAAGCTTCGGAAAACGAAACGTTACGTACCGCAGAACGTATTCGCAGTCGGGTGGAGAAAACCAAACTGAAAGCCGCAAACGGCGAGGATATTGCCCTCTCACTTTCCATCGGTGCCGCCATGTTTAATGGTCATCCTGACTATGAGCGCCTCATTCAAATAGCCGATGAAGCTCTGTATATCGCCAAAAGACGAGGTAGAAACCGTGTTGAACTCTGGAAAGCCAGTCTTTAGATGCGTCAGGATGCAGAGGTAATTATGAAGCTAACCGATGCGGATAATGCCGCCGATGGCATTTTTTTCCCCGCCCTTGAGCAAAATATGATGGGTGCGGTGTTAATTAACGAAAATGATGAAGTGATGTTTTTCAACCCCGCCGCAGAGAAGCTCTGGGGGTACAAACGTGAAGAAGTCATTGGCAATAACATTGATATGCTGATTCCGCGGGATTTGCGTCCTGCGCATCCTGAATACATTCGTCATAACCGTGAAGGCGGTAAAGCGCGCGTCGAGGGGATGAGTCGGGAGCTGCAGCTGGAGAAAAAAGACGGCAGTAAAATCTGGACCCGTTTTGCGCTATCGAAAGTGAGCGCCGAGGGGAAAGTTTATTACCTGGCGCTGGTACGGGATGCCAGCGTAGAAATGGCGCAAAAAGAACAGACCCGACAATTGATTATTGCCGTTGACCATCTCGACCGACCGGTGATTGTCCTCGATCCGGAACGCCATATTGTGCAGTGCAATCGCGCATTTACCGAAATGTTTGGTTACTGCATTAGCGAAGCCAGCGGTATGCAGCCCGATTCACTCCTTAACATTCCTGAATTCCCTGCCGATAACCGCATTCGTTTACAACAGTTGCTTTGGAAAACCGCCCGCGATCAGGACGAATTTCTGCTATTGACGCGCACCGGTGAAAAAATCTGGATTAAAGCCTCTATCAGCCCGGTTTATGACGTGCTCGCGCATCTGCAGAACCTGGTAATGACCTTCTCGGATATCACCGAAGAACGGCAAATCCGCCAGCTTGAAGGCAATATTCTCGCCGCCATGTGCAGCAGCCCGCCATTTCATGAAATGGGGGAAATCATTTGTCGTAACATCGAATCTGTACTCAACGAATCGCATGTTTCGCTGTTCGCGCTGCGCAACGGGATGCCGATACACTGGGCGTCATCTTCGCACGGTACAGAAGTTCAAAATGCGCAAAGCTGGTCAGCGACCATTCGTCAGCGTGATGGCGCGCCGGCGGGGATCCTGCAAATTAAAACCTCGTCAGGAGCAGAAACCAGCGCCTTTATCGAACGCGTGGCAGATATCAGCCAGCATATGGCCGCGCTGGCGCTGGAACAGGAAAAAAGCCGTCAGCATATTGAACAACTCATCCAATTTGATCCGATGACCGGTCTGCCAAATCGCAATAACCTGCACAATTACCTCGATGACCTGGTCGACAAAGCCGTCTCTCCAGTGGTGTATCTCATCGGTGTTGACCATATTCAGGATGTGATTGATAGCCTTGGCTATGCGTGGGCCGATCAGGCATTGCTGGAAGTGGTCAATCGCTTTCGTGAAAAACTCAAACCGGATCAATATCTCTGTCGTATCGAAGGTACGCAGTTTGTCCTCGTGAGCCTCGAAAACGACGTCAGTAACATTACGCAGATCGCCGATGAGCTACGGAATGTGGTCAGCAAGCCGATAATGATTGACGATAAACCATTCCCGCTCACCTTGAGCATTGGCATCAGCTACGACGTGGGTAAAAACCGCGATTACCTGCTCTCCACTGCTCACAATGCAATGGATTTTATTCGCAAAAATGGCGGTAACGGCTGGCAGTTCTTCAGCCCGGCGATGAACGAAATGGTAAAAGAGCGTTTGGTTTTAGGCGCGGCGCTGAAAGAAGCAATTAGCAATAACCAACTGAAACTGGTTTACCAGCCACAAATCTTCGCAGAAACGGGTGAACTGTACGGCATCGAAGCCCTTGCTCGCTGGCACGATCCCCTGCATGGTCATGTGCCCCCTTCACGGTTTATTCCTCTCGCAGAAGAGATCGGTGAAATCGAAAATATTGGACGCTGGGTCATCGCGGAAGCTTGCCGTCAGTTAGCAGAATGGCGTAGCCAGAATATTCATATCCCGGCGTTATCCGTGAACTTGTCGGCGCTGCACTTTCGCAGTAATCAGCTGCCTAATCAGGTGTCTGATGCAATGCAAGCCTGGGGTATTGACGGCCACCAGCTGACGGTAGAAATCACGGAAAGCATGATGATGGAACACGATACCGAAATCTTTAAGCGCATTCAGATCCTGCGCGATATGGGCGTGGGCTTATCGGTAGATGATTTTGGCACGGGCTTTTCCGGATTATCCCGCTTAGTCAGTCTTCCGGTAACGGAAATCAAAATTGACAAAAGTTTTGTCGATCGTTGTCTGACGGAAAAACGCATCCTTGCCTTACTTGAAGCCATTACCAGCATTGGGCAAAGCCTTAATTTAACCGTCGTGGCGGAAGGCGTCGAAACCAAAGAGCAATTTGAGATGCTACGCAAGATCCACTGTCGCGTTATTCAGGGATATTTCTTTTCCCGCCCCCTACCCGCCGAAGAAATTCCAGGCTGGATGAGCAGTGTGTTACCGCTGAAAATCTGACAAATTCCTCTCGCCCGCACTCGCGGGTTTTCCTTTAACGTGACACTGTCACTTAAATACTGTGATTTCAGCTACGATTCCGGGAGATTCCTTCCTTAACTTCCCCTCTTGCACCAAAACTGCACTACGCTGCACAAATGTTGATCAAAAGTTAAAAAATATAACTTTAAGCCAGCATTCTGGCGCTTATCCCGGCGTGGCATGAGATCTGCATAAGCGGAAAGCGCAGCAATTTTTGTCTTATACAGGAACCGTTTATGTCGGATACCACCGAACTGGTTGATCTAGCCGTGATCTTCCCTGATCTGGAGATCGAATTGAAATACGCCTGCGCTGATAACATCACAGGCAAAGCTATTTATCAGCAAGCGCGTTGTCTGTTACACAAGGATGCGATTACCGCGCTGGCGAAAAGTATCAGTATCGCCCAGCTGTCAGGCTTACAACTGGTGATTTACGATGCGTATCGCCCACAACAAGCACAGGCGATGTTGTGGCAAGCCTGCCCAGACCCGCAATATGTTGTTGATGTGGCGGTCGGTTCTAATCACAGCCGTGGCACGGCGATCGACCTGACGCTTCGTGATGAGCACGGGAACATACTGGATATGGGTGCAGAGTTCGATGAAATGCACGAACGTTCCCATGCTTATCACCCTTCCGTCCCGCCAGCTGCTCAGCGCAATCGGCTGTTGCTGAATGCGATTATGACTGGCGGTGGCTTTGTCGGTATCCCGAGCGAATGGTGGCACTTCGAATTACCCCAGGCAGCGAGTTACCCACTACTCGCTGATCAATTCACCTGTTTTATATCCCCTGGCACACAGCACGCCAGTTAATCAGGAAACTGTCATGAAGAGATCGATTTTGTTTCGTCCTACATTGCTCGCGATCGTCCTTGCCACAACAATGCCGGTTGCACACGCCGCCGTACCGAAAGATATGCTGGTGATCGGTAAAGCTGCCGACCCACAAACCCTCGACCCAGCGGTGACAATTGATAATAACGACTGGACAGTGACCTACCCGTCTTATCAGCGACTGGTTCAGTACAAAACGGACGGTGATAAAGGCTCAACCGACGTTGAAGGCGATCTGGCAAGTAGCTGGAAAGCGTCTGACGATCAAAAAGAGTGGACGTTCACCCTGAAGGACAATGCTAAATTTGCCGATGGTACACCTGTCACTGCCGAAGCAGTAAAACTCTCTTTTGAGCGGTTACTAAAAATCGGCCAGGGGCCAGCAGAAGCATTTCCCAAAGATTTAAAGATTGATGCTCCCGACGAACATACAGTGAGGTTTACCCTTAGCCAGCCATTCGCACCGTTCCTCTACACGCTGGCGAATGACGGTGCATCCATTATCAATCCGGCGGTCTTAAAGGAGCATGCGGCGGATGATGCCCGTGGTTTCCTCGCGCAAAATACCGCTGGCTCCGGACCGTTTATGCTGAAAAGCTGGCAAAAAGGTCAGCAATTAGTTCTGGTGCCAAATCCGCATTACCCCGGCAATAAACCGAATTTCAAACGGGTATCGGTAAAAATTATCGGTGAAAGTGCTTCCCGTCGCCTGCAGCTCTCCCGTGGCGACATTGACATTGCCGATGCGCTGCCGGTGGATCAACTCAACGCACTGAAGCAGGAAAACAAAGTCAATGTGGCAGAGTATCCGTCACTGCGCGTCACCTATCTGTATCTGAATAACAGCAAAGCGCCACTTAATCAGGCGGATCTGCGTCGGGCCATTTCCTGGTCTACCGATTATCAGGGTATGGTTAACGGCATTCTGAGTGGTAACGGAAAACAAATGCGCGGCCCGATTCCGGAAGGCATGTGGGGATACGATGCGACGGCAATGCAATACAACCATGACGAAACGAAAGCCAAAGCCGAATGGGATAAAGTGACGAGCAAACCCACCAGCCTGACGTTTCTCTATTCTGATAATGATCCGAACTGGGAGCCTATTGCTCTGGCGACACAATCCAGTCTCAACAAGCTGGGCATCAACGTGAAGCTGGAAAAGCTGGCGAACGCCACCATGCGCGACAGAGTGGGTAAAGGTGATTACGACATCGCGATTGGCAACTGGAGTCCGGATTTTGCCGACCCGTATATGTTTATGAATTACTGGTTTGAGTCCGACAAAAAAGGTCTGCCGGGTAACCGCTCGTTCTATGAAAACAGTGAGGTCGATAAGTTACTGCGCAATGCGCTAGCGACCACCGACCAGACGCAGCGTACCCGGCACTACCAGCAGGCACAGAAAATCGTCATTGATGACGCTGCTTATGTGTACCTGTTCCAGAAAAACTACCAACTGGCGATGAACAAAGAGGTGAAAGGCTTTGTGTTCAATCCCATGCTGGAACAGGTCTTCAATATCAATACTATGAGTAAATAACGTGACCTTCTGGAGTATTTTACGCCAACGCTGCTGGGGGCTGGTGCTCGTGGTGGCGGGCGTCTGCGTGATTACGTTTATTATCTCGCACCTGATCCCCGGCGATCCGGCGCGGTTACTGGCGGGTGACCGCGCCAGCGATGCTATCGTGGAAAATATTCGCCAGCAACTGGGGCTGGACCAGCCACTGTACGTACAGTTTTACCGCTACGTCAGCGATCTGTTTCAGGGTGACCTGGGAACATCCATTCGTACCGGGCGTCCGGTGCTGGAAGAGTTGCGTATATTTTTCCCGGCGACGCTGGAACTGGCATTTTGCGCGCTGCTGCTGGCACTCCTGATTGGCATCCCGTTGGGCATACTCTCTGCAGTCTGGCGAAATCGCTGGCTGGATCATCTGGTGCGAATAATGGCCATTACCGGAATCTCCACACCTGCGTTCTGGCTTGGGCTGGGCGTCATTGTGCTGTTTTATGGTCATCTGCAAATTCTTCCCGGCGGCGGAAGGCTTGATGACTGGCTGGATCCACCAACGCACGTTACCGGCTTTTATCTGCTCGATGCGCTGCTTGAAGGCAACGGTGAAGTCTTCTTCAATGCGCTGCAACATCTCATCTTACCGGCATTAACGCTGGCGTTCGTTCACCTGGGAATTGTCGCTCGCCAGATCCGCTCAGCGATGCTGGAACAATTGAGTGAAGATTACATTCGTACCGCCCGTGCCAGCTGCTTGCCCGGCTGGTATATCGTTTTATGTTATGCGCTACCCAATGCGTTGATCCCCTCGATTACCGTATTGGGACTGGCGCTGGGCGATTTGTTGTATGGCGCAGTGCTCACCGAAACCGTTTTTGCCTGGCCCGGAATGGGTGCATGGGTAGTAACATCAATACAGGCGCTCGACTTCCCGGCAGTGATGGGCTTTGCCGTCGTGGTTTCGTTTGCTTATGTGCTGGTGAACCTGGTGGTGGATTTGCTCTATTTGTGGATTGATCCGCGTATCGGACGTGGAGGTGGTGAATGATGCTAAGCGAGGAAACGTCCGCCGTACGCCCACAAAAACAAACGCGATTTAACGGTGCAAAACTGGTATGGATGCTGAAAGGCAGCCCGCTCACCGTGACCGGCGCAGTCATCATTGTATTAATGCTATTGATGATGATTTTTTCACCGTGGCTGGCGACGCATGATCCCAACGCCATTGATTTAACCGCCCGCCTTTTGCCGCCTTCTGCGGCGCACTGGTTTGGCACCGATGAAGTGGGACGCGATCTGTTCAGCCGCGTACTGGTCGGCAGTCAGCAATCAATTCTCGCCGGATTAGTGGTGGTCGCCATTGCAGGTATGATGGGGTCGCTACTCGGGTGTCTATCCGGTGTGCTTGGCGGACGCGCAGACGCGATTATCATGCGCATCATGGACATTATGCTGTCGATTCCTTCGCTGGTACTGACAATGGCACTGGCAGCCGCTCTCGGGCCGAGTTTGTTTAACGCCATGCTGGCGATTGCTATTGTGCGAATTCCCTTTTATGTGCGCCTGGCGCGGGGGCAAACATTAGTTGTTCGCCAGTATACCTATGTTCAGGCGGCGAAAACCTTTGGTGCGTCGCGTTGGCATCTGATCAACTGGCATATTTTACGTAACTCCCTGCCGCCGCTGATTGTGCAGGCATCGCTGGATATCGGTAGCGCGATTTTAATGGCCGCCACGTTGGGATTTATTGGCCTTGGTGCTCAACAACCGAGTGCTGAATGGGGGGCGATGGTGGCGAATGGTCGCAACTATGTGCTCGATCAATGGTGGTATTGCGCATTTCCGGGGGCAGCGATTTTGCTTACCGCCGTCGGGTTTAATCTCTTTGGCGATGGTATTCGCGATCTGCTTGACCCGAAAGCAGGAGGAAAGCAGTCATGACCCAACCCGTTCTGGACATTCAACAACTGCATTTGAGTTTCCCCGGTTTTAACGGCGACGTTCACGCGCTCAACAATGTGTCATTGAAAATCAACCGCGGTGAAATTGTCGGTCTGGTGGGAGAATCCGGCTCGGGTAAATCAGTCACTGCAATGTTGATTATGCGTCTGTTACCGACGGGCAGTTATTGCGTACATCGAGGACATATTTCACTGCTGGGAGAAGATGTTCTTAACGCTCGGGAAAAGCAGCTTCGTCAGTGGCGCGGCGCACGAGTGGCGATGATCTTTCAGGAACCGATGACCGCCCTCAATCCGACACGTCGAATAGGTCTTCAGATGATGGACGTGATCCGCCATCATCAACCAATAAGTCGTCGGGAAGCCAGAGCTAAAGCGATTGCCCTGCTGGAAGAGATGCAAATCCCGGATGCCGTGGAAGTTATGTCGCGCTATCCGTTTGAGCTTTCAGGTGGTATGCGCCAGCGGGTAATGATTGCGCTGGCATTCTCCTGCGAGCCGCAATTGATTATTGCCGACGAACCGACTACGGCGCTGGACGTCACGGTACAGTTGCAGGTACTGCGTCTGCTTAAACATAAAGCCCGCGCCAGTGGAACTGCGGTACTGTTCATCAGCCATGATATGGCCGTGGTGTCGCAACTGTGCGATAGCGTTTACGTGATGTATGCCGGAAGCGTGATTGAGAGCGGCGTGACGGCAGACGTTATCCATCATCCCCGGCATCCGTATACCATTGGTTTGCTGCAATGCGCACCGGAACATGGAATACCGCGCCAGCCATTACCCGCCATTCCGGGGACGGTACCAAACCTCACCTATTTGCCTGACGGCTGCGCTTTTCGAGATCGTTGCTATGCGGCAGGTGCACAGTGTGAAAACGTCCCGGCGCTAACAGCGTATGGTGACAACAACCACCGCTGCGCCTGTTGGTATCCGCAGCAGGAGGTCATTAGTGTCTGATACGTTATTAACGTTACGCGACGTCCATATCAATTTCCCTGCCCGAAAAAACTGGCTTGGTAAAACTACGGAACATGTTCATGCCATCAATGGTATTGATTTACAGATCCGTCGTGGTGAAACCTTAGGGATCGTCGGTGAGTCAGGCTGCGGCAAAAGCACCCTCGCACAGCTTTTAATGGGTATGCTGCAACCGAGCCACGGGCAGTACATCCGTTCAGGATCACAACGCATTATGCAGATGGTGTTTCAGGACCCGCTCTCTTCGCTTAATCCGCGCTTACCGGTGTGGCGCATCATCACGGAACCGCTCTGGATTGCTAAGCGTAGTAGTGAACAACAGCGGCGAGCGTTGGCAGAGGAGCTGGCTGTGCAGGTGGGTATTCGTCCGGAGTATCTCGACCGCTTGCCTCATGCGTTCTCAGGCGGGCAGCGGCAACGTATCGCCATTGCCAGAGCACTCTCTTCGCAGCCTGACGTGATTGTGCTTGATGAACCAACCTCGGCGCTGGATATCTCCGTGCAGGCGCAGATCCTCAATTTACTGGTAACGCTACAGGAAAATCGCGGGCTGACTTATGTGCTGATTTCACACAATGTCTCGGTGATACGTCATATGAGCGATCGGGTGGCGGTGATGTATCTCGGACAGATTGTGGAATTAGGAGACGCGCAACAGGTGCTGACAGCTCCGGCACATCCATACACCCGATTATTGCTGGATTCCCTCCCCGCCATTGATAAACCGCTGGAGGAAGAATGGGCATTACGTAAAACGGATCTACCAGGAAACCGCACGTTGCCACAAGGCTGTTTTTTCCGCGAACGTTGCCCTCTGGCAACCCACGGGTGTGAAGTCCGGCAATCATTAACAATAAGGGAGGACGGACGTGAGATCCGGTGCTGGCGGGCGCTGTAGAGACGCTAACAACGCATCAGGCAATCACGCGCCTGACGCGTCATACGGCAACGCTTTATGATTTCAACTGGTAATCAAGCGTAATTTCAGCTTTCAGTACCTGAGAAACCGGGCATCCTGCTTTTGCTTTCTGGATAATGCCGTCAAAAGTAGAGGCATCAATACCCGGCACCGCAACTTCGCTTTTCAGTGCGATTTTAGTAATCGCAAAACCGGCATCCACTTTATCCAGCGACACATCGGCGGTGGTATCAATCGATGTTGGCGTGAATCCCGCTTCCCCCAGCATTAATGAAAGCGCCATTGAGAAACATGCGGCATGCGCTGCGCCAATCAGTTCTTCAGGGTTGGTTCCTTTTTCGCCTTCAAAACGCGTGTTAAATCCATACGGCTGTTGGTTCAGCACGCCGCTCTCGGTGGATACAGTTCCCTTCCCGCGTTTGATATCGCCTTCCCAGTGTGCCTGACCTTTCTTATGGATTGTCATTGTTGCTCTCCTGTGGGCTTAAAAAGGAAATTATAGACTACGTGAGAAACCGCACGAGGATAAGCAGGTTATTCCGAATAAAATCCGGCGAAAATATTACTTCTGCACTTAAATTAAATTCCCACAATAGATTACCGGGAATATATATATCAAGAGATATTGCATCAATATCATTCAACTCACCACAATAATAATACCTATCAATATCATGGGGTTAAAATATAAAAATTATCAACCAGGACTAATCTTAACAACGAAGCGGCAAATATTTGCCATGCTGAATGTGCTTTATAAATCTGCGATCCGTAGCAGACACCATAAATACACAGACACGGAGAATCACTATGTTTACTTATTATCAGGCAGAAAATTCAACAGCAGAACCCGCTCTGGTTAATGCCATTGAGCAAGGCCTTCGGGCAGAGCACGGTGTTGTCACTGAAGATGACATTCTCATGGAGCTGACCAAATGGGTGGAAGCTTCTGATAACGACATCCTCAGTGATATCTACCAGCAAACGATCAATTATGTGGTCAGTGGCCAGCACCCTACACTTTAAGGTGCTATGCTTGATCGGCAACCTAATTTAGGGGTTTAGCACGTGTTTCTTCGCTACGGCGATGTTGTCCTTAAAACTAGCAACAGGATTGAGGAGTTAAAATGAAATCGAACCGTCAGGCACGTCATATTCTTGGACTGGACCATAAAATATCTAACCAGCGCAAAATAGTTACCGAAGGTGACAAATCCAGCGTGGTAAATAACCCAACCGGCAGAAAACGCCCCGCTGAAAAGTAATTCATAACCATCAGTCCTCAATGACGATTAAACACCATTGCCTGCGCAATGGTGTTTTTGTTTTTATCTGCTTTATACTTGGGGCCGACGCCCTGGCGGTAAAGCAAAGACGATAAAAGCGTGCCAGGGATGGATATTCAAAAAAGAGTGAGTGACATGGAACCAAAAACAAAAAAACAGCGTTCGCTTTATATCCCTTACGCTGGCCCTGTATTGCTGGAATTTCCGTTGTTGAATAAAGGCAGCGCCTTCAGCATGGAAGAACGCCGTAACTTCAACCTGCTGGGGTTACTGCCGGAAGTGGTCGAAACCATCGAAGAACAAGCGGAACGAGCATGGATCCAGTATCAGGGATTCAAAACCGAAATCGACAAACACATCTACCTGCGTAACATCCAGGACACTAACGAAACCCTCTTCTACCGTCTGGTAAACAATCATCTTGATGAGATGATGCCAGTCATTTACACCCCAACCGTCGGCGCAGCCTGTGAGCGTTTTTCTGAGATCTACCGCCGTTCACGCGGTGTGTTTATCTCTTACCAGAACCGCCACAATATGGACGATATTCTGCAAAACGTACCAAACCATAATATCAAAGTGATTGTGGTGACTGACGGCGAACGTATTCTGGGGCTTGGTGACCAGGGCATCGGCGGGATGGGCATTCCGATCGGTAAACTGTCACTCTATACCGCCTGTGGCGGCATCAGCCCGGCGTATACCCTTCCGGTGGTGCTGGATGTCGGGACGAACAACCAACAGCTGCTTAACGATCCGCTGTATATGGGCTGGCGTAATCCGCGTATCACTGACGACGAATACTATGAATTCGTTGATGAATTTATCCAGGCTGTGAAACAACGCTGGCCGGACGTACTGTTGCAGTTTGAAGACTTCGCACAAAAAAATGCGATGCCGTTACTTAACCGCTATCGCAATGAAATTTGTTCTTTTAACGATGACATTCAGGGCACCGCGGCGGTAACGGTCGGCACACTGATCGCAGCCAGCCGCGCGGCGGGTGGTCAACTGAGCGAGAAAAAGATTGTCTTCCTCGGCGCAGGCTCTGCGGGGTGCGGGATTGCCGAAATGATCATTGCCCAGACTCAGCGTGAAGGATTAAGCGAGGAAACGGCGCGGCAGAAAGTCTTTATGGTCGATCGCTTTGGCCTGCTGACCGACAAGATGCCGAACCTGCTGCCTTTCCAGACCAAACTGGTGCAGAAACGCGAAAACCTCAGTGACTGGGATACCGACAGCGATGTGCTGTCACTGCTGGATGTGGTGCGCAATGTAAAACCAGATATTCTGATTGGCGTCTCAGGACAGACCGGGCTGTTTACGGAAGAGATCATCCGTGAGATGCATAAACACTGTCCGCGTCCGATCGTGATGCCGCTGTCTAACCCGACGTCACGCGTGGAAGCCACACCGCAGGACATTATCGCCTGGACTGAAGGTAACGCGCTGGTCGCCACTGGCAGTCCGTTTAATCCAGTGGTATGGAAAGATAAAATCTACCCTATCGCCCAGTGTAATAACGCCTTTATTTTCCCGGGCATCGGGCTGGGTGTTATTGCTTCCGGCGCGTCACGTATCACCGATGAGATGCTGATGTCGGCAAGTGAAACGCTTGCTCAGTATTCGCCGCTGGTCCTGAACGGCGAAGGTCTGGTACTGCCGGAACTGAAAGATATACAGAAAGTCTCCCGCGCAATTGCGTTTGCGGTTGGCAAAATGGCGCAGCAGCAAGGCGTGGCGGTGAAAACCTCCGCCGAAGCTCTGCAACAGGCCATTGATGATAATTTCTGGCAAGCCGAATACCGCGACTACCGCCGTACCTCCATCTAAGCCTGCGCCCGGTAGTGAAGGCTACCGGGCAATTTCCCTCTCCCTTTTTCAGATCTCATCCATACTGGGTAGTGGCGAATAAATCTCATTTGCCTCACCTGCTATGCAGAACATCATCCGAAAAGGAGGAACTATGAAGGCTGCAGTTGTTACGAAGGATCATCATGTTGACGTTACGGATAAAACACTGCGCTCACTGAAACATGGCGAAGCCCTGCTGAAAATGGAGTGTTGTGGTGTATGTCATACCGATCTTCATGTTAAGAATGGCGATTTTGGTGACAAAACCGGCGTGATTCTGGGACACGAAGGTATTGGTGTGGTGGCAGAAGTTGGCCCAGGTGTCACTTCATTAAAACCAGGCGATCGTGCCAGCGTGGCGTGGTTCTATGAAGGATGCGGTCATTGCGAATACTGTAACAGTGGTAACGAAACGCTCTGCCGTTCAGTAAAAAATGCCGGATACAGCGTTGATGGCGGGATGGCTGAAGAATGCATCGTGGTCGCCGATTACGCGGTTAAAGTGCCGGATGGCCTGGACTCGGCGGCGGCCAGCAGCATTACCTGTGCGGGGGTCACCACCTACAAAGCCGTTAAGCTGTCAAAAATTCGTCCAGGGCAGTGGATTGCTATCTACGGTCTTGGCGGTCTGGGTAACCTCGCCCTGCAATACGCGAAGAATGTCTTTAACGCCAAAGTGATCGCCATTGATGTCAATGATGAGCAGTTAAAACTGGCAACCGAAATGGGCGCTGATTTAGCGATTAACTCACGCACCGAAGACGCCGCCAAAATTGTGCAGGAAAAAACCGGTGGCGCTCACGCTGCGGTGGTGACAGCGGTAGCTAAAGCTGCGTTTAACTCGGCAGTTGATGCTGTCCGTGCAGGCGGGCGTGTTGTGGCAGTCGGTCTGCCGCCGGAGTCTATGAGCCTGGATATCCCACGCCTTGTGCTGGATGGTATTGAAGTGGTCGGTTCGCTGGTCGGCACGCGCCAGGATTTAACTGAAGCCTTCCAGTTTGCCGCCGAAGGCAAAGTGGTACCGAAGGTCGCCCTGCGTCCGTTAGCGGACATCAACACAATCTTTACTGAGATGGAAGAAGGCAAAATCCGTGGCCGTATGGTGATTGATTTCCGCCGCTAAGAGGCCTTTGCTGCGACTGCCATGTTCGGGTCGCAGCATCGCAAACTCTCCAACATGAAATGGCTAAATGGATTATTGTTGCGTAGGAAGGAACAATAATGATAGTGTTCCTGGTGAAGGAACGCTACTGAGAGTAAAGACACTGATGAAAATGGCCAATCATCCCCGCCCAGGAGACATTATTCAGGAATCACTGGACGAACTTAATGTCAGCCTGCGCGAGTTTGCCAGAGCAATGGAAATTGCTCCCTCAACGGCAAGCCGATTGCTGACCGGAAAAGCAGCTTTGACGCCAGAAATGGCAATTAAACTTTCCGTGGTGATCGGCAGTTCGCCGCAAATGTGGCTGAATCTGCAAAACGCCTGGAGCCTGGCAGAGGCTGAAAAAACGGTGGATGTGTCGCGACTGCGCCGTCTGGTTACGCAATAAAAAAATGGCGCTTCTTAAAGCGCCATTTTCAGCTTAAAGTTCAAAAGAGATTATATCCCTTCTTCACTCTCTTTTTTCGCTTCTGCCTTCTCGATTTCACGATACCAGCGCGGATGGTGTTTCTTCGCCCAGCGACGGCTCACCTTCCCTTCGATCATCCCTTTAATCGATCCTTTCACCCAGAATGCCATATACATATGGATCAGGATGGCGTGGATCAGGATGATACCCGCAGCCGCGTGAATCAGCAGGCTGTAGCGAACAACCTGCATCGGGAAGTACTGCGCAAAGTACGGACGCCAGATAATCACCCCGGTCACCAGCAGCACGAAAATCATGCTCATGATCGACCAGAACATCATCTTCTGCCCGGCGTTGTACTTACCAACATCCGCCACTTTGTGCTCATTGCCTTTTAATACTTCGACAATGTTCAACAGCCACGGAATATCTTTCTTATCCGGGATGTTGTGATGCACAAAACGCACAAACATAAACATCAGCGCGACGAAAATCGCAATGCCGAAGAACGGGTGCAAAATGCGTCCCATCTGCGGCGTACCGAAGGTTTGCGTCAGCCATTGCAGCGTCGGGAAGAAGAACGAAATCCCGGACAGCGCCACCAGGAAGAAGCAAATCACCACGGTCCAGTGACAGGCGCGATCAATAAACTTGGTGCGCACAATCATTTTCGACTTACTCATGATGCTCCTCCTCGTCATCGTCCACTTCCTTATTCGGGCCAATACCGATGTAGTGGAAAATCAACCCGGCAAAAGTGGCGATAAAGCCAGCCGCTGCCAGCGGTTTCAACGCGCCTTTCCACAAGTTCACCGATGTGTCGATCTTCGGATCTTTCGGCAGACCGTGATACAGCTCCGGCTGATCGGCGTGATGCAACACGTACATGACGTGCGTACCACCGACCCCTTCCGGGTTGTAGACGCCAGCATGTTCGTAACCACGCGCTTTCAGTTTCGCCACGCGCTGTTCCGCCAGCTCCAGCATCTCCTTCTTGGTGCCGAAGTGGATAGCCCCGGTCGGACAGGTTTTCACACAAGCTGGTTCCTGGCCGACGCTGACGCGATCGACGCAGAGCGTGCATTTATATACCCGGTTATCCTCTTTGTTGAGGCGCGGAATATTAAACGGACACCCGGCAATGCAGTAACCACAGCCGATGCAGTTTTCCGACTGGAAATCGACAATCCCGTTAGCGTACTGAATGATTGCACCAGCAGACGGGCACGCCTTCAGGCAGCCCGGATCTTCACAGTGCATACAGCCGTCTTTACGGATCAGCCACTCCAGCTTGCCGTTCTGTTCGGTTTCGCTAAAGCGCATCACAGTCCAGGACTTGGCGCTCAGATCGGCGGGGTTATCGTAAACCCCGACGCAGTGCCCCACTTCATCACGGATGTCGTTCCACTCCGAACACGCCACCTGACAGGCTTTACAGCCGATACAGGTGGAAACGTCGATAAGTTTTGCGACTTCTGCTTTGTAATCACGCACCTGCGAAGGCGGCGTGATGGAGTTAGTTGCGGACCTTTTGATAATGTCCTGCGTTTCCATAGCCATCTGTTCGCCCCCTTACGCCTTCTCGATGTTGACTAAGAACGCTTTATATTCCGGCGTTTGCGAGTTTGCATCACCGACATTCGGCGTCAGAGTGTTAGCGATATAACCTTTACGCGCGACACCCTCAAAGCCCCAGTGGATTGGAATACCCACCGTTTCAACCTGCTGACCGTTTACATTCAGCGGTTTCAGACGGCGCGTTACCACCGCCACCGCGCGGATAAAGCCACGCTTGCTTGAGACAGTGACACGATCGCCATTATTAATGCCTTTCGCCGCCGCCAGCGTTTCGCTGATTTCCACAAACTGTTCCGGCTGAGCAATTGCGTTGAGCAACGCGTGCTTGGTCCAGGTGTGGAAGTGCTCGGTCAGACGATAGGTCGTACCCACATACGGGAACTGCTCTTTTTTACCCATCCGCAGCGCGTCTTGTTCATACAGACGAACCACCGGGTTAGACACCACGTTCGGATGCAGCGGGTTAGTGCCCAGCGGCGTTTCGATTGGCTCGTAGTGTTCCGGGAACGGACCTTCCGCCATTTTGTTGATGGCAAACAGGCGTCCCATCCCTTCCGGCTGCATGATAAACGGCCCGGTTGGCGTACCCGGTGCGGCATTGCCGAAGTCCGGAATATCGTTACCCGTCCACTTGCTACCGTTCCACTGGATCAGCATCCGTTTCGGATCCCACGGTTTACCGTTGATATCAGCCGAAGCACGGTTGTAGAGTACGCGACGGTTGAGCGGCCACGCCCAGGCCCATCCCAGCGTATTCCCCAGACCGGACGGGTCGGAGTTATCGCGGTTAGCCATCTGGTTGCCCTGCTCTGTCCAGCTACCGGTGTAGATCCAGCAAGACGATGCGGTTGTACCGTCATCACGCAGATGCGCAAAGCTACTCAGCAACTGACCTTTCTTCGCAATCAGCACGCCATTGGCATCATAGAGATCTTCCAGCGCGTAGCCGTTGTTCTCTTTAGCTACTTCGTCAGATTGCGGTTCGTGCGGCTGCTTGTAGTTCCAGCTCATCTTCATCAGCGGTTCTACGCCTTTACCACCTTCGGCCTGGTACAACTCGCGCAGATGATGGTAGATACCCGCCAGAATTTCGCCGTCGTTACGCGCTTCGCCCGGCGCGTCCTGACCTTTCCAGTGCCACTGCAACCAGCGACCGGAGTTAGCGATAGAACCATCTTCTTCAGCAAAGCAGGTCGAAGGTAGACGGAATACTTCAGTCTGAATAGACGCCGGATCGACATCGTTCGACTCGCCGTGGTTCTGCCAGAAGGTAGAAGTTTCAGTCACCAGCGGATCGATTACCACCATGTACTTCAGCTTGCTCAGGCAGCTCACCACTTTGTTTTTGTCCGGGAAGGACGCAACCGGGTTAAAGCCCTGGCAGAAATAACCGGTGACTTTGCCTTCGTCCATCATGTTGAAATACTTGATGACGTCGTAGGTCTGGTCCCACTTCGGCAGCCAGTCGTAGCCCCAGTTGTTCTCTTTCTGCGCGGCATCGCCGTAGAAAGATTTCATCAGGCTAACGAAGAACTTCGGATAGTTGCTCCAGTAGTTCACCTGATCAGCCAGCGTCGCTTTCGGCGTATTCGCTTCCAGATACGACTGCAAATCAACCTGTTTTTCTGACGGCAGCGTCAGATAACCCGGCAGGCTGGTTGAGAGCAGACCTAAGTCGGTCAGGCCCTGAATGTTGGAGTGACCACGCAATGCGTTCACGCCGCCACCGGCCATACCCATGTTACCGAGCAGCAACTGGATCATCGCCATAGTACGGATGTTCTGCGCACCCACGGTGTGCTGCGTCCAGCCCAGCGCGTACAGGAAGGTGGTTGTGCGATCCGGTGCGCTGGTGGAGGCCAGCACTTCACACACTTTCAGGAAGTCGGCTTTTGGCGTACCGCAGATGTTTTCTACTACGTCCGGCGTGTAGCGGGAAACGTGCGCTTTCAGCAAGTTCCACACACAGCGCGGATGAGTCAGTGTTTCATCGCGTTTCGCATAGCCGTTTTCATCGAACTGATAGTTCCAGGACGATTTATCGTACTGGCGTTTTTCAGCGTCATAACCGCTGAACAGGCCATCTTCGAAAGCAAAATCATCACGCACCAGCAGGCTGGCGTTGGTGTAATGCTTAACGTATTCGGCGTTGATTTTGTTGTTTTCGGTCAGGTAGCGCAAAACGCCAGACAGGAACGTAATGTCCGTACCGGAACGAATAGGTGCGTAAATATCCGCTACAGAAGCGGTACGCGTAAAACGGGGATCGACAACGATCAAGGTTGCATCGTTGTTGTTTTTCGCTTCCATCGCCCAGCGGAAACCGACGGGATGCGCTTCAGCAGCGTTACCACCCATCACCATTACGACGTTAGCGTTTTTGATATCCACCCAGTGGTTGGTCATCGCACCGCGACCAAATGTTGGAGCAAGACTTGCTACCGTTGGTCCGTGTCAGACGCGCGCCTGGTTGTCTACCGCCAGCATCCCGAGGGAGCGGGCAAATTTTTGAGTCAGCATCCCGGTTTCGTTGCTGGCACCGGAGGCACACAGCATACCGGTAGAAAGCCAACGGTTTACCGTTACGCCCTGCTCGTTCTTTTCAATAAAGTTAGCGTCACGGTCAGCTTTCATCAGCTTCGCAATACGGGAGAATGCTTCATCCCAGCTAATACGCTGCCATTTATCAGAACCTGGCGCACGATATTCCGGGTAGCGCAGACGGTTTTCGCTGTTGACGTAATCCAGCAAACCGGCCCCTTTCGGGCACAGCGCACCACGGCTTACCGGATGATCCGGGTCACCTTCAATGTGATAAATCGCTTCTCTGGCGTTTTTCGCGCCATCACCCAGGCTATACATCAATAGCCCGCAACCTACGGAACAGTATGTGCAGGTGTTACGGATCTCTTTAGCGCGTAATAATTTGTAGTTTCGCGCCTGAGCCAGTGCTTGCTTTGGGGCAAAGCCCAATGCCGCTACTGTTGTTCCAGCCATACCGCCCGCGCAGATTTTAAAAAATTGTCTGCGACTGACGTCCATTGCTTTCCTCTTTTTTCAGGGGTATTACTGCGCGAGGAAACTAACAGTAAAATTCTGAATCTTTTTGCGCGAAATCAAAAAGAACACGTGTTTGCCACAAAATAATCCGCCTGCGCAAATTGACCTACCTCAATAGCGGTAGAAAAACGCACCACTGCCTGACAGGCCAGTTAAAAAAATGCTATAAAATTCAGCTTAATTTTTAACGGCAAGAGAGACAAAACAGCGAGCATGACACGACAAAAAGCAACGCTCATAGGGCTAATAGCGATCGTCCTGTGGAGCACGATGGTAGGATTGATTCGCGGTGTCAGTGAGGGGCTCGGCCCGGTCGGCGGCGCAGCTGCTATCTATTCATTAAGCGGGCTGCTGTTAATCTTCACGGTTGGATTTCCGCGTATTCGGCAGATCCCGAAAGGCTATTTACTCGCCGGGTGTCTGTTATTCGTCAGCTATGAAATCTGTCTGGCGCTTTCCTTAGGATATGCGGCGACCCGTCATCAGGCGATTGAAGTGGGTATGGTGAACTATCTGTGGCCCAGCCTGACAATTCTCTTTGCCATTCTGTTTAATGGTCAGAAAACCAACTGGCTGATTGTACCAGGATTATTATTAGCCCTGGTTGGCGTCTGCTGGGTGTTAGGTGGTGACAATGGGTTACATTATGATGAAATCATCAATAATATCACCACCAGCCCATTGAGTTATTTCCTGGCGTTTATTGGTGCGTTTATCTGGGCAGCCTATTGCACAGTAACGAATAAATACGCACGCGGATTTAACGGAATTACCGTTTTTGTCCTGCTAACGGGAGCAAGTCTGTGGGTTTACTATTTTCTCACGCCACAACCAGAAATGGTATTTAGCACGCCAGTCATGATTAAACTCATCTCTGCGGCATTTACCTTAGGATTTGCTTATGCTGCATGGAACGTCGGTATATTACATGGCAACGTCACCATTATGGCGGTAGGTTCGTATTTTACGCCCGTCCTTTCCTCAGCGCTTGCAGCCGTGCTGCTCAGCGCCCCGCTGTCGTTCTCGTTCTGGCAAGGCGCGCTAATGGTCTGCGGCGGTTCCCTGCTCTGCTGGCTGGCGACACGTCGTGGCTAAAATAATTGTCGGGTCTACGGCCCGGCAGTTAATCAGATAAATTCCGACAATATAAAAAATAAATTTCAAATACCAGTAGTTCACCTTATATTTCATTTCGACTTCGATCACATATCGATAAATAATATTATTTCATCTATTTTTCTCATTGTGTTTAATCACCATTCCATTTTAAAAACAGTATGTCATTTATAAATGACGTCGTTTAAAATTCGTTTAGAAAATACGTTTAACGATAATTAAAAGGATTCTGTTAAATGAAATTAAAAATAGTTGCGGTGGTTGTAACTGGTTTGTTAGCTGCGAACGTAGCACACGCTGCCGAAGTCTATAACAAGGATGGTAATAAACTCGACCTTTATGGCAAGGTTACCGCTCTACGTTATTTTACTGATGATAAGCGTGACGATGGTGATAAAACTTATGCCCGTCTCGGCTTTAAAGGAGAAACGCAAATCAATGATCAAATGATTGGTTTTGGTCACTGGGAATATGATTTTAAAGGCTATAACGATGAAGCCAACGGCTCGCGCGGTAACAAGACCCGTCTGGCCTATGCAGGTTTAAAAATTAGTGAATTTGGCTCTCTGGACTATGGTCGTAACTACGGTGTCGGCTATGACATTGGTTCATGGACCGATATGTTGCCAGAATTTGGTGGCGATACCTGGAGTCAGAAAGATGTCTTCATGACATACCGTACTACCGGTGTGGCAACCTATCGCAACTACGATTTCTTCGGCTTAATTGAAGGTCTGAACTTTGCCGCGCAATATCAAGGCAAAAATGAACGCACTGACAATGGTCATCTTTATGGTGCTGACTACACGCGTGCCAATGGTGACGGTTTCGGTATCTCCTCAACTTATGTTTATGATGGCTTTGGTATCGGTGCGGTGTATACCAAATCCGATCGGACAAATGCGCAGGAAAGAGCCGCTGCTAATCCTCTCAATGCCTCCGGTAAGAATGCAGAACTGTGGGCTACAGGTATAAAATATGATGCCAACAACATCTACTTTGCAGCTAATTACGCTGAAACATTAAACATGACCACCTATGGCGATGGTTATATCTCTAACAAAGCACAAAGTTTTGAAGTAGTGGCACAATATCAATTCGACTTCGGCTTGCGCCCATCACTCGCTTACCTGAAATCGAAAGGCAGAGATCTGGGCCGCTACGGCGACCAGGACATGATTGAGTATATCGACGTTGGTGCGACGTATTTCTTCAACAAAAATATGTCGACCTATGTTGATTATAAAATCAACCTGATTGATGAAAGTGACTTTACCCGTGCCGTAGATATTCGCACCGATAACATCGTCGCAACGGGAATTACCTATCAGTTCTAACATCCTCTCCTGACCAGCCCTTCTCTGGGCTGGTTTTTGATTTAAGTGCTGCTGTATGACTCCTTAAGTAAAAATGAGCAATTTTTGATATATCTGGTCATTCACCTCAATTAATATTATTCCATACCCTCCGGGGACATCTTACTATAATATTTATTGATGAGTGATTATGACCAATATTAATACAGCTTGTGTAAAAAATAATGCCAGTTATCAATTAAATAACGCATTACCTAACAAAGAAACCATCTCCAGCAATTTTTGTGAACGACTGGCACAATGGGGTAATAAGTCGCTTAATAATGGTGAAGAAAGAGCAATTGCCGTGGAGCGAATTAAAGAAGCTTACAATTCGAACATGGCATCTCTTGATTTGTCATATCTTGATTTGAGTGAGTTACCCCCTATCCCCTCGACAGTTAACACGTTAAATCTGGAAAACAATTGTCTCACTTGTCTTGACTTTACTGACAATGCCAGCCTCGTCAATATCAACCTCAGCTTTAATAAAATTAAAACGATAACCTTTCCAAATCAATCAAAACTGGAAAATATTTATATTGATCACAACAATCTGGAAAATTTGGATTTAAAAAATCAGCTTTCATTGGTTAACCTGGAAGCGCAAAATAACAACCTGACAAAAATTAATATTTCTGATAGTTATAAACTGAAATTTCTTAATCTTGATTATAACAAGCTAGCATCGCTGGATCTTTCCCGGCAAGAATCTCTGATTGAGTTAAGTGCCCATCACAACATGATCAATGACCTTATATTACACAATCACCCCATAGTGGAGAAAATCACTTTAAACGACAACCATATTGCACATTTAAACGCGAAAACCACTACAAAACTGGAATATTTAAACTTAAGCAATAACAATTTATTGCCAACAGATGACATTGATCAATTAATATCATCAAAACATCTTTGGCATGTATTAGTTAACGGCATCAACAATGATCCCCTTGCCCAAATGCAGTACTGGACTGCAGTAAGAAATATAATTGATGACACTAATGAAGTGACCATTGATTTATCTTATAACCTGGCAATCACAAATATCGATACCAGCGATGAACATCTTGTAGAAGTAAGCGAGAATTCCGAAGGAAATCATATAAAAGACAATGACTCAATGTCTATTCGTTATAGATCAAAACATTATTCCAGAGAGTACGCTTTAATAGAAGAAGAAACAATATTTTCTGACGCAGAACTAAAAGCCATTCTGCCTATGCATCGCATGTACGGGGTTGGTGACTATAAGTCAAATTCCTCTTCTCTACCCTCACACTCGGGGCTAAAGGACCCAACGGGCACACCCGTCTGTTATTATATTCATAATGAGGATAAACCTTCCTTAGGTTTTGGTCCAACATCCAATAATTGGTTAAGCCAATCCTTTACAACAGAGTTATAAAACACATCCTGATTTATCAAGGGTAATAAATCATTAAAATAAAGCATTACTACGGAGCAGTTATGAAATTCCCTTCAATATTTAATAAAATAAATCCACAATCCATACAGCAACATCCAGAAAAAAATGAACTTAACTGGATGCTCGAATTAAATCAATGGAAAGCAGAACGCATACTTACAGGTGAAATCCATCGTCCGGAATGCCGAAACGAAGCCGCTAAAAGGATAAATTGTGCTTTTTTGTCGAAACAGAATGATATTGATTTATCAGGACTTAATTTAACTACCCAACCACCAGGGCTGCAAAACTTCACCTCTATCAATCTTGATAATAACCAACTCACACATTTTGATACAACCACCTACGATAGACTCGTAAAGCTTAGTCTGAATAGTAATGCTCTTGAGTCAATAAATTTTCCTCAAGGTAGAAATGTAAGCATTACACATATATCTATGAATAATAATCCTCTCAGAAATATTGATATAGATCGGCTTTCATCAATTACTTATTTTAGTGCGGCACATAATCAACTAGAGTTTGTGCAATTAGAATGTTGCGAAAGGCTGCAGTACCTGAATCTCAGCCACAATCAATTAACTGATATTGTGGCAGGAAATAAAGATGAACTTTTACTGCTGGATCTATCCCATAATAAACTAACAAGTTTACATAATGCCTTATTCCCCAACTTGAATACGTTACTTATCAACAACAACTTGCTTTCTGAAATTAAAATATTCTTTAGCAACTTCTGCAATGTTCAGACATTAAACGCTGCGAACAATCAGTTGGAAAAAATAAACCTTCATTTCCTGACTTATCTTTCATCTATCAAAAGTTTAAGGCTGGACAATAATAAAATAACCCGCATTGACACTAAGAATACATCCGATATTGGAACTTTATTCCCCATAATAAAACAGAGCAAAAACTTAAATTTTTTAAATGTTTCTGGGAAGAACAATTGCCCTACTATGCAGCTCATGTTATTTAATTTATTTTCCCCAGCACTTAAGCTTAATACTGGCCTGGCAATTCTTTCGCCTGGTGCATTTGAAGTTCACTCTGACGGAGTAGATGTGGATAACGAATTGTTTCACTATACTATTAAAGAAGCATATACCCCATATAATATACACACTTATAAAACAGAAGAAGTTGTAAATCAGATGAATATAAAAACTAAAAATATGACATTAGATGAAATAAACAATACTTACTGTAATAACGATTATTACAATGAGGCGATAAGAGAGGAACCGATAGACTTTCTGGACAGATCGTTTTCCTCCAGCTCATGGCCTTTTCAGTGAATAAATCATCACTAATTCTATAAGTGTCTGGTCTTGTTGTGAATATAGTTAATATGCAACCCTTCAGATTCACGATCTGAAGGGTTGAAACATGACATACGTTCAAAGATTAACCCCCGTTTGATGGTTACATTTAGTAACACATATCTGTCTGTTTAATCCACATTCTGCCTCCGCAGTTACGCTTTCTTATCTATTCTTCTAATCAGCACTTCACCTGATTCATCCTTAATTCTAATAACTGGCTATTGCGCCTTACCTCCTGTTTTGTCTTTTTTTCATTACCAATGTGTGCATGTGAGGAACAATATGGCACTGCAAAATGAGAAAAATAGTCGTTATCTTTTACGCGACTGGAAACCAGAAAATCCGGCCTTCTGGGAAAATAAAGGAAAACATATTGCACGAAGAAACCTCTGGATATCAGTCAGTTGTCTACTTCTTGCCTTCTGTGTCTGGATGCTATTTAGCGCAGTTACTGTTAATCTCAATAAAATCGGTTTTAATTTCACTACCGATCAACTCTTTTTATTAACCGCATTACCCTCCGTTTCTGGCGCATTATTACGTGTCCCCTACTCCTTTATGGTGCCTATATTCGGTGGACGCCGATGGACGGTTTTTAGTACTGCAATCCTGATTATTCCTTGCGTCTGGCTCGGAATTGCCGTGCAGAATCCGAATACTCCTTTTGGGATATTTATCGTTATCGCTTTGCTATGCGGTTTTGCAGGTGCGAACTTTGCTTCGAGCATGGGCAATATCAGTTTCTTCTTCCCAAAAGCCAAACAAGGGAGCGCACTTGGGATTAATGGCGGATTAGGAAACTTAGGTGTAAGTGTGATGCAGCTGGTTGCACCGCTGGTCATTTTTGTACCCGTATTTGCCTTTCTCGGCGTCAATGGCGTACCGCAGGCCGACGGTTCGGTGATGTCGCTGGCGAATGCCGCATGGATTTGGGTGCCATTACTGGCGATTGCCACGATCGCCGCCTGGTCAGGGATGAATGATATCGCCAGTTCACGCGCGTCAATTGCCGACCAGCTGCCAGTGTTACAACGCCTGCATCTCTGGCTGCTGAGCCTGCTTTACCTTGCCACCTTCGGTTCGTTTATCGGTTTTTCTGCGGGTTTTGCCATGCTGGCGAAAACTCAGTTCCCGGATGTGAATATTCTGCGCCTGGCGTTCTTTGGCCCATTTATCGGTGCCATCGCGCGATCGGTTGGTGGTGCTATTTCCGATAAATTCGGCGGCGTGCGGGTGACGTTGATCAACTTCATTTTTATGGCGATTTTCAGCGCCCTGCTGTTCCTTACCTTACCGGGCACAGGCTCCGGTAATTTCATCGCATTTTACGCCGTATTTATGGGGCTGTTTCTGACCGCGGGTCTGGGAAGTGGTTCTACTTTCCAGATGATCGCCGTCATCTTTCGCCAGATAACCATTTATCGGGTGAAGATGAAAGGCGGTAGTGATGAGCAAGCTCAAAGAGAAGCCGTCACCGAAACGGCAGCCGCTCTGGGCTTTATCTCAGCCATTGGCGCAGTGGGCGGCTTTTTTATTCCGCAGGCGTTTGGCATGTCGCTCAATATGACCGGCTCTCCGGTGGGCGCGATGAAAGTGTTTTTAATCTTCTACATCGTTTGCGTGCTACTGACCTGGCTGGTTTATGGTCGGCGGAAGTTCAGCCAAAAATAAGAGATCGATGCCTGACACGTCTTATCAGGCTACAACCGTGTCGCGTCCGACAAGGCATCAGATCCCAATTCATTCCTAGAGCAGGAGTTATGTCATGAGTAAACTTTTGGATCGCTTTCGCTACTTCAAACAAAAGGGCGAAACCTTTGCCGATGGTCACGGACAGGTGATGCATAGCAACCGCGACTGGGAGGACAGCTATCGCCAGCGTTGGCAGTTCGACAAAATCGTGCGTTCCACCCACGGTGTTAACTGTACAGGCTCCTGTAGCTGGAAAATCTACGTTAAAAATGGTCTGGTGACCTGGGAAATCCAACAGACCGACTACCCGCGCACTCGCCCTGACCTGCCAAATCACGAACCTCGCGGCTGCCCGCGTGGCGCAAGTTACTCCTGGTATCTCTACAGCGCTAACCGCCTGAAATACCCGCTCATTCGTAAACGACTGATTGAACTGTGGCGCGAAGCCCTCAAGCAACACAGCGATCCGGTACTGGCGTGGGCATCAATTATGAACGATCCGCAAAAGTGCCTGAGCTACAAACAAGTACGTGGACGCGGCGGCTTTATCCGCTCCAACTGGCAGGAGCTAAACCAGCTGATTGCCGCTGCTAACGTCTGGACCATCAAAACTTACGGCCCGGATCGCGTTGCCGGTTTCTCGCCGATCCCGGCGATGTCGATGGTTTCTTACGCCGCCGGAACACGTTATCTGTCGCTGTTAGGTGGCACCTGTTTAAGCTTCTACGACTGGTATTGCGACCTGCCGCCCGCCTCGCCGATGACCTGGGGCGAGCAAACCGACGTACCGGAATCTGCCGACTGGTATAACTCCAGTTACATCATCGCCTGGGGGTCTAACGTACCGCAGACACGTACGCCGGACGCCCATTTCTTTACCGAAGTACGCTACAAAGGCACTAAAACCATCGCCATTACCCCTGACTACTCTGAAGTGGCCAAATTGTGCGACCAGTGGCTGGCACCGAAACAAGGCACTGATAGTGCCCTGGCAATGGCAATGGGCCATGTCATTTTAAAAGAGTTTCATCTCGATAATCCCAGCGACTACTTTATCAACTACTGCCGCCGCTACAGCGACATGCCGATGCTGGTAATGCTGGAACCTCGCGACGACGGCAGCTACGTTCCCGGGCGCATGGTCCGCGCGTCTGACCTGGTAGATGGACTGGGCGAAAGCAATAATCCGCAGTGGAAAACCGTGGCAGTTAATACCGCAGGTGAACTGGTGGTGCCGAACGGTTCGATTGGTTTTCGCTGGGGAGAAAAAGGCAAATGGAATCTGGAATCCATTGCCGCCGGTACGGAAAACGAATTGTCGTTAACTCTGCTCGGTCAACATGATGCCGTTGCAGGCGTGGCCTTCCCCTACTTTGGCGGCATTGAAAATCCGCATTTTCGCCGCGTAAAACACAATCCGGTCCTGGTGCGCCAATTGCCCGTTAAAAACCTGACATTAGCCGATGGCAACACCTGTCCGGTCGTCAGCGTTTATGATTTGGTACTGGCGAATTATGGCCTCGATCGCGGGCTGGAAGATGAAAACAGCGCGAAAGATTACGCTGAAATCAAACCGTACACCCCAGCCTGGGGTGAGCAAATTACCGGCGTGCCGCGCCAGTATATTGAAACCATCGCCCGTGAATTTGCCGATACCGCCCATAAAACGCATGGGCGTTCGATGATTATCCTCGGTGCTGGCGTCAACCATTGGTATCACATGGACATGAACTACCGTGGGATGATCAACATGCTGATCTTCTGCGGTTGTGTCGGGCAAAGCGGTGGCGGCTGGGCACACTATGTCGGTCAGGAAAAACTGCGCCCGCAAACCGGCTGGTTGCCACTGGCCTTTGCGCTCGACTGGAACCGACCACCGCGCCAGATGAACAGCACCTCGTTTTTCTACAATCATTCCAGCCAATGGCGCTATGAAAAAGTCTCTGCTCAGGAGTTACTTTCACCGCTGGCCGATGCCAGTAAGTACAGCGGTCATCTGATTGATTTCAACGTTCGCGCCGAACGTATGGGCTGGCTACCTTCTGCGCCGCAGTTGGGGCGTAATCCGCTCGGGATTAAAGCTGAAGCCGACAAGGCCGGATTATCTCCCACAGAATTCACCGCCCAGGCGCTGAAATCGGGCGATTTACGTATGGCCTGCGAACAACCAGATAGCGGCAGCAATCATCCGCGTAATTTGTTTGTCTGGCGTTCTAACCTGCTTGGCTCCTCCGGCAAAGGTCACGAGTATATGCAGAAGTATCTGCTGGGAACCGAAAGTGGGATTCAGGGTCAGGAACTCGGTGCCAGCGACGGGATCAAACCAGAAGAAGTCGAGTGGCAAACTGCGGCGATTGAAGGCAAGCTCGACCTGCTGGTGACGCTCGACTTCCGTATGTCCAGTACCTGCCTGTTCTCCGATATCGTTCTGCCCACCGCCACCTGGTACGAAAAAGACGATATGAACACCTCGGATATGCATCCGTTTATTCATCCGCTTTCTGCGGCGGTCGATCCGGCGTGGGAATCACGCAGCGACTGGGAAATCTACAAAGGTATCGCCAAAGCATTTTCGCAACTGTGCGTGGGTCATCTTGGCAAAGAAACCGACGTGGTATTACAACCACTGCTACATGACTCTCCGGCAGAACTCTCCCAGCCGTGTGAAGTGCTCGACTGGCGCAAAGGCGAATGCGATCTGATCCCGGGTAAAACCGCGCCCAATATTGTGGCGGTGGAACGCGACTACCCTGCTACCTATGAACGCTTTACCTCGCTCGGGCCATTGATGGACAAACTTGGCAACGGCGGTAAAGGGATTTCGTGGAATACCCAGGATGAAATCGATTTCCTCGGCAAACTCAACTACACCAAGCGTGAAGGCCCGGCACAGGGGCGTCCGCTGATTGACACCGCCATTGACGCATCAGAAGTGATTCTGGCTCTTGCACCGGAAACCAACGGTCATGTTGCAGTCAAAGCGTGGCAGGCGCTGGGCGAGATCACCGGACGCGAACATACCCATCTGGCGCTGCACAAAGAGGACGAGAAGATTCGCTTTCGCGATATTCAGGCGCAGCCACGTAAAATTATCTCCAGCCCCACATGGTCCGGTCTGGAAAGCGATCACGTTTCCTATAACGCGGGATACACCAACGTTCATGAGTTAATTCCGTGGCGCACGCTGTCGGGACGCCAGCAGCTCTATCAGGATCATCCGTGGATGCGTGCTTTTGGTGAAAGCCTGGTGGCTTATCGCCCGCCTATTGACACCCGTAGCGTCAGTGAAATGCGCCAGATACCGCCAAACGGCTTCCCGGAAAAAGCACTTAACTTCCTGACGCCGCACCAGAAATGGGGCATTCACTCAACCTACAGTGAAAACCTGCTAATGCTGACGCTCTCTCGCGGTGGACCAATTGTCTGGATCAGCGAAACCGATGCCCGTGAACTGACCATTGTCGATAACGACTGGGTGGAAGTGTTTAACGCCAACGGCGCGCTGACGGCCCGCGCGGTGGTCAGCCAACGTGTACCGCCGGGCATGACCATGATGTATCACGCCCAGGAACGCATTATGAATATTCCTGGTTCGGAAGTAACTGGCATGCGCGGCGGCATTCATAACTCGGTCACCCGCGTTTGTCCGAAACCAACGCATATGATTGGCGGTTACGCGCAGCTGGCCTGGGGCTTTAACTACTACGGCACCGTCGGCTCGAACCGCGACGAATTCATCATGATCCGCAAGATGAAGAACGTTAACTGGCTGGATGATGAAGGTCGCGATCAGGTACAGGAGGCGAAAAAATGAAAATACGTTCGCAAGTCGGCATGGTGCTTAACCTCGATAAATGTATTGGCTGCCATACCTGTTCGGTGACCTGTAAAAACGTCTGGACCGGACGCGAAGGCATGGAGTACGCATGGTTTAACAACGTCGAAACCAAACCGGGCATTGGTTATCCGAAAAACTGGGAAGATCAGGAAGAGTGGCAAGGCGGCTGGGTGCGTGATGTGAATGGCAAGATCCGCCCGCGTCTGGGCAGCAAGATGGGCGTAATAACCAAAATCTTCGCCAACCCGGTGGTGCCGCAGATTGATGATTACTACGAACCTTTCACCTTCGACTACGAACATTTGCATAGCGCACCGGAAGGCAAACATATCCCTACTGCTCGCCCGCGTTCACTGATTGACGGCAAACGGATGGACAAAGTGATCTGGGGGCCAAACTGGGAAGAATTGTTGGGCGGCGAATTCGAAAAACGCGCCCGTGACCGCAACTTCGAGGCCATGCAAAAGGAGATGTACGGGCAGTTTGAAAACACCTTCATGATGTACCTGCCGCGCTTGTGCGAACACTGTCTCAATCCCAGTTGCGTGGCGACCTGCCCAAGCGGCGCTATCTACAAACGCGAAGAAGACGGCATTGTGCTGATCGATCAGGATAAATGCCGTGGCTGGCGTTTGTGCATTAGCGGTTGTCCGTACAAAAAAATCTACTTCAACTGGAAAAGCGGCAAGTCAGAAAAATGTATCTTCTGTTACCCACGAATTGAGTCAGGCCAACCCACCGTGTGCTCAGAAACCTGCGTGGGTCGCATCCGATATCTGGGCGTGCTGCTTTACGACGCCGACCGCATCGAGGAAGCGGCGAGCACCGAGCGCGAAGTTGACCTCTATGAACGCCAGTGCGAAGTGTTCCTCGATCCGCACGATCCCTCGGTGATCGAGGAAGCCCTGAAACAAGGTATTCCACAAAACGTGATTGACGCTGCCCAGCGTTCGCCAGTCTACAAAATGGCAATGGACTGGAAACTGGCGCTACCGCTGCACCCTGAATACCGCACCCTGCCGATGGTCTGGTACGTTCCGCCGCTGTCACCGATTCAGTCCTACGCTGATGCGGGAGGTTTGCCGAAAAGCGAAGGCGTGCTGCCCGCCATCGAAAGCCTGCGTATTCCGGTGCAATATCTCGCCAATATGTTGAGTGCCGGCGATACCGGTCCGGTACTGCGGGCGCTGAAACGGATGATGGCGATGCGCCACTATATGCGTTCACAAACCGTGGAAGGCGTTACCGATACCCGCGCCATTGACGAAGTAGGCCTGAGCATCGCCCAGGTCGAAGAGATGTATCGCTACCTCGCCATTGCCAACTATGAAGACCGTTTTGTCATTCCAACCAGTCATCGGGAAATGGCGGGCGATGCCTTTGCTGAACGCAACGGCTGCGGTTTTACCTTTGGCGACGGTTGCCATGGCTCGGACAGCAAATTCAACCTGTTCAACAGTAGCCGTATCGATGCCATCAACATCACCGAAGTGCGCGACAAAGCGGAGGGCGAATAATGCAGATCCTCAAAGTGATCGGCCTGTTGATGGAGTATCCGGACGAGCTGTTGTGGGAATGCAAGGAGGACGCGCTGGCGTTGATCCGCCGCGACGCGCCGATGCTTACGGATTTTACCCGCAACCTGCTTAACGCGCCGCTGCTGGATAAACAGGCCGAATGGTGCGAAGTGTTTGACCGTGGACGTACCACATCGCTGCTGCTGTTCGAACATGTTCATGCCGAGTCCCGCGATCGCGGCCAGGCAATGGTGGACCTGCTGGCGGAGTATGAAAAGGTCGGCCTGCAGTTGGATTGTCGAGAACTGCCCGATTATCTACCGCTGTATCTGGAGTACTTAAGCGTACTGCCGGACGATCAGGCGAAAGAAGGCTTGCTCAACGTTGCGCCGATCCTCGCCCTGCTTGGCGGACGCTTAAAACAACGCGAGGCACCGTGGTACGCGTTATTTGACACCATGTTGCAACTGGCAGGAAGCCCTCTGTCAAGTGACAGCGTCACAAAACAGATTCGCAGTGAAGAGCGTGACGACACCCGCCAGGCGCTGGATGCGGTGTGGGAAGAAGAACAGGTGAAGTTTATTGAAGATAACGCCACGGCGTGTGACAGCTCGCCGCTTAATCAATATCAGCGACGCTTTAGCCAGGATGTCGCGCCGCAGTATGTCGACATCAGTGCGGGAGGTGGGAAATGATTCAGTATCTGAACGTCTTTTTTTATGATATCTACCCGTACTTGTGTGGCACGGTTTTTATCCTTGGAAGCTGGCTGCGCTACGATTACGGGCAGTATACCTGGCGCGCCGCCTCCAGCCAGATGCTGGATAAACGCGGGATGGTGCTGTGGTCGAACTTGTTCCATATCGGCATTCTGGGGATCTTCTTCGGTCATCTGTTCGGCATGTTAACGCCGCACTGGATGTACGCGTGGTTTCTGCCGGTGGCGGTAAAACAGCAGATGGCGATGATCCTCGGCGGAATATGTGGGGTATTGACGCTGATTGGCGGTGCGGGACTACTGGTGCGTCGTTTAACAAATCCGCGTATCAGGGCGACGTCTTCTGGTGCGGATATACTGATCCTCGCCATTTTGTTAATTCAGTGCATTCTTGGGTTAACCACCATTCCTTTTTCAGCACAACATCCGGACGGCAGTGAAATGATGAAGCTGGTGGGCTGGGCGCAAAGCATTGTCACTTTCCAGGGCGGTGCATCTACGCATCTTGATGGTGTCGCCTTTATATTCCGCGTTCATCTGGTGCTTGGAATGACCATCTTTCTGCTCTTCCCGTTCACCCGACTGGTGCATGTCTGGAGCGCGCCGTTTGAGTACTTTACTCGTCGGTATCAGATTGTGCGTTCGCGGCGTTAATTCTCTCGCGGGCCGGATAGCTCTTCGCTCTCCGGCCACTTGCAGGCTATGATAGTTCTCCAGCCACAGGAGAACATTAATGAAACCGCAGGTTTACCACGTCGATGCTTTTACCTCTCAACCGTTTCGCGGCAATTCTGCCGATGTTGTTTTCCCCGCCGATAATCTTAGCGAAGCGCAAATGCAGCTTATCGCCCGCGAGTTAGGTCATTCGGAAACTGCTTTTCTGCTGCACAGCGACGACAGCGATGTGCGCATCCGCTACTTTACGCCAACGGTTGAAGTGCCGATTTGTGGTCACGCGACAGTAGCTGCGCACTATGTACGTGCAAAGGTGTTAGGTTTAGGAAATTGCACCGTCTGGCAAACGTCGCGGGCAGGAAAACATCGTGTGACTATCGAAAAGCAAAATGATGATTATCGTATTTCGCTGGAACAAGGTACTCCAGGCTTTGAGCCACCGCTGAAAGGTGAAACACGTGCAGCGATTATCAACGCGCTTCATCTCACTGAAGACGATATTTTGCAAGGCTTGCCAATCCAGGTGGCTACCACAGGACACTCAAAAGTGATGATTCCACTGAAGCCGGAAGTGGATATCGACGCCCTTTCGCCTGACCTTGCTGCGCTGACCACAATCAGCAAACAGATTGGCTGCAATGGTTTCTTCCCGTTCCAGATCCGCCCAGGCAAAAACGAAACCGATGGTCGCATGTTCTCGCCTGCGATTGGTATTGTGGAAGATCCGGTGACTGGCAATGCCAATGGCCCGATGGGTGCATGGTTAGTACATCACAACGTATTGCCACACGATGGCAACGTGTTGCGTGTTAAAGGCCATCAGGGGCGCGCATTAGGGCGTGAAGGCGTGATTGAAGTGACGGTGACAATTCGTGATAACCAACCGGAGAAAGTCACCATTTCTGGCACGGCGGTGATTTTGTTTCATGCCGAATGGGCAATTGAACTCTGAAACCGTTGCCTGATGCGCTTCGCTTATCAGGCCTACAACCGGACTAATGTATGCCGGATTAGGCATTTACGCCACATCCGGCAACCTGACATAAATTATTTTCCCGCCTCCGGGTGCGTATCAAACGCCGCCATCACCAGCGCTAACTCATCCACAGTAAAGCCATGTTTCGCATCATCTACGCCCAGACCAAACTGTTCCTGCATCACGGCATATAACGACGCCACATCTGGTAGATTTCGCTGCTCAACTGCGTGCCCATTTTCATAATGGGTAAAATGAAAATTGGTCAGTGTCAGCTTGCCGCCGTCCGGTAAATGGCGGCACATCAGCAAATGATGGCGAAAATGCGACTGCGGCCAATGCGCCGACCAGAAATTGCCCATCACATAATCGCTTTGTTGCTGCTCGCAGAGATCAAAACGGTACATCGACTGCCAGTGCTGATGATGATTAAACTGCAACACCCAATCATCACCCTCCTGCAACAACCGATACTCTCCGTGTGGCGTGGTCTGCACGAGCTCGGGAACTAACCGAATCGGCGCGGTTAGCGTCTGTCCACCGAAACCGACATCAGCAATCCATTTTTCCCCTTCCAGTTCCACCAACAACAAACGATGGGTGCGCGGCGGTAATGCTGGCGGATTTGATAACACTACGCGCCCTAACAAGCTGCGAACGTTAAACCCCAGCTCGCGTAACACACGCTCAAACACGCCATTCTGCTCAAAACAGTAACCACCACGACGGGCTGTCACCAGTTTCTCTTCCAGCGATTGATCATCAAGCTGTATTTCCCTTGGCAGCAAAACGTCGAGGTTTTCAAATGGAATGGTGCAATTGTGTTTCAGGTGCAATGCACGCAGCGTATCAATATTGGCCGCAGCAGCTCCCAACCAGTTAATACGGGCAAAATAATGATTCAGAATGGGCGTCATCAGGCGTTTCCCTTAGTGGTTTTCTCAACTTATAACCTGGAATAGACGCTGCACCGGCTATTTTGTGCGATCGCGGACATGCATCACGTTCGCAAATCGCCAATCCCGTTAATTTCGTTACTTATAGCGTTACGAGCTACGCTTTTAAAACACCCTTCTTAGCGAGGCGATACCGTGAGCCGATTCATCCCCGTCGAATTACACCATGCCAGCCGTCTGTTAAATCATGGCCCAACTGTCTTGATCACCAGTTTCGATGAGCAATCCCAGCGGCGTAACATTATGGCTGCAGCCTGGTCAATGCCGGTGGAGTTTGAACCGCCACGCGTCGCGATTGTGGTAGATAAATCGACATGGACCAGGGAGTTGATTGAACGTAACGGTAAATTTGGCATCGTTATCCCGGGCGTTGCAGCAACTAACTGGACGTGGGCGGTGGGAAGTGTGTCGGGGCGTGATGAAGATAAGTTTAATTGCTATGGTATTCCGGTTGTGAAAGGCCCGGTGCTTGGTTTGCCGCTGGTCGAGGAAAAATGTCTGGCGTGGATGGAGTGTCGCCTGCTACCTGCGACTTCTGCGCAAGAAAAATACGACACACTGTTTGGCGAGGTAGTATCAGCAGCGGCAGACGCACGGGTATTTGTTGAAGGCCGCTGGCAGTTTGATGATGATAAGCTCAATACGTTGCATCATTTAGGCGCTGGCACGTTTGTTACCAGCGGCAAGCGTGTTACGGCAGGTTAAGCATTACATGCTGTAACCAGGTTTCTTTATCAGCGTCTCCATTTGGGGCGCAATTTCGGCGTCCCAGATAGCTTGCCATGATTCTGGTTGAATCTGCTGTAGAGCAATGCTTATCGAACTGTCTTTACTGTTCAGATGGCGAATAATAACGTCGGTAATATCTGCAGCAAGTGCTGCTTTTTGTTGTTCGTCCAGTTCACGTGGAAAACATTTAATGTCTATGTGCGGCATGATTGTGCTCCTTTTGAAAGATGTCAGTAAAATTAACACACGTTGTGAATGTTATGTGTCCGGTGATGCTTTTTTACGGCAATAATGCCTACTTGAATTTGTACAGGTTTGTACTACACCCTTTTAAATAAAGCGCCAACAAAAACGTCAACTTGCAGAATATATTCTTCGCCAACATGCCATTAAGAAAACATCAAGTTCCCGGCTTGCCAATTTATTAACGCCCATTATAGTTATTCTTGCCCTCACAAAAATTTTCATCCGTAATTACCCCCAATAAAAGTCCATTCTGGATACGCTTAAGATGCAGCTTAATCATATTGTTAAAAGTCTGCGAATAACGGGATTATTCACCACCAGTTCTTTGCCACTCCAGGGAAAGATTACGAAAGCCCGCTCCCCGCAAGGACTGACGCCAGATAGTTTCTGTCCATGGCTGCTTTTCGCATCTTACGTCTTAACCCTGCCTTGAATACCTTATCATTCGTCAAAATATTAATAGCGATGTGCCGTATCCCTGAAAATAATTCTGCTGCATTTCCTCTTCTTATTTTGCAGTCGTCTTCATTCATTACCACGTCCAGACGCCAGTGCAGCTTATTCTCCACGTGCCAGTGGTTTCGGATTGCTGTGGCGAACTTCTCTGCGCTTAAATCAGCAGAACTGATATAATATCTGACCGTCATTTCTGGCTCTTTCTTTTGTTCTGCTATTATTGACCGAAAGGAGACTGCCACGCATAATTTCTTCAGACCTTTCCATTCAAACGTGAAATCAATAAGTTCATCAGGGACATCGCAAACAATATGAAGACGGATTTCTTCTCTGCCGTGACTTTTTTCACTAATTGCGTAACTGTCATGCTCTGGATTATTTAATTCTTTCAGTGGAAATTTTTCCTCAAAGGCTTTATTAAGCCGCCCCTGATTTCCTTTTACAGCGAATAAATAATCACCGCCCTGTTTTTGTATCTTCTCTGCAATATCTTTCTGGCAACCCATCGCATCAGTTGTGATGATTTTTCCTTTAATATCCAGCATGTTAAGAAGTTCTGGGATAGCTGTAATCTCATTGGATTTCTCATCCGTCTTGATCTGTCCGATGACCAGACTGTGCATTGTTGAGAACGCACTAATGACATGAATCGCTCCCCTGCGGCGGCTCTTGTCATAAGAATGCCGGAGCGTTTTTCCATCAATTGCAATGACGCCTTTATCATCTGAAGAATGGCAGTCACGCATCCAGTTAATAAAGCACTCGTGAAATTTTGCAGGACTGATACAGGATACAACTCTGGCAATGGTATCGTGAACAGGAATACCATTATCAAAATCACCATATTGCTTCAAAAAATCGAGATGTGTTTCCCCAAAATCCTCTATATCTTCCCAGCCTTCTGCACCCGAAATAACGGCACAAATAGTCAACAGTAGAATATCCGATAATTTATGTTCCACTTTCCAGGCTTGTCTGTAATCGGGGATAATAGAAATATGTTCCATCAATTTTTTAAGTTCCATTTTGTTCTCCTTAATTATGTAAGGAGTATTTGATCATGTATAAGCTATAAAAAACAGCTTTATGTAATGAGGAATATCTCAATTTTTAAACATAAAATGCGAATTGTTTAGTACAAAAAAGCAGCATTACGTGATCTTTCCCTGAGAGGAGTAACCGTTAATCCTAAAGGATCTATCCACAGGGCAAGATTACGAAAGCCCGCTCCCCGCAAGGACTGACGCCAGATAGTTTCTGTCCATGGCTGCTTTTCGCACCTTACGTCTTAACCCTGGCTTGAATACCTTATCATTCGTCAAAATATTAATAGCGATGTGCCGTATCCCTGAAAATAATTCTGCTGCATTTCCTCTTCTTATTTTGCAGTCGTCTTCATTCATTACCAC